>DATFLK010000125.1:0-6294 GCA_035267815.1 Mariprofundaceae bacterium | reverse complement strand
ATGCCGACGGCCATCCCGTCGCTGTCCCCTCGTGGGAGCCCATCACCGACGAGGACAAATCGCTGGAGGCCTACGCGATCAAGCTGATGGAGCTACGCAAGAAGGTCGATGAGGAGATCCATCCCTACTGACGAAAACCGGACAAACTACGCCAGAAACTCTACTTTCAATGTGTCACCTTGACGGGGAAGCTTACGATGGGCCAAGCCAATTGGATTGGATCCTATGGAATATGGGACTCACTCCTTACGAAGAACGAAGGCCACGTTAATCTACAAGAGAACAAAGAACCTTAGAGCTGTGCAACTGCTACTAGGACATACCAAGCTGGAAAGCACAGTGAGATATCTTGGGATCGAAGTAGACGATGCTCTTGAAATAGCAGAACAGACTGAGATTTAATGCCTGTGTTGCGCCGACCCCTTGAGATCAAGGCCGGATTTAGACGTTAGCGGATACCAATCCAGATATTGTGGCGGGTGCCGCGCTTGGCGGACTGGGCGTGGACGCGCCGCTCCTCGACATCGAAGCCGATCTTTAGCATGCGCTGGGTGAAGGCGATATCGGTGCAGGCGGACCAGACGGTGAGCACGCCGCCCACCTTCAGGGCATCGTAGGCGCGGTTCAGCCCGCGCAGGCCATAGAGGGCGTCGTTGTCGTCGCGGGTGAAGCCGTCCGGGCCGTTGTCGACATCGAGCATGATCGCATCGAAACCGCCCTTGTTCCTCTTCATCACTTTGCCGACATCCTGCTCGATCACCTCGACGCGCGGATCGTCGAGCGGGTGGCCGGCGATATGACCCAGGTGCTCGCGGTTCCAGCGCACCACGGCCGGCATCAGCTCGGAGACGACGATGCGGGCATCTGGCGCGCTGTGGATCAGCGCTGCGGCGAGCGTGAAGCCCATGCCGAGACCGCCGATCAGCAGCCGCTGTGCCGCGCGCCCCGCGATGCGCTCGCAGGCCAGTTCGGCCAGCGCCTCCTCGGAGTTGTGCAGGCGACTGTTCATCAGTTCGCCGTGCTTCTCGACACGGATCGAGAACTCCTCGCCGCGCCGGTATAGGTGCAGCGTCGTGCCGTGATCCGAGGCGCTATCGAGCTGGATATAGGGCTTCATGCACCCTCCATGAAAAAAGCCTGCAGGCGCGAGGACCTGCAGGCTCGTCGATGTGGTACCGGAGACTGGACTCGAACCAGCACGGGTTTCCCCACCACCCCCTCAAGATGGCGTGTCTACCAATTCCACCACTCCGGCACAGGGCCATACCATCGCGATACTACCAGATGATCGGCCCGGATGAAGCGCTGCCCTTTTCGGGCTACTGCGCCTTCGGAAGCTGCTCGGACTGCGCCTTCTTGGCGCCGCCGCTGTCCTTGAGCTTGGACGGGTCCAGGGTGAAGTCCTGCTTGCCATCCGGTGCAGGCATCTCCTGCTGGGCCGCCTTCTCGACCACCGAGCCGGCCTGCTGCTGGGAGAAGAAGGCCAGCGTCAGCGACGTGATCATGAAGAGCGCCGCCAAGCCGCCGGTCACCTTGCCCAGGAAGGAGCCCGAACCACGGCTGCCGAACAGGGTCTGCGCCCCGCCGCCGCCGAAGGAGGCGCCCATATCGGCGCCCTGCCCCTGCTGCATCAGCACCACGCCGATCAGCGCGAACGCGGCCAGCACATGCAGGGATACGATCAGAATGGTCATCTTCTTTCCTACTCCTCGGCTGCCTTGGCTGCAGCCTCAATGATTGCCGTAAACGATTCCGCCTTCAGGCTGGCGCCGCCCACCAGCGCGCCCTCGACACCCGGGCAGGCGAGCAGCGACTCGGCGTTGCCCGGATTGACGCTACCGCCGTAGAGCACGCGGCAGTCGTGACCCAGGCGGACAAGCTCCTCGTGCACGAAGGCGTGCGTCTCGGCCACCTGCTCCTCGGTCGCCGTGCGACCGGTGCCGATGGCCCAGACCGGCTCGTAGGCGACGGTCAGCGGCGCGTTGGCTGGCGCATCGGCCAGCACCGAGAGCTGCTCCTTGAGCACCTCGTTGGTGCGTCCGGCCTCGCGCTCCTCGAGCTTCTCACCGATGCAGAGGATCGGCTCCAGACCGTTCTCCCACGCCGCCTTGAGCTTGGCGTGGATCATCTCGTTGGTCTCGCCGATGATGTGGCGGCGCTCCGAGTGGCCCAGGATCACGTAGTGGCAGCCGGCATCGCGCAGCATCATCGGGCTTACCGAACCAGTGAAGGCGCCCTTGGGCTCGTAGTAGACGTTCTGCGCACCCAGGCGGATATCCTTGTTGCGCAGCGGCTCGTAGAGCGGGTGGAGCAGCGTGAACGGCGGCATCAGCGCGACCTCGACGTGATCCGGCGACGGATTCTCGCCCAGCCCGTCGAGAAACTGCCGTGCCTCCTCCAGCAAACCATTCATCTTCCAATTGCCGGCAACGAGACGGCGCTTGTGACTGCTGAACCCCACGAATCTATCCTCCTGCTGCACATATCTTCCCGAAAGAAGGACGTGGCATTGTAAGATTCCGCCGAGCCAAAGCAAGGGAAAATCGGAGATTCTCCCCATCGGGCCTCCGTCCGGCGCGCAACAGCGGCGCCGCCGCCGCGCTTTTGCTAGGCTGCTCGGCCATGCATCCATCCGCCAAGAAATCGCTCGGCCAGCACTTCCTGCAGGACCGGAGCGCCGTGATGCGCATCGTCGCGGCGGTGCCGGCCGGCGCCCGCATCCTGGAGATCGGTCCCGGCCCCGGTGCGCTGACCGAGCCGCTGCTGGAGCGGGCCGGCGCCCTGGCCGTGATCGAGCGTGACGACCGCTTCGCAGCGCGCTGGCAGGCGCGCGCCGACGAGGATGCGCGCCTCTCGGTGCTGCACGGCGACGTGCTCGAACTGCTCGATGCGGCGGTGCGCGGCTTCGGGCCGACATGGATCGTCGGCAACCTTCCCTACAATATCAGCGGCCCACTGACCGCGGCGCTGGCGTCGTTCAGGCTCGACGGCGGCATGGTGCTGATGTACCAGCGCGAGGTGGCCGAGCGGCTGCTGGCCGGGCCGGGCGGCAAGACCTACGGCGGGCTCTCGGTGCTGGTGCGCCACCACTACACCCCGTCACGGCTACTGACGCTGCCGCCGGGCGCCTTCTCACCGCCGCCGAAGGTGCACTCCACCGTGATCATGCTGATGCCGCACGGCCGCGAACCGGCCTGCGACTACACCGCCCTGCAGCGCGCCGTGCGCACCGGCTTCGCCCACCGGCGCAAGACCGTCGCCAACAACTTCCGGGGTGTGCTGGACGAGACGGCGTGGGAGCGGCTCGGCATCGATCCCGGCTGCCGACCGGAGCGGCTCGACTACGATGCCTGGGTGCGCATCGCCACCGCCCTAGAGCGATGCTGACAGGAGGGCCATCCACGGCCTGCTGCGTGCATTGTCAGGACCCCCCCTTCATGATCTACAGTAGGGAAAAACCGAAACAGGAGTCCGCAACATGAGAGCGATGGTGATGACCGGCATCGGCGATGCCGACGTACTGCAGCCGGAAGATGTCGACAAACCGGCGATTCAGGGCGACCACGACGTGCTGGTGCACGTCATGGCGGCCGGCGTCAACCCGATCGATACCAAGCTGCGCGGCCGCGGCGCCTACGGCGACAGGAAATACCCCGCCGTACTGGGCTGCGACGGCAGCGGCATCGTCGAGGCGGTCGGTGAGAGCGTCACCGGCCTGGCGCCGGGCGATGAGGTCTACTATTGCTACGGCGGCATCGGCATCACGCCCGGCAACTACGCCGAGTACAACGTGGTACCCGATCACGCCGTCGCCAAGAAACCGGAGTCGCTCGGCTTCGCCGAGGCGGCCGCCGCGCCGCTGGTGCTGATCACCGCCTGGGAGGCGCTCTTCGACCGGGCCGACATGACCGAGGAGAAGCGGGTCCTGATCCATGCCGGGGCCGGTGGGGTCGGCCATGTCGCCGTGCAGCTGGCCGCCATCGCCGGCGCCAGCGTGGCCACCACGGTCAGCACCGAGGAGAAGGCGGCGCTCGTACGCCGGCTCGGTGCCGAGCGGGTGATCCGCTACCGGGAGGAGCGAGTCGCCGATGCCGTACTGGCGTGGACGGAGGGCCAGGGCGCCGATATCGCGCTTGATACGGTGGGCGGCGACACCTTCATCGACACCATCCCCGCTATGGCCTTCTACGGCGACTTGGTGACGATCCTGCAGGTGCCGGAGACGACGGACTGGCAAACGGCACGGCTGCGCAACCTGCGCATCAGCCAGGAGCTGATGCTCTCGCCGATGCTCTTCGGTCTGGCGGAAGGGATCGCCCACCAGGGCAAGATCCTGGCCGAATGCGCCGGCTATATCGATGCCGGCCGGCTGACGATCCACCTCTCCGAGCGGCTGCCGCTGGAGAAGGCGGCGCGGGCGCACCGGCTGATCGAGGCCGGCGGTATGACCGGCAAGGTCACGCTCGAAATCGAATAGCCAGCCGCCGTCCGGATACCACAAACCGCGGGCGGCCCCGTCATGGGGCCGCCCGGACATCTTGATGGTTTGTCAGTGTTGGTCTGTCAGGAGTCTATAAGTCAGGCCGGTTGCGAAGCAGTGGTGGCATCGGAGATCGTCTCCTCCTCGGCCTCCAGTTCCTCGATACGCCACGCCGAGGCATCGGCAAGCAGTGCCTGCACTAGCCGGTGGTTCATGGCATGCCCGGTCCGAATCCCCTCGAAGGCACCCACGATAGGATGGCCGGCCAGCGACAGGTCTCCGAGCGTATCGAGAATCTTGTGGCGTACGCACTCGTCCTCGTAGCGCAGCCCCTCCTCGTTCACGACGCGGAAGGCATCGAGCACAATGGCATTCTCCAGCGAACCACCCAGCGCCAGACCCGCCTTCTGCAGCGCCTCGATCTCGTGCACAAATCCGAAGGTACGGGCGCGGCTCACCTCGCGGGTGTAAGCCTGGTTGGAGAAGTCGAGGCTGACCTTGCGCTGGCGCAGCATGGGATGATCGTAGTCGATGGTATAGCTGACCCTGAAACCGGCCGCCGGGTAGATGGCGCAGCGCTTGTCGCCATCCTCCACCTCGACGCGCTTGAGGATGCGCATCACCTTCTTGGGTTTGGTCTGCACCTTGATGCCGGCGCACTGAATCAGGAAGACGAACGGCGCGGAGGAGCCGTCCATGACGGGCACCTCGGGCCCGTCCACCTCGATGTAGGCGTTGTCGATCCCGAGGCCGGACATGGCCGAAAGTAGATGCTCGACCGTGGCAATATGGGTACTGTCCCGACCGAGCGTAGTGCACATGCGCGTATCGGTGACATAGTCGGACAGGGCCGGGATGTCGACCTGCCCGTCGCCCTCGATGCGCCGGAAGACGATGCCCGTATCAACGGGCGCCGGTTTCAGCACGAGCGTCACCCGGCAGCCCGAGTGAAGCCCGATGCCGCTACAGCGAATCGGGTGTTCCAGTGTTCTCTGCGGTATCATACTCTTTCCTCCGCACATGCACTGCGGCACGTTTGATCTGACCCCGGCACGGTACACAAAACACCGCCCCACAAACGTGACGCACCGCACAAGGCTGCCATAATGCCCATTATATAATCACATATCAACAAAGACGCGATTTCAGTCGGCCTGTCGCCGGATCCAGGTCGGCACCTGCAGCGTATCCTCGTCGTAGGCTGCCTCCTGGCCGAAGAGCTGGGCCTGCTGGGCCGACTCGCCCTGGCGCAACGCCTCGGTGCCGAGAATCGGCGCCTTCGGCAGCGGTGCTCCCTCCTGCGCCCCCTGGATGCTGGAGAGGTTGCGCGTCGGCGCCGCCTCGCTGGCCAGCCCGGTCGCTACCACCGTGACCCGCATCTGGTCACCGGCACTCTGGTCGTAGACCATGCCGCAGATGATGTTGGCCTCCTCATCGGCCATGTTGTGGATGATCGAGACCGCCTCGTCGTACTCGGCCAGCGTCATGTCCTCGCTGCCGGTGACGTTGACCAGGATGCCGCGGGCGCCGTGGATATCGACATCCTCCAGCAGCGGCGATGAGATCGCATGCTCGGCCGCCTCGCAGGCACGATTCTCGCCATCAGCGACACCCGAACCCATCATGGCCATGCCGCGCGTCTCGCTCATCACCGTCTTCACGTCGGCGAAGTCGACGTTCATGTAGCCGGTGTGGGTGATCAGCTCGGCGATACCGCGCACCGCCTGCAGCAACACGTCGTCTGCCTTGCGGAACGCCTCGAGCATCGAGGTGTGCTTGCCCACCGCCCCGATCAGCTTCTGGTTCGGGATAAT
>DATFLK010000124.1:0-8043 GCA_035267815.1 Mariprofundaceae bacterium | reverse complement strand
CCGGTTTTCGTCAGTAGGGATGGATCTCCTCATCGACCTTCTTGCGTAGCTCCATCAGCTTGATCGCGTAGGCCTCCAGCGATTTGTCCTCGTCGGTGATGGGCTCCCACGAGGGGACAGCGACGGGATGGCCGTCGGCATCGACGCCGACGAAGACAATGATGCAGTGCGTCGTCCGGTCCAGTTCGCCGTGTTTGGGATCGCCGGCGCGGACATCGACCTCGATATGCATGCTGGTGCGCCCGGTGTAGATCACGCGGGCTTGTACCTCGACAAGCTCGCCGATCCGGATCGGGCGGTAGAAGCGGATGCCGCCGACATAGACGGTGACGCAGTACTGCCCGCTCCAGCTCGTGGCGCAGGTGTAGCCGGCCTGGTCGATCCATTTCATCACGGCGCCGCCGTGGGCGTTACCGCCGAAATTGACCGCGCTCGGTTCGGCTAGGAACCGGAGCGTGACCTCCCGTTGTCGCTTCGTATCAGTCAATGTGCGCCTCCGTCGATTCGTCGTGGTCTCCAATTTATAGCATGACGGGGGTGCACGAAAGAAGGTTGGGATACTCTTATTTTGTTTCCATGCGTGGTATTTAGGCTATGCTGGTACGCATGCCTAAGCAGAGAATCCTTGTCAGCGCCTGCCTTCTGGGTCAGGAGGTACGCTATGATGGCGGCAGCTGTGCGCAGCGCGATCCGATGTGGGAGGCATGGCTGCGCGAGGGTCGGCTGGTGCCGATTTGCCCTGAGATGGCCGGTGGGCTTGGCTGCCCGCGCCCGGCGGCGGAGATTCGCAAGGGGCGCGTGGTCAACGTGCTGGAGAAGGATGTCACCGAGGCCTTCGAATCGGGCGCGAAGCAGGCGCTGGCGCTGGCCCGGGAACACGGCATCGGTATGGCGATTCTGAAGGAGGGGAGCCCCTCCTGCGGCTGCCACCGCATCAACGACGGCAGCTTCTCGGGTCGCCGGATCGACGGCATGGGCATAACCGCGGCACTGCTGGTCGAACACGGCATCCGGCCCTTCAGCGAGGATGAGCTGGCCACGGCCGCGGTCTACCTGCAGGGACTGGAGGAAGAGAACGATGTCGAATAGGACAGTGAACCTGAGCGATGCGCTCTACGCCTACCTGATCGATACCGGCGTGCGTGAACCGGCCATCCTGGCGCGGCTGCGCGAGGAGACCTCGGAGCTTTCGCACAGCGCCATGCAGGTCGCGCCGGAGCAGGGGCAGTTCATGCAGATGCTGGTGCGCCTGATGGGGGCCAAGAGGATTGTCGAGGTCGGCACCTTCACCGGCTACAGCAGTCTGAGCATGGCGCTGGCGCTGCCGGAGGGTGGCGAGCTGGTCGCCTGCGACGCTTCGGAGGAGTGGACGGCGATGGCCCGGCGCTACTGGCAGGAGGCCGGCGTGGCGGAGAAGGTCGCCTTGCATCTCGGCCCGGCGGCGGAGACCTTGCCGAAGCTGATCGGCGACTACGGCGAGGCGAGCTTCGACCTCGCCTTCATCGACGCCGACAAGATCAACTACGACACCTACTACGAACACTGCCTGAAGCTGGTGCGCCCCGGCGGCGCCATCCTAGTCGACAACGTGCTGTGGGGCGGCAGCGTCATCGACCCGGAGAACCGCAAGCCCGACACCCACGCCATTCGCACCTTCAACGAGAAGCTGATGCGCGACGCGCGCATCGACATGGTGATGCTGCCGGTCGCCGACGGATTGACTCTGGCGGTGCGGCGTCCTTTGGTCTAAAAAGAGGCGTAAGGCTCTGAGGGGAAGCCGTTTGATCGCAGGAGGTGCGCGATGATGGGTAAGCGATTTTTCAGAGTGGCGATCATTGCCTTTACCACGGCATTCATGGCCGGCGCCGTGACGGCCCAGGCCGAGGAGAAGGCGTATGGATGGCAGTTGATGAGCCCGCAGGAGAAGATGGAGTACCGCGAGAGGATGCGCTCCGTGAATGCACAGCAGCGGGCGGATTTCCGCAAACAGCACCATGAACAGATGCAGGAGCGCGCCAGGCAGCGCGGCGTGACGCTGCCCGACGAGCCGGGCAGCGGCCGGGGCATGCATCGTGGCCAGGGGATGGATCAGGGCAAAGGCATGGGCCGGAGGCGCGGTATGGGCCAGGGCCGCGGAAGAGGCATGGGTCGCTGAACGGGATGCCGTGAGTGACGGAGGCCGGCGGTACCCTGATGTCGCCGGCCTTTTTTGTGCCGCCTCCGCCAGCGGGGTGTCGCACCCGCACAGCCACGGGCGGAACAAGCGGCAGATGGTCGTACGGGGGATCGAATGACGACGCCATTCTGGGAGAAGCGGCTGGAGGCGCTGACGGACGGCGAGTGGGAGGCGCTGTGCGACGGCTGCGGGCGCTGCTGCATGCAGAAGTTCGAGGACGAGGATACCGGCGAGATGCTTTACACCTCGATCGCCTGCAGGCTGTTCGACGATGCCGCCTGCCGCTGCCGCGATTACGCCGACCGGCTCTCCCGCGTGCCCGACTGCCTGAACGTCCGCACCCTTTCGGCCGGGCAGATGCAGTGGCTGCCGGCCACCTGCGCCTATCGCCTCCGTGCGGAGGGGAAGCCGTTGCCACGGTGGCATCCACTGCGCACGGGCGATCCGGATAGCGTGCATGCCGCCGGCATCTCCATGCGCGGCCGGACCCGTTCGGAGGCGGAGGTGCCGGAGGCGCGCTGGCCCGAATATATCCTCGTCGAGGAGCTTCCCGGGGCGTGAGCGGTTCCGCCCCAAGTCAAAAAGAACCAAAGAAGCTGCAATCCGTCGCTGCAAGGGGGCGGGCGAGAGGGTAGCCTGCCGCTATGCCATACATCCTTGTCCATTACGGTGAACTCTCCCTGAAGGGGAAGAACCGCTCGCACTTCGAGCGCAAATTGGCCGCCAACCTGAAGCGGCTCCTGAAACCGGTCCGCGTCGAGCGCCGCCACAGCCGCATGCTGATGGAGGTGGAGCGGCTCGATGCGGCGCTGCTCGACCGCGTGGCGCTGATCCCCGGCATCCGCAACTTCGCCCCGGTGCATCAGGCCGGGCGGAGCATCGAGTCGATGCAGCAGGTGGCGAAAGAGGCGGTGACCGGGACCTACGGCGACGTGGCCGGGCGCAGCTTTTGCGTGACCACGCGGCGCGGCGACAAGAAATTCCCGATGACCAGCCCGGAGATCAACTACGAGGTGGGCGGCTGCCTGAAGAACGAGCTCGGGCTTGTGGTGAACCTCGACCGCCCGGAGATCACCGTGCATGTCGAGATCACGCCGGACGAGGCCTATATCTACACCGACAAGCGTCCCGGCGTCGGCGGTCTGCCGGTCGGCACCTCGGGGCGCGGCGTCGTGCTCTTCTCCGGCGGTATCGACTCGCCGGTGGCGGCCTATACGATGATGAAGCGCGGGCTGGATGTGGTGCTGGTGCACTGCTACAACAGCACGATCAACCGCGACTTCGCCAAGATCGAGGATTTGGCCCGCCAGCTCTCCCGCTACCAGGGGCGACTCAAGCTGCACATGGTCGATCTGGAGGAGTTCCAGCGTCATGTCATCGCCACGGTGCCGGCTGACTACCGCATGATCATCTACAAGCGGCAGATGATCCGCGAGGCGGCGAAAATCGCCACCGGAGCGAAGGGGCAGGCACTGATCACCGGCGATTCGCTGGGACAGGTGGCGAGCCAGACGCTGGCCAACATCCAGGCGATCTACGAGGCCAGCCCGCTGCCGCTTCTGTCGCCGTTGATCGGCTACGACAAGGAGGAGATCATCGCGCTGGGCCGGCGGATCGGCACTTTCGACATCTCGGTCGAGGAGTACTGCGATATCTGCTCCTTCCTGATCGCCAAGCATCCGCAGACCAAGGGGAAGCTGGCCGACGTCAACCGGTTGGAGGCCGCGCTTCCGATCAGACAGATCGAGAGCCCGGTGCGCACCAAGCTCTTCTTCGCCGGCGAGGATGGCTGAGCGCCGACCGGGATACCGACGGCCGCGCCCTCACCGGCGCCGTTTTGACCTACAATAGTCGACATGAAAGGGATGTCCGAGAGAGAGTCTGACTGGCATGCGATGGCCGCCGAGGCGGTCTTCGACCGGTTCGGGAGCGGTCCGGAAGGGCTCGGCGCGGCGGAGGCGGTGCAGCGGCTGTCGCGATACGGGCCGAACGTGCTCCCCGCCATGCGGCCGCGCAGCCTCTGGGAGCGTTTGCGCGACCAGTTCCACAACGTATTGATCTATGTGCTGCTTGGCTCGGCCGTGGTGACCAGCCTGATAGGCCACTGGCTCGATACTGGCGTCATCCTCGGTGTGGTAGTCATCAATGCGGTGATCGGTTTCGTGCAGGAAGGGAAGGCGGAGAAGGCGCTGGATGCCATTCGCCACATGCTTTCGCCCAAGGCGATGGTACTGCGAGAGGGTCACCGCATCACCCTGCCAGCCCGCGAGGTGGTGCCGGGCGATGTTATCTTCCTGCAGTCCGGCGACAAGGTGCCGGCGGATATGCGCCTGTTCGAGGCGCGAGGTCTGCAGATCGACGAGGCGATCCTGACTGGCGAATCCATGCCGGTGGAGAAATCAAAGAATGCAGTGGCAGAGGATGCGGTGATCGGCGACCGCATTGATATGGTCTACTCCGGCACCATGGTGACGCGTGGGCAGGGCTTTGGGCTGGTGGTCTCGGTCGGTCATGATACGGAGATCGGACGCATTAGCGGGATGCTGGAGGCGATTGCGCCGCAGCCGACGCCGTTGTTGCGCCAGGTCGGTCGGTTCGGGCAGTGGCTGACCGTCTGGATCCTTGCCGCCGCCGTGGTCACCTTCCTCTACGGTATGTGGGTGCAGGGGCTGAGCGCGGTCGATATGTTTCTCGCCGCGGTCGGGCTGTCGGTGGCAGCGATCCCCGAGGGGCTGCCGGCCATCATGACCATCACGCTGGCCATCGGTGTGCAGCGCATGGCCGGGCGCAACGCCATCATTCGCCGGCTGCCGGCGGTGGAGACGCTCGGTTCCGTCACCGCCATCTGTTCGGACAAGACCGGCACGCTGACCCGAAACGAGATGACTGTGCAGCGGGTCGTCACGGCCGAGCAGGCCTTCGAGGTCGGCGGCGTCGGCTACGATCCGCACGGCGTTTTCAGCCTCGATGGTGCCGACATCGAGCCGGGCGCCTATGCCCATCTACTGGAGCTGGCCAAGGCGGCGCTGCTCTGCAACGACGCCACGTTGGCCGAGGCGGAGGAGGGGTGGCGGCTGCACGGCGAGCCGACCGAGGGCGGGCTGATGGCGATGGCCATGAAGGCGGGGCTGGAACCGGAGCTGGTTCGTCGCGAGTATCCGCGCGTCGACGTAATCCCCTTCGAATCCGAACACCGCTTCATGGCCAGCCTGCATCACGACCACGCCGGCCACGGCTTCATCTACATCAAGGGGGCGCCGGAGCGCATCCTCGGCATGTGCGGTTTCCAGCGCCAGTTCGGCCAGGATGCACCGCTGGATACGGCCTACTGGCATGCGCAGATCGAGTGGCTAGCCGAGGCGGGACAGCGCGTGCTGGCGATCGCCTTCGTGGCCGCGCCCGATCACCACCGGGAGTTGCGTTTCTCCGACATCGAGGGGGGATTGACCCTGCTGGGACTGGCTGGCCTGAGCGATCCGCCGCGCGAGGATGCCATCGAGGCGGTGCGCCGCTGCCGACAGGCCGGCATCCGCGTGCGCATGATCACCGGTGATCACGCCCTGACCGCACAGACGATCGGCGTCCGGCTCGGTATCGGTGAGCGAACCATGACCGGCCGGGAGCTGGCGGAGATGGATGACGAAGCGCTGGTCCGGGCGCTGCCGGAGATCGATATCTTCGCGCGCACCAGCCCAGAGGACAAACAGCGGTTGGTGATGGCGATGCAGGCGCTCGGCGACGTGGTGGCCATGACCGGTGACGGCGTCAACGATGCACCGGCGCTGAAGCGGGCCGATATCGGCGTGGCGATGGGCGTCAAGGGGACCGAGGTGGCCAAGGAGGTAGCCGAGATGGTGCTGATCGACGACCGTTTCGCCTCCATCGCTTATGCCGTGGAGGAGGGCAGGACCGTCTACGGCAACCTGCAGAAGGCGATCCTTTTCATCCTGCCGACCAGTGTCGGCGAGGCGATGACGGTGATCGCCGCGATCATCTTCGGTGTGCTACTGCCGATCACGCCGCTGCAGATCCTCTGGGTCAACATGATTACGGCGGTGACGCTGGGGCTGGCGCTCGCCTTCGAGCCGCCGGAATCGGATGCCATGCGGCGGCCGCCGCGGCCGCCGGGCACGCCGGTGCTCTCGCGGCTTCTGATCTGGCGTATCGCCTTCGTCTCACTGATTATGCTGGCCGGTACCTTCGGAATCTTCCTCTTCCAGCAGATGGAGGGAATGCCGCTTGAGCCGGCTCGCACCGTCGCAGTCAACACGCTGGTGATGTTCGAGGCCTTCTATCTGGTCAACACGCGTTACCTCTCCGCTTCCGTGCTCTCGGTCGAAGGGGTGTTCGGAAACCGCTACGTGCTGCTCGCTATCTTTCTCGTGGTATTGCTGCAGCTGCTCTTCACCTATGTGCCGTTCATGAACTATCTCTTCGGCACCGGCCCCATCGGCGTGGGCGCATGGCTGCAGGTGGTGGCGGTCTCCGCCTCGGTTTTCGTGCTGGTCGAGTTTGAGAAGTGGTGGACGCGCCGTCGGGTGCGGTAGAGGATTCGCGTCATCCCGCGATGCGCCGGCTTTTTCCGCGTATCCTAAACATATATCCTGCGCCGAGACTGGGAGGCGCTGGTGATTCCGGATATGCATCCGTGACGCATGGAGAGGCCAATGAGTAAGAAGCTGTGGGGCGGTCGGTTTGAACAGCCGACCGATGCATTCGTGGAGGAGTTCAATGCGTCCATCGATGTCGATGCGCGCATGTATGCCGAGGATATCGCCGGTTCCCGTGCCCACGCGCGCATGCTCGGCCGGCAGGGCATCCTCTCCGAGGCCGATGTCGAGGCGATCCTGAAGGGGCTGGACGAAATCGAGGCGGCCATCGAGGCCGGCGAGATCGAGTTCAGCGTGCAGCTCGAGGATGTCCACATGAATATCGAGGCTCGGCTGACCGAGCGCATCGGCGAGGCTGGCAAGCGGCTGCACACCGGCCGCAGCCGAAACGACCAGGTGGCGACCGATGTACGCCTCTATCTGCGTCGTCGGGTTGACGAAACCGTGTCGCGCATCCGCGCCCTGCAGACGGTGCTGGTTGAGCAGGCCGCGCAGCACGCCGATACCGTCATGCCTGGTTTTACCCACCTGCAGACCGCCCAGCCGGTCACCTTCGGTCACCATCTGCTTGCCTATGTGGAGATGCTGGGGCGCGATGCCGGACGACTGCTCGATGCCCGTGCCCGCATGAATCGGTCGCCACTCGGCTCAGCGGCGCTGGCCGGTTCCACCTTCCCGCTCGACCGTGACTTCACGGCGCGCGAACTCGGTTTCGACGCCCCCTGCGGCAATTCGCTCGATGCGGTTTCCGATCGCGACTTCGTTATTGAGCTGCTGGCCGCCGTTTCGATCTGTGCCGTGCACTTGTCGCGTCTCTCCGAGGAGTTGATCCTCTGGATGAGCGCGCAGTTTCACTTCGTCGGGCTGCCGGACGCCTTCTGCACCGGCTCCTCGATCATGCCGCAGAAGAAGAATCCGGACATGCCGGAGCTGGTGCGTGGCAAGAGTGGTCGCATCATCGGTGGCATGGTGGCGATGCTGGTGACCATGAAATCGCTGCCGCTGGCCTACAACAAGGATATGCAGGAGGACAAGCAGGCGGTGTTCGATGCCTTCGACCAGATCGACGGCGGCCTGAAGATCTTCGCCGCCATGCTGGCCGGGATGCGGATCGACCGGGCGTCAATGCACGCGGCCGCCTCCTCTGGCTTCTCCACTGCCACCGATCTGGCCGATGCACTGGTGCGGGCCGGGGTCTCCTTTCGCGATGCGCACGAAATCGTTGGCAAGGCGGTGGCTTTCTGTATCCGCCAGGAG
>DATFLK010000123.1:0-2266 GCA_035267815.1 Mariprofundaceae bacterium | reverse complement strand
GTCGTATTGGGTCGGCGGGAGCGGGCGCGCCGGGTGGCCACCGAATTTCAGGCCGAAGTGCCGAAGGGCATGAGCAGCCTCTGGAACGAAATCCTGCTGATGGCCGGCGGAATCGCGCTGCTGGTGGTCGGTTCCGACCAGGTGGTCGAGGGTGCGGTCGCTATCGCCAACCGTTTCGGGGTCAGCAACGCGGTGATCGGCCTGACGCTGATCGCGCTAGGCACCAGCCTGCCGGAGCTCGCCACCTCCGTCGTCGCCTCCTACAAACGGCACAGCGACATCGCCATGGGCAACATCATCGGTTCGAACATCTTCAACCTGCTCGGCGTCCTCGGCATCACCTCCGTCATTACGCCGATCAACGTTACGGGCATCTACCCGGTCGACTGGATCGTCATGATCGCGCTGGCACTGCTGCTTTTGAGAATGTTGAGGAAGCGCTACACGTTGCGCCGCTGGGAGGGGGCCGATCTCTTGGTGATCTACCTCGCCTACATCGCCTATCTGGTCTACCGGGTCTGAGGGAGTCCCTCGCGACCCACGGATGGGTCGCCAAAATCATGAACGTCAGTGATTTATTTTGTGATCAGGGGCGAAACCGCGTTTTCCCTTTAAGTGAATGAATTACCATACGGAAGTGCTGGTTCATATCCTCACGAACTCCCCCATATCACACGACGGCCATCGAGCCTGAACCCTTCGTTGACCAGGCGAGCGAGCATAGCGGGGTAGAGCTTGTGCTCCTCGATCTGGATGCGGGCGTGCAGCGAATCGCGGGTATCGTCGTCCAGCACCGGCACCACCGCTTGGCCCAGAATCGGGCCGCCGTCGAGCACCTCGTCGACCAGATGTACCGTACAGCCGGTCACCTTCACACCGTGCGTCAATGCATCCTCGACCGCATGCGCGCCGGCGAAAGCGGGCAGGATCGAGGGATGGATGTTGATAATGCGCCCGCGGAAGCGGCGCACGAACTCTGAGGATAGGATGCGCATGTAACCGGCCAGCACGATCCAGCCACACCCCTGGCTGTCGATCAGGTCGGCGCATGCCGCATCAAAGCTGGCGCGATCGGCATACTCCTTCGGGTTGATGTGAGTGACATGCGGTACGCCGGCCTCTTTGGCGATCTCCAGAGCCTGTGCGTTAGCCTTGTCCGAAATCACCAGCCGCACCTCCACCGGGCATTCGCCCGCCTTCACCGCGTCGAGGATCACTTTCAGGTTCGTCCCACGACCAGAGGCCATGACCGCTACCGCTTTAGGATTTATCATAAGTCTTTGTATTGCCGGTTATTGTTCTAGTTTGGTTTGCATCTTCCATATGTTGAACTCTCAAATTTCAACCGATCAGGGTGACCGGATCACCTTTGCGTTGGTGGATGCGGCCGATGCGGTGGACGGTTTCGCCGGCATCTTTCAGCGCGGATTCGGCCTTTTCGGCCTCCGCTTCGGGGAGGATTACGACGAAGCCGATGCCCATGTTGAAGGTGCGATAGCGCTCGTCGCGCTCGACATCGGCGAAACCGAGCAAATATTCGAAGGCGGGAGGGACATCCCAACTTGAGACATCGACGGTGACCGCCAGGTCGTCGGAGAGGATGCGTTCCAGGTTATCGAACATGCCCCCGCCGGTGATGTGCGAGAAGCCGTGCATATCCACGCCGCCACGCATCAATGCCTTGACCGCCGGGACATAGAGCCGGGTTGGTGCGAGCACGCCTTCGACCGCCTTGCGGCCGTCGGAAAGGGTGTCGTTCTCAAGATCGGCACGGCCCATTTCGATCAGCTTGCGCACCATCGAGTAGCCATTGGAGTGCGGGCCGCTGGAGGCAAGCCCTAGGAGCACGTCGCCGTCCACGATCTTCGAGCCGTCGATCATCTTCGGCCTGTCCACCACACCGACAGAAAAACCGCCGATATCGTAGTGGCCCGGTGCATACATGCCCGGCATCTCGGCCGTCTCGCCGCCGATCAGTGCGCACTCGCAGGTGCGGCAGGCATCTGCGATCCCCTCGACGACGCCGGCCAGCGTGGCGTCATCAAGCTTGCCGGTGGCCAGATAGTCGAGGAAGAAGAGAGGCTCCGCACCCAGCGCGGCGATATCGTTGACGCACATCGCCACGGCATCGATGCCGGCGACATGCGGGCGGTTATGTTTCTGCAGCAGCAAAAGCTTGGTACCGACGCCATCGGTGCCGGAGACCAGCACCGGCTCCTGCATGGCGGAGAAGTCGGCCTTGAACAATCCGCCGAAACCGCCGAGA
>DATFLK010000122.1:0-7265 GCA_035267815.1 Mariprofundaceae bacterium | reverse complement strand
TGCCGATCTGCGTGGCAAGGTGGTGATCCTGCATTTCTGGGCGACATGGTGCATTGCCTGTCGCCATGAAATGCCGCAGCTTGAGGCGCTGTGGAGACAGCACAGAGAGGAGATGGCGGTTCTCGGCATCAACGTCGATCGTGGCAACCGTTCCGGAGTAGCTCGTTTTGTAAAGGAGTACCATGTTGGCTTCCCTTCGGTGCTCGATGCGGCGGGCACGGTGCGCCATCGCTATCGGATTCGGGCACTTCCCACCAGCTATCTGATCGGGCGCGACGGCCGGATGATCGGCCGTATCGTCGGGGAACGGGACTGGGGATCACCTGCCGCACGTAAAATGATCGATACCCTTGTTGGCAAAGGAGAGATACCATGAATCGTTCGAAACCTTTTGTATTCGCGCTGTTGGCGTTGTTGCTGGCCGGATGCGGTTCCTCGCATCATGACCAGGATAAAATGAAAGCGCCGCTCGATAAAATCCGGGGCATGGTCAAACAGTCGGCGGTGTTGGCATCGCAGGCGGTCTGTGCCGGTCCCGAGACGCAACCGAAGCTGCTGCATGCCTCCGTGGTGCTGCTGCGCAGGGCGATGGGCGGACCGGAGATGGCCAGCATCCACAAGATGATGGGGCAGATGGAGATGGATCAGCCGGGCAAGGTGCCGCAGAAGCAGTCCGGCATGTCGGCCGAGCAACAGATGCACGTCGATATCCACAGCGCCGGTGAAGATACCTTCGACTTTCTGGATGCCATTTCACAGGATCACCTGACCTGTACCGATGTCCGTCCTGTCAGCTTGGCAGCGACCGCCGCCCTGTTACGGGAGAGTCCGAGTGCGGAGGTCAACGGTGTGGTGAAGAAGCTGGATGGCGATATCGGCAAATACCTGGGTGACAAGACGCCGGATTCGGTGCGCACCCTGGCCCAGGCACTCGAAAAGATATGATGTTGACGATGGAGGTATAGCAATGGCGTCACTCTTTTCCCGCCTTGCAAAGGGATTGAGCCGTAGCCGGGAAGGGATCGGCCGCATGCTACCGGGAGGTGGCCGGGGATCGCTCTCCGAGGCGGCATGGATGGAGGTCGAGGATGCGCTGATCATGGCCGATTGCGGTGCCACCCTCTCGGCCGAACTGGTGCAGCAGGCCAGGGGCTCGCGGCAGGCGCCGCTGGATGGGCTTCGTGATGCGATGCGGGCGCATTTTCCGGAGATGTCCTCCGTGGAGTGGCCGGCACAGGGGCCGCTGGTGTTGCTGGTGGTAGGTGTCAACGGCACGGGCAAGACGACCACCATCGGCAAGCTCGCCACCCAGTTTCGCCATGACGGAAAACGGGTGCTGGTGGGGGCCGCCGACACCTTCCGTGCGGCCGCCGTCGAGCAGCTGGCCGTGTGGGTGGAACGGGCCGGTGCTGAGATCGTGCGGCAGCATGAGGGGGCGGATCCTGCTGCGGTGGCGTTTGATGCGGTAAGCCGCGGTGCGGCACGCGATTTCGATGTGGTGATTGTCGATACGGCCGGACGGGTGCAGACCGACCGTGGATTGATGGATGAACTGGCCAAGGTTCGGCGTGTGGTTGGCAAGGCACTGGATGGTGCGCCGCACGAGGTGTGGCAGGTAGTGGATGGCGGAACAGGGCAGAACGCCCTGGTTCAGGTGGAGCGTTTCAGGGAGACGGCCGGGACCACCGGTCTGATTGTCACCAAGCTTGACGGTACGGCCAAGGGTGGGGTTGTGCTGCAGCTCTCCAGGCAGTTTGGTCTGCCCGTGCGCTATGTCGGGGTCGGCGAGTCGCTGGAAGACCTGTTGCCGTTCGATCCGGATCAGTTCGTTGACAGTCTTCTGCCGCCGGTCTCCGAGTCATCCGGCGAGGTGGAGGAGAGTGCCGCCTAGCCGCGAGTTGTTTCCTGTGAGGGGGCGAACAATCCGATCGGTTCTGCTTGAGAAGTATTGCCCCCTGTGTGGTAGCGTTTCGGGCCGGTTGATATACCAGATAACGGGAGTGCAGTTTTGCTATATGTAGCGGTGCGCGCAGCTAGGCGCGCAGGTGATTTGCTGAGTCGGATGTTTGATGAACGGGATACGCTCTCCGTGCAGCAGAAACAGGATCGCGATTTCGTCACCGAGGCGGACCGGAAGGCCGAATCGATGATTATTCGGGAGATTCAACGCCACTATCCCGCCCATGGTATCGTGGCCGAGGAGAGTGGTCGGCGGAACCCCGATTCGTCATATCAGTGGTATATCGATCCGTTGGACGGTACGACCAATTTTATCCACGGCTACCCTCATTTTTCGGTATCCATCGGGTTGTGGCGTCATGGGAAACCTGTTCTGGGGGTGGTGCACGATCCGATGCGCAACGAAACCTTCGAGGCGCAGAACGGTAGCGGGGCATTTCTGAATCGTCGCCGTTTGCGGGTGTCCGAGCGGCAGGACGTTTCTCAGGCCCTGTTTGCTTCCGGGCTTCCCCCCTACCGTCGAGAGGAACTGCCCGAGTTCCAGCGACGGATGGATGCATGCATGCGGGCGGCGGACGGTTATCGCCGCGGCGGCTCGGCCGCCCTTGATCTTGCCTATGTGGCGAGCGGACGCCTGGATACCTATTGGGAGTCCGGGTTGCAACCGTGGGATATCGCGGCAGGTGTGATCCTGGTGCAGGAGGCCGGCGGGATGGTAACAGATACCCGTGGCGCCAGCCTGAACTTGGAGAAGGGGGACGTGCTGGCCGCCAACTCCTCCCTGCATGCAGCCTTCAGATCGCTGTTGTCGTAGAATAGGGGACGCTAATACCCCTCCCTCTGGAGTAGCAGGAAGCAGGCGATACCGCCGAAAATAAGATTGGGCAGCCAGGCGGCGAAGTCCGGTGGCAGTCGTCCGCTTGTCGACAACAGGCTGCTGGCATGGCCCGTGACATAGAAGCCGAGCCCGAGCACGATGGCGCCGACAATTCCCATGGAAGAGGCGGAAACGCGGCTGCCCATATGCATGCAGAGGGCGGCGGCCAGGATGGCCATGATCAGGCATGACAGTGGCTCCGCCAGTTTCTTCTGCAGGGCGAATTCGAATGCCGACGAGGCTAGTCCGGCCTGTTTGAGTTCGCGGGCGTAGTCCTTCAGTTCCATGAAACGCATATGCCGCGGCTTGGGCGGTTCGGCAGTATGGGGACCCACCTTCGAGACGAGTTGCAGTGTCGCTTCGTGCGAGATGTGGATGCCCTCCTTGCCGGCCGGTTCGCTGACGTGTACATCGGTCAGATGCCATGTGCCGGCCTCGTACAGGGCGCTGGTTGCATCGATGCGTTTCAGCCAGTGACCCTGGGAATCCGTTTCGAGCAGCAGCAGGCGAAAGCGCTGTTTACCGAGCGGTTGCAGCCGGAAGAAACGGTGCCCCTCCTTCAGCCACTGCACGCCGTGCTTGGCGCTGGGTCGGTGATGGATATTGACGCGGTCAATGGTGTCCAGGCGCTGGTTGGTGGTGGGCGTGATCCATTCACCGAGACCGAAATTGATGGTGGCGGCCAGGGCTGCGACGCACAGTAGCGGGACCATCAGCTTGTTGACGCCAAGCCCGGCGGCGCGCATGGCGACCAGTTCGTTGTGGTGCGACAGTTCGGTGACGTAGATGCTGACGGCCAGCAGCAGGATCACCGGCATGAATTCGCTGACCATGAAGGGGATCTTGAGAAGCAGGTATTCGATCATCAGCCCCGAGGTCAGGCCGTGACCGAGAAACCTCGCTTTATCAAAGGCTTCGATGATCACGAACACGGCCAGCAACGCAAACAGCGTAGCGATGGCGCGACTGGTGCAGCCATAGAAGATCCAGCGAAAAATGCGCGGCATGGTGGAAGACTATCACCCGTATCCGGTAGTGGGTATGGAGAAGCGCATATGATCAGTCGATTCCCATAGACTAGAAATGGGTGGAAAGGCGTGCATCGGGGCATGGCTGTGGTTAGGGTTTGGCGTTTGCACATGCTTTCGGCGCGAGCAATATATGGAGGTACGCATGCCTTGGAGTGATCAGAATCAGCAGAACGACCCCTGGGGCCGCGGTGGTGGCGGTCGTCAGACGCCGCCCCCCGATCTAGACGAGGTGATCCGCCGTATCCAGGAGCGCCTTTCCGGCCTGTTCGGTGGTCGCGGAGGCGGCAGTGGCGGCAGCGGTGGCCCAGTGTTCAGCAAATCCTTCTTCTCCGCCGGAATCGGCATCATCGTCTTGCTCTGGCTGGCCTCCGGCATCTATTCTGTGAAGGCCGATGAGGAGGCGGTCGTCTTGCGTTTCGGTCAGCATGTGGCGACAACGGGACCGGGTCTGAACTGGCATATGCCTTACCCCGTCGAAACCGTGGAGAAGGTGCCCGTGACGCGTGTGCAGCGCCTGGAGATCGGTTTCCGAGGTGGACAGACCGGCAGGGTCCACAAGATTCCCCAGGAAGCCCTGATGCTGACCAAGGACGAGAATATCGTCGATATCTCGTTCATCGTGCAGTACCGGGTGAAGAATGTGAGTGACTACCTGTTTAATGTGGCACATCCCTCCGATACCGTGCGCGGTGCGGCCGAGTCGGCGATCCGCGAAGTGATTGGCCGTACCATGATCGACGATGTCCTGACCACGAAGAAGGCCATGGTCGAGGTGGAGGTCGAGCGGCTGATCCAGTCCATTCTGGATGGATACAAGTCGGGGATTTCGATCGCTGCCGTGAAGCTGCGCGATGTGCAGCCGCCCGAGCCGGTGATCAAGGATTTCAAGGATGTCGCCTCCGCGCGTGAGGATCGTGAGCGTGCCAAGAATGAAGCACAGGCTTATGCCAACGACATCCTTCCGAAGGCGCGGGGTGAGGCCAAGAAGATGGTGCTGGATGCGCAGGCTTTCGAGAAGGAGGCCGTGGATCGGGCGCAGGGTGAGGCCGAACGCTTTGTCAATGTATTGAATGCCTATCGCAAGGCGCCGAATGTGACCCGAAAGCGCCTCTATATGGATGCCATGCAGGATGTGCTGTCGAAGGTCGACAAGGTGATCGTCGACAAGTCGGTGGCGGGTCGCGTGTTGCCGTATTTGCCGCTTGATCGAATGGGTAAGAAGGTGGAGGTGAAGTGATGAGTGCAAAACAGACATCCCTATTGATCGTTATCCTTCTTCTCATCTTCGTGGGCAATATGTCCACTTTCGTTGTCAATCAGCGGGAGCAGGCTCTGGTACTGCAGTTCGGCAATCCCAAGCGCGTGGTGCAGCAGTCTGGGCTCCATTTCAGGCTGCCATGGCAGTCGGTGACCTATTTCGATAAGCGCCTTCTGCTGCAGGACGCCCCTCCCAATGAGATCATCACCAAGGACAAGAAGACACTCCTCGTGGATGCCTATACGCGCTGGAGTATCGCGGATCCGCTGAAGGTATATCAGGTAGCGAATAATGAGCAGGGCGTGGCGGCGCGCATGGCAGATGTCGTGCGCAGTAAGATGCGCGATGTGCTCGGCCAGCATACGTTGGCGGAGATCGTTACCGGCGTATCGGAATCTAGCAAGGACGACAACGATGATCTTCGCACCAAGATGATGCATTCGATCCAGATTCAGACGGATCATGAGGTGCAGGATCTGGGTATTCATGTTCGTGATGTGCGCATCAAGCTGACCGACCTGCCGAAGGAGAACAGCGCGGCTGTTTTCCACCGTATGAAGGCCGAGCGTCAACGGATCGCCAAGGAGTATCGTTCCCAGGGTGAGGAGGCTGCCAAGGAGATTCGTGCCGAGGCGGACAAGACTCGCAAGGTGGTACTGGCTCAGGCATACAGGCAGTCTGAGATCATTCGCGGTCGGGCCGATGCCGAGACGACGCGTGTCTATGCCAAGGCGCATCGACAGGATCCCGATTTCTATGCATTCCTCCGGTCGCTGAAGGCCTATCGGAAGTCGGTCAAGGAGGGCAGTACCCTGGTGCTGTCGCCCGATTCGGAGTTCTTCCGCTTCTTCGAGCACTCCGGAAGCAAGTAGCAGGATAACCCGGAAAAGCATGGACGATCTCTGGGCGGCATTGGGTCTCGTGCTGGTTCTGGAGGGTGCGGCCTATGCGCTGTTTCCCCGCCAAATGGTCCGGATGATACAGCAACTTCCCCAGGTTCCGCCGTCGGTCCTGCGCGTTATGGGGATCGCGGCGGTGGCGATGGGGTGGCTTGTGGTCTGGGTGGTGCGCCGCAGCTGAGGCTGGTGCCTGCGGTCAGGAGGGGGGGGCGGCGATGATCCGGTCGGCCGGGGGAAGCGCGCCGATGGTACGCTTCTTGGCCTCCTCTTCCCCGATGAGGTCGCGCATGCCTTCAAGTGCATGCTGCAGTTTCCGCTGGACGCACGCATAGAGCGCATAACCGAAATCAGGATAGCGTTTCAGCCAGCTCTGTATCGTTTCGTTATTGATTTTTAGCAGATGCATGGGCGCCGTGGCCGTGACTGTGGCCGCATGGCTGCGGCCTGTGATGATGGAGATTTCTCCGATCTCGTCACCCGCGCCGATATTGGCAAAGAGGATGCGCTGGTCCGGAGTGCGCGGTGATGTCACTGTCGCCTCTGCTCTGCCTCCCAGAACGAGGTACATGAAGTGGGTATCGGATTGGTCCTCCTCAAACAGCGTCTCGCCGGCATCAAGTGAGATAAAGCGGGCGTTGTAGAGCATCGTCTCCCGTGCCGCCTGGGGCAGCTTCGAGAAGACCGCGTTGATTGCCATGGCGGATGCTGCCATGCGTCGTTCGGCCAGCTGTTCGAGAGCCCGTCTGAAGCGCGTATTGGTACGGAGGATATCGCGTACGGTCCCGGCGGGACACTGCAATAACACCGACGGTTCGGTGGTGCGAACCTCGGCATTGGCCGGAGTGTCGTAAAGGATGGAGGCTTCGCCGAATGCTTCACCCGGTGTGACAAAGCCGACATCGAAGATGTCGTGATGGTGCCGTTTGCTAACCATCAGCAGGCCCCTGTATACCAGAAAAAGAGATGAGGGCTGTTGCCCCTCGCTGATCACCGCGACATCGGCGGCCATCTCCACACAGGTGGTGTCCGACCGAAGTCGATGCTGTTCGTCGCGGGAGAGCAGCGCCAGAATGGGAAATGTGTCACGGTCAACGGCGATATCGGGCACTTTCAACCATTTTGCCATGCAGTCTATTATGAGCACACGACCTGTCACCTGCAATGGATCATCGCGGGTGCGGTAGAAGGGGTGAAGAGTGCCGGAATTACCTGAAGTCGAGGTGGTGCGCCGCGGACTGGGG
>DATFLK010000121.1:0-9899 GCA_035267815.1 Mariprofundaceae bacterium | reverse complement strand
TTCGCGCATACTTCCCTCCGATCCCGGCTATGCCGATGTGGTCGCCATGGCAACGCGGCTGGCGCAAGCCGGATGGAATGCCCTGACCGGCGGCCACCAGGGGATGATGGCCGCCTTCTCCGAGGGTATTCATCAGGGTGGTGGACACGTTCGCGGTATTACGCTGGAACGCTTTCCTACACCGCCCGGAAACCACCTCAGCGAAGAGGTGCGCGCGCTCGATTTCTTCCAGCGCATGCAGACCCTGATTGAGGAGACAGATGCCTACATCGTACTGTCTGGAGGGCTCGGCACCCTAGCCGAACTGGCCATGAGCTGGGATCTTCTGGCCATCGGCGTGCTCGAGCCGCGTCCATTGATCCTCTACGGTGAAACATGGCCGCCGCTCATCGAAGCGATCCGCTCACAATGCGTAATGTCTGTCGACGATGCCTTCAGCATCGTGACATGCTGCCGCACGGCGGACGAGGTCCTAGCCCTGCTGGAACATTAACCCATGAAACCGACATTCACCGATATCAGCATCACAATCGCATCGAATGCCGGCGACGGCCGTCTCGATATGGTGATGGCCGACCATTTCCCTTTCTCCCGTCGTCGCATACGCCGGGCCATCGAGGATGGCGGTGTATATGTCAACAGGCGGCGCTGCCGCAAAGCCGGGCTGCGACTGAAGGGTGGCGAACGCATCCGCCTTGTCATGCTCGAGGGCGAGAAACTCATCCCCTTCTCGCCGGACCAGATCCTGTGGCAAGAGGACAGCCTCTACCTGATCCACAAGCGTGTCGGTCAGTATGCCCAGGAGGCGCTACACCGAAGCTGTGGCACTTTGCCAACGGAAATGGCAGCCTATCTGAACCTGAATGCGAAACGGGCCGGACAGCTTCGCCCCGTCCACCGTCTCGACCGGGACACCTCCGGACTGATGATGCTTTGCACCAGCCCGGACATGTTGCAGAAACTGCAGCGCCAGTGGCATACCAGCGTGGAGAAGACATATCTGGCGATCGTTGAACCCTCACCGGACTGGGACACAAAGATGATCCAGGCGAGAATCGCATCTGGCAGAGATCATCACGGACGCTATCATGTCAGCGTGGATGGCCGGGCCTGCAAGAGCGAGGCATCTGTGTTAGAGCGCAACGGCAAACGCGCGCTGCTTAAGCTGATCCCGCATACGGGACGCACACATCAGCTACGGGTACATCTGGCACATGCCGGCTGCCCCATCCTGGGAGACGCACGTTACGGCGGTGCACCCCATACGCGTATGATGTTGCACGCATACAGGCTTTGCATACATCCTCCCGCACTATCGAGGCGGCATGACTGGAAAATCGATCCCGAGGAGAACTGGCAATGGTAATTCGCATGATGTTCGTGGCACTGACAATGATCGCGACAATGATTCCGGCCACACGAGCCATGGCGATCTCATGGCCGCACGGACCCGACATCAAGGCGAAGGCCTGGGTACTCCTGGATGCGCGATCCGGTCAGATTCTGGCTCAACACAACAAGGACCTTCAGCTGCCTCCAGCCAGCCTGACGAAGATGATGACGCTCTATATTGCATTCGAGGACATCAAGCTTGGACGCCTCAAACTCGACGAGAAGGTTCAGGTCAGCAAGAAGGCATGGAAGATGGGCGGAAGCCGCATGTTTATCGAACCGCGCAAGCACCCGACCGTTCTGCAACTGCTTCGCGGCATCTCCACCGATTCCGGCAATGATGCGACGGTCGCACTGGCCGAGCATATCGCGGGCAGCGAAAGCGCCTTTGCCGATATCATGAACCAGAAGGCCAAGGAACTGGGACTGACACATACCCACTATAATGACTCCACCGGCTTCCCGACCGCAAACCATTACAGCACGGCCCATGATCTGGCCCTGCTCGGTGCTGCCCTGTGGCGCAACTTCCCCAAGCAGTACAAGCTCTTCTCGGAAAAAAGCTTTACCTACAACGGGATCACGCAGAGC
This sequence comes from Mariprofundaceae bacterium, assembly GCA_035267815.1. Taxonomy (GTDB): domain Bacteria; phylum Pseudomonadota; class Zetaproteobacteria; order Mariprofundales; family Mariprofundaceae; genus DATFLK01. Next base: position 7,916 of record DATFLK010000121.1, on the reverse strand, counting down.
AACCGCAATCGCCTTCTGTGGTCCGATCCCGATGTCGACGGCATCAAGACAGGTCATACCAAGGCAGCCGGTTACTGCCTTGTCAGCTCTGCCCAAAAAGGCAACACCCGCCTGGTATCGGCCGTACTCGGCACCGCTTCGGAACGGGCTCGCGAATGGCAGTCGCATATTCTGCTGAATTACGGCTTCCGCAACTTCACGACGATTCGACCGGCGGAACACGATATCCGCCGCCGTATCGAGGTCTACCAAGGTAAACAGGACCACGTCTGGCTGCTCCCCGCTCACCCCGTATGGATCAGCGTACCCAAGGGGTACGCCAAACAGGTCCGCTTCCACCTGAAATACAAGGCTCCACTGCGTGCCCCAATCAAGAAAGGTGAGCGTATCGGCACCATCGAAGCCGTTCTGAAAGACGGCAAGAACAGCGATATGACTCTTGCCTCGGTCGCCATGAAGGCCAGAAGCAGTATTCCCCGCGCCTCCTGGCTCGGTCGCAAATGGGATGCCCTCAAGCTCTGGTGGAACAAGAGCGACGAAGAGGCCGAAGCCTCCGACAAACAGTAATCCCTCGCGACAATCTCCGCCATGAGTCTGATTGCCTATGTGAACGGTGAATTTCTGCCAATCGAATCAGCCACCGTCCACATCGAGGACCGCGGCTTCCAGTTTGCTGACGGGGTGTATGAGGTGGTGGCCTGCTATGACGGGCGTTTTTTTGAGCTAAACGCACATCTGCAACGCCTGCAACGCTCCTGCGAGTCCATTCAGCTCCCCCTCCCCTTTTCACTGGAGCGAATGGAAAGCATCGTTCGTGAAACCTATACGCTCAACAACCTGGACGATGCCATGGTCTACATTCAGGTCACCCGTGGCGTCGCACCACGCATTCACATGCCTGCAGGTGCGTTAACCCCGACCCTTGTCGTAACCGTACGCCCTCTGCCCGAAGTGGATGAAGAGAAAGCGCTGTTTGGCGCCCACGCCATTACACTGGCAGATATCCGCTGGAAACGCTGCGACATCAAGTCGATTGCTCTGCTGGCCAGCGTGCTGGCAAAACAGGAGGCCATGCATCGCGGAGCACATGAGGCCTTCTGGACCAATGAACAGCGTCATGTGCTGGAGGGCAGCTCGACCAATATCCTGGCCGTCATCAACGGCACATTGACTACACATCCGCAGGACCATCAGATTCTCGGAGGCATTACACGTGACCTGGCGCTCCGTCTGGCCAGGGAGCATGACATCCCGACCGAGGAGCGCCCCTGGTGCCTCGACGAACCGGGCCTGAGCGAATGCATGATGAGCAGCACCACCAATGCAGTGCTCCCGGTGGTCCGCATCGATGACATGCCTATCGCCGATGAACAGCCCGGCCCTGTGACGAAACAGCTGCGGGAGCTTCTCCTGCACGAAATTTCAGCCATGTGCAGTTCATGAAACCAACTCTCCCGCCCGAGGCCGTAATGCTTGACTTGGACGGCACCCTGCTCGACTCCTTTGAACCGATTGTTTATGCCCTAAACCAGACGCTGATGAGATTCGGTCATCCGCAGATGACGCCGCTTGAGGTACGCCGCTATACGGGGCGCGATGACGGCACGATCGCCTCACTCTTCGGTGACCAGTGGGAAGAAGCGCACGCCCACTATCTAATGCTGCATGACCGTCATTATCTGGAGCAGACAAAGATCATGCCGGGAGCTATCGAACTGCTTCAATGGTTACACGAAGAACGTGTTCCCATCGCTATCGTTACGAACAAGGGACAGCACCGCGCCGAAGTGCAGATCGCATACCTGGGCTGGGACACGCTGGTCGGCCATATCGTCGGCTACAGGGATGGCCATCCCGGAAAACCACACCCCGATCCCGTGCTTGCGGCATGCCGCCACCTCCATGTTCGCCCGGAGTATTCGCTCTTCATCGGCGACGGGATTGCCGACATGCAGGCAGCCACTGCCGCATCAGTACCCGCCATCGGCCTGACGCACAGCTACAGCGATGACGAACTTTCCGAGGTGGGCGCAACATACTGCTTTTCCGATCTTATGGAGGTGCACAGATGGCTGAAAAGACCGATCCACTGATCCGCTTTCTGCTGAACCGAACCCACACGCGCGGTGCCATCATCAAGGGACATCATATCCACCGCACGGCCAGGGAGACCCACGGATTGAGCGATGGACCTGCCCAACTACTCGGGCAGACGCTTGTCGCTTCCATTCTGCTGCTGAGCCTTAACAAGGGGGGCGTGCGACAGGTGCTGCAGCTGGATGGTAAGGGCGGCCCCGCCGCCCGGGTTCTGGCCGAGGCCAGGCTCGGCAGTGTACGCGGTTACATGCAGTGGCATGATCAAGCTGTCAGCATTAGCAAACAACCGGGAGAGCTGACCTGGTTAGGCGATACCGTGACATGCTCGACCGTACGAGACCTCGGTTTTGGTTCCCCCTATGTTTCTACCATCGCCGCGGGATCCCCATTTTTGGCCGATGCGCTGGTGCACTATCTGGCCCAGTCCGTCCAGGTGCGTGCCGATATCGTTCTTCATGGCGACACCGGCCTAATGATCGAAGCCATGCCGGGCTGCGACGACGAGAACTGGTTTGAATCGGTGAAATGCATGGCGGGCATCAGCGAGGCAACACTGGAAGCATCTCCGGAGACCATTCTGGAAGCCTTCGCGCCATTGGAGTGCAAGGTCGTCGAAAAGGACAACTACATCTACCGCTGCGACTGCAAACCGGAACAGATGGCTGAAGTACTGGAACGGCTCCCCGCCGTGGAACTGAACGAACTTGCCGACGCGGATGGAAAGATCACCCTCTCCTGTCGCTACTGCGGAAAATCCTACAAAATCGACCAACCCTGATCGATGCCCTCTGCTGCTGCACGGGTCTATCGATACCGTTCTGAAAAGTCACGAATGTGACAGTGCGAAAAGGGGCGCTTTTCCGACGGCGAAGCGCTTGCATTCATACCCTTCGCCGGTTAGAAAGCTCCCCCATGCGTTTCCTTCTCATCGCTCTCCTGACCCTGTTTTTCATGCCCCCGGTACAGGCAGCCGAGTTCGATATCTACCAGTCCGGATTCAAACCGCTACATCTCGCCTGGATGGTGGCCGCGCCGACCGATGAGAGCGATGCCAAACAACTGATACATGATGTCGTCCGGCACGACCTGAACTCAAGCCGCTCCTTCTCCACGCTCGACCCGCTCAGCTTCCTCGATAACATTGAGGGCACACTGAAACATGTCGAGTACGCCGACTGGCGCATCATCGGTGCCGATATTCTGGCCGTCTGCCAACTGAAGCGCTCAGGAAAGCGGCTGCAGGCACAGGTTCAGGTCTACGATCCATTCCGGAGCAAGCTCCTTTCGCGCTTCCAACTCACGGCCGCACCGAAATCGGAGCGTACGCTGGCGCATGCGATTGCGAACAGGATCTATCAGACGGCGACGGGCATCCCGGGCTATTTCAACAGCCATATCCTCTATGTTCGCAAGCACGGGGATCTGGCCGACCTCATCTATATGGACCAGGACGGTGCCAACAAACAGACCGTCGGCAGAAACTTTACACTGCTACTCTCGCCCGACTGGTCGCCGAACAACCAACGCGTGGCACTGAATACCTACGTCGGGGATCGTCCGCGCCTCGAAATCTTCGATCTTGCCACCGGCCGCCGCAGGACATTCGGTGCCTTCAAGGGGTTGAACAGCACCCCGGAGTGGTCGCCGGACGGCCACTTCATCGCAGCAGCACTCTCCTACACGGGCAATACCGAGATACATCTCTACAACACCCGGACAAAGAAATGGCGCCAGCTGACCCACAACCCCGCCATTGATACCACACCGACCTGGTCGCCGGACGGCAAGTGGATCGCCTTTACCAGCGACAGGAACGGCACGCCCCAGATCTATCGAATACGCATCTCCGATGGCGAGGTTCAGCGCGTCACCCATAGCGGTAGCTACAACACCTCGCCCTCATGGTCGCCGCGTGGCGACCGTATCGCCCTGATCGCCAGAAAGAGCTGGGAGTATGCCTTGGCCACCGTACGTGCGGATGGCGGCGATCTCCGCTATCTTGTCACGACCGGTCACATCGAATCGCCCAGCTGGTCGCCAAACGGACAGATGCTGCTATTCTCACGAGAGGTAAAAGGCGTGCGAAGGGTCTACAGAATCCCGAGCTGGGGTGGCAGGATGGAAGCCATTACCGGTCCGGGGAAAGATGCATCGGATCCTGCATGGTCACACTGATTTGTATGTTTTAATGTGTCGGTTTAAGATATTGCCGAAGGGAGGTTGAAATGAACTATAAAAAATATTCCATGGCAGGTATGGCTGCCATCCTGTGCACGGGCCTACTGTTTGCCGGCTGTGCCAAAAAAGAGGTGGCGATGACCTCCTCGAACGGTTCGCAACAGCAGATGTCGACATCCGGAAACGGAACATCTGCCTCCACGAGCGGAGTCAACTCATCGGGTGGCGTCAACGGCGAAGCAGCCTCTTCGCACAGTGTCTACTTCGCGTTCGACAGCTCTGCACTCGATACAGCTGCCCAGTCCATCCTTAACGCGAATGCCGCATGGCTGAAGGCCAATCCGGGCAAGAGGATCGCCATCGAAGGCAACTGCGACGAGCGTGGCAGCCGCGAATACAACCTGGCACTGGGACAGCGTCGTGCCGACAGCGTACGCACCTATCTGGTCAAGCAGGGCGTGGACGCCAACCGCATCGACACCGTCTCCTTCGGCGAAGAGCGGCCAGTCTGCAAGGGCACAGGCGAGGCATGCTGGGCCCAGAACCGTCGTGCGGACATTGTCACACGCTGATTCAGCATTGATCGCAACAAAACGGCTGCCGGGTTTCCCGGCAGCCGTTGCTTGTGTGCTGTGCCTTTCTCTGGCCGCCTGTGCGGGCAAGAAGGATGATGCGTGGCAGCACGACAAGCAGGCGGTGGTCAATTCCATCGTTCAGGCCGGGAAAGAGCGCCAGAAGATGACGGCAGAGCTCAGCCGTCAACAACAGCGCCTGCTCAAGCTCGAAAACCAGATGAAAAAACAGGATGCCAGCCTCGAAGCGATTCAGGCCAGCCTCGAAGCGATTCACACCCGCATTCAGCAGGTCGCATCCGGTTCCAAGCCTTCATCCGACCACTCCTCATCCGGATCGGCCGGCGCATCGAAGCGCGCATCGCACCAGGATGCAGAGAGGGCGCTGGAGAAGAAGCTCGACAAGGTGGAAAAATCGATCTCGGAGGTGAAATCCCCTGCCTCGGAATCCGCTCCCAAACTGACCAGCGAGGATGAAAAGAACCGGTACACGGCAGCCTATCTCGCACTGAAAAGCGGTCGCTATGACGAGGCCAGTAGCGCGTTCGAGAAGCTGGTCAAGGATTTTCCCGACGGCGAGCTGACGGATCAAGCCTATTACTGGCTGGGCGAAAGCTATTATGCCCAGCATAAACTGAAACCGGCTATCCGCGCGTTTGAGAAGGTGGCCAAAACATATCCCCACAGCCCGAAACATGCCGCCGCGATGCTGAGGCTCGGCACCACCTATCAGGAGTCCGGTAACAGTACCCGGGCGAATGCCATCTTTCAGAAACTCATTCGCGAACACCCGGATTCGGCCGCAGCCGAAAACGCCCGCTCTCTGATCAAGGCAGCACAACGCGGCAAAAAACCGTCCCGGTGAGGCACATTGCCTGCAACCCCCCTCATCCGCATCCACGAAATATATGAAAGCCTCCAGGGAGAAAGCACCCTAGCAGGTATGCCCTGCACCTTTGTGCGACTGGCCGGATGCCCGCTCCGGTGCTGTTACTGTGACACGCCTCAGGCACTGTCATTCAAATCCGGTACAGTATTCGGGATAGAGGAGATCGCACAGGAGGTAAAACTGCGAGACCGACCCCTGACACTGGTCACCGGCGGAGAACCATTGGCCCAGAAACATGCGCCCGACCTGCTCACCGCCCTTGCCGATGTCAGCCCCCTACTTCAACTGGAAACCTCCGGCGCCTTCGACATCAGCGGACTGGACCGGCGCGTACGCCGGATCCTCGATATCAAGACACCCGGTAGCGGCGAAGCGGAACGGAACCGATGGCAGAACCTGGATGACCTTCATGACGGTGACGAAATCAAGTTCATCATCACCAGCGAAGCGGACTATCGATGGATGGTCGACATGATGAACGCTCACGGTCTGCCGCGCGCAAACATTCCGATACTGGCAAGCCCGGCATGGGGAGAACTGGAGCCTTCCGATCTTGCCGCGTGGATGTTGCACGATCGTATCGAAGCCCGCCTGCAGCTGCAGCAGCACAAATACATCTGGGGTGCCGAGGCTAGCGGCGTATGACCAGGGCAGTAGTACTATTATCCGGCGGGCTGGATTCGAGTACAGCCTTGGCCTGGGCCGTACGCGAGCAGGGGTGGCAATGTGTCACCATCGCGTTCGACTACGGCCAGCGCCATCGCATGGAGCTGGAGGCATCGAAACGGGTCGCCAATGCACTGGATGTAACGGACCACCGCGTGATCCATGTCAACCTAGACACCATTGGCGGCTCCGCCCTGACCAGCAAGGAGATCGAGGTCCCCAAGGATCAACCGAAAACGGAAGCGATTCCAGTCACATACGTCCCGGCACGCAACCTGATCTTTCTCTCCATTGCCGCCGGACTGGCCGAAAGCGTCGGGGCTTCGCGCCTCGTCATTGGCGCCAACATCATGGATTACTCCGGTTACCCGGACTGCCGTCCCGAATTCCTGAACGCTTTTGAAGAGACGCTTCGCCTTGGAAGCAAAGCCGGCATCGAAGGCGATCCGATCCGCATCTCCGCACCGTTGATTCGCATGAAAAAATCCGAAATCATCGAACTCGGGCTCAAGCTGGGTCTCGACTACGGCCTGACGCACTCATGCTACGACCCCCTTCCGGATGGCAGCCCTTGCGGACATTGCGACTCCTGTCACTACCGACGCCTGGGTTTCGGCGAGCTGCGCCGGGAGGATCCGCTGCACTACTCCGATTAAGGAAGCACAACGGCAAAACGCTTGCGTTCATCCTGCATCCGGTTACCCTTCTATATCCGGGGCAGTAGGGAAAGATCACAACCTGGAGGTTTAAAGGTTGGTATATATAGCTACGCTGCTTCTGCTATGCATCTGTACCGCTCCCTATGCATTTGCCGGCCCTGTCGACGTCTCTCAATGGAAGCTTCCCCCCGTCTCCTACCCTGCCGACAACCCCTTTTCCATCTCCAAGGCCCAACTTGGCAAACAGCTTTTTTTTGATCCCCGTCTATCCGGCCTTCAGAACCGCAGTTGCGCCAGTTGTCACAACCCCGGACTCGGCTGGGCAGACGGCATTCCTCGCGCCATGGATGGCCAGCACGCCATGAGTCGACATACCCCGAGCCTGATCAATATCGCCTATTACTCGCACGCCTATTTCTGGGACGGACGTGCCAGCAAACTGGAAACCGCTATTGAACAACACCTCCTGTCGCCTGGCATCATGGGGGAATACAATAAAAGGGCCGTCGAACAGCGTATCGGCAGTTTGAACGACTATCGCCACCAGTTCTCACATGTATTCGGAAGCAACGTCGTCTCCATCGCCAATATCAGTGCCGCCATCTCCACCTTTATCCGCGGCATTGTCTCTAATAAAAGCCCTTTCGACCGTTGGATCGCGGGCGACAGGTCAGCCCTTTCGGACAGTGCGAAACGGGGGTTCAGGCTGTTCACCGGAAAGGCTCGATGTATTACATGCCATAGCGGACCGGCCTTTACCGACTCCTCGTTCCACAATACCGGCCTCAACAGCATCGATCCGGGCCATTACGAGATTGACAGTAAGGATCGCTACCGCAACAGCTTCAGAACACC
>DATFLK010000120.1:0-4595 GCA_035267815.1 Mariprofundaceae bacterium | reverse complement strand
ACGACCGGTTCCGGTAAATCGGTATCGGTCAACGGCATGATTTGTTCGATGCTGATGACCTATTCGCCGAAGGACCTTCGCTTGATCATGGTCGATCCGAAGATGCTCGAGCTGTCGATGTACGATGATATCCCGCACCTTTTGGTCCCCGTGGTGACCAATCCGAACAAGGCAGCCAAGGCGCTGGCCTGGGCGGTGTTCGAGATGGATCGGCGTTATCACCTGATGTCTGAGGCAAAGGTACGGAATATCGATAGCTATAACAGGGCGGTTGAGAAGAAGCCGGAAGGGGAGGAGGCGGAGCATCTCCCCTTTATCGTGGTAGTGATCGACGAGCTTGCCGATCTGATGATGGTAGCCGGTCGCGAGGTGGAACAGTCGATCTGCCGTCTAGCCCAGAAAGCTAGGGCGGCAGGCATCCACCTGATCTTGGCCACACAGAGACCGAGCGTTGATGTGATCACCGGCCTGATCAAGGCCAACCTGCCGAGCCGGATCTCCTTCCAGGTCTCTTCCCGCGTTGATTCGCGCACCATCCTTGATCAGATGGGCGCCGAGCAGCTTCTGGGACAGGGTGACAGCCTTTTCCTGCGCAGTGGCCGTGACCTTCAGCGTGTGCATGGTGCATTTGTCTCCGATACGGAGGTCTCGAACCTAGTCGAGTATCTCAAGGGGCAGGGGAGCCCCGATTATCGCGAGGAAGTGTTCGAGGTCGACAGCGACCCCTCTGCTGGTCCCGATGGCGATGCCGGCGAGGCGGACTCCAAATATGACGAGGCGGTGGCGCTGGTGATCGAGCGCGGCCAGTGCTCGGTCTCGATGGTGCAGCGATATCTCCGTATCGGTTACAACCGTGCCAGTCGTATCGTCGAACATATGGAGCAGGAGGGCGTGGTCACCCCGCCGGGTTCCGGCGGTATGCGGAAGGTGCTGGCCCGGCGCATGGAGGATGGCGGCGGGGTGATTGAATGATACCTGCGCGCATACTTCGTATCTGGTTCGCTGTTGCCCTGCTGGCCATGCTTCCTGTCACGGCTCATGCGGCAGCCATGCCGCAGGCGCTGTCTAGAAGCTTGGCGCGGCTCAATGCACAGGCCGGGTTCTCGTGTACGTTCAAGCAGGTGCTGACCTTCAACGACGGTTCCAGCCAGCGATATGCAGGCACGCTGGCGGTCGCTAGGCCCGGTCGTTTCCGTTGGCACTATACCGCGCCCTACGAACAGCTATATGTCAGTGACGGACATCGAATTTGGCACTACGAGCCGGACCTGATGCAGGTTACGGTATTGCAGCATATGGAGTCGGTCGATCCGGCGATTATGAAGCTTCTGGATGGTCGTCTGGGGCTGCAGGATATCACACTGCTTGCCGTGAATGCCCGTGAACACCGTTATCATGTACGGATCCACGGCGGTCCGAAGGTATGGATCGGCCTCGATTCAATGGGGGGCATTGCCTACGTGGAGGGGGTCGATACACTCGGCAACCGGAACCGCATTTACCTGAAAGATATCGAATACAGGGTACCGGATGCCCGCGAGTTCTCCTTCAAGGTGCCGAAGGGTGTGGATGTCGTCAGACCTGGTTCGGGATCCGGCCCGTAATATGAGATGGCTGTCCGCAGCCGGAATGGGATGAGTATGAAACGTTTATATCTATTATTGGCGGTTGTTTTCGGTATGTCGGTATCCACTGCGCATGCCGCAGCACTCTATAATTTGGACCAGTCTGCCTCGGCGATGGGTGTGGCCAACGCCTTTACGGCTACGGCTAGTGACCCCTCCGCTATGTACTACAACCCCGCTGGTCTTGCCTGGCAGGAGGGCGTCGGTGCGATGGTCGCCGGTGCGGCGCGTTACCAGAATCAATCGGTCGTACTGCCCGGCGGTAAGGCGCCGAACACGGCCTCTCCCAACAGCCTGGCCAGCCTCTACGTGGGGTGGATGCCGAAGGACAGCAACTGGGGGATCGGCTTCGGCGCCTTCTCCCCCTATTCGCTGAATAGCGAGTGGGGAAATGTGTTCGGAGGGCAGGGACAGTTGACGAAGTTCGATACGCCGCATGTGGCGCTGGATGTCGTGTATGCGCTTAGCAGCACTATGGCGGTGGCCGTCGGCGGCGACTGGTATACCGGCAAGCTTGACGTCAACAGTGGTACGACCACCTTCCACGGCAAGGATAACACCGGTTTTGGCGGCCATGTGTCGTGGATGTGGCATCCCCGGCCCACATGGTCGGTGGGCGCGCTCTATCGTTCGCGCACCAATATGAAAATGAGCGGTACTGCGACGGGGGCTGTATCCGGACCCGCGCATGTGAACATGAATCTTCCCGACATGGTGCGAATTGGCGTGGCCCACGATGTCTATGACAACGTCAAGGTCGAGCTCGATGGCTCATGGACCAACTGGTCGCGTCTCTCCGACATGAACGTTGTCGGTACGACGACCGCACTCCACACGCTGAATCTTCGTAACACCTTCTCTGCCATGGCGGGTGTGACTTGGACCTGGCGTGAGAATACCCAGTTCCGGTTCGGTTATGCCTTTGATGAGGGAGCGAGCCGCAAGACCGGCATGAGCGCCAGAGTGGCGGACAACAGCGGCCATCGACTCACGCTTGGCGCTGGTGGCGATCTGTTCGGTCTGCATATGGATCTGGCTTACGCCTACACCTTCTATACCAACCATGCCGTCACGGCCAGCACACCCTATAATGGAACCTACAGGGATCGCCGCCAGTCGCTGGCCTTCTCCCTGTCGAACATGTTCTAGATGCGATTGCATGGCGATGATGGCGACAACGGACGCGTTTTGAGAGGGGGCTGCTGAACTCTCCCGACCTTTTCCACCATGATGATGTGGCGCGGGCGCCATTGGCGCATCGCCTGCGTCCGCATCGTCTGGACGAGGTGGTCGGCCAGGCGGAGCTGACTGCTTCCGATTCCTGGTTTGCACGTTCGTTGGCCGAAGGGCGTGCCGTTTCATGCATCTTCTGGGGCCCGCCGGGCGTGGGCAAGACGACACTTGCGAGTTTGATGGCCGAGGCGGCCAGCATGCCGTTCGAGAAACTCTCCGCAGTCAGTGCGGGCAAGGCTGAGGTGCAGCGGGTCGTCAGTCAGGCCAAGGGCGAGGGACGCGCCTATCTTCTCTTTCTGGACGAGATTCACCGCTTTAACAAGGCGCAACAGGATGTACTGCTTCCCTTCATCGAGGACGGCACGCTGATCCTAGTCGGCGCGACCACGGAGAACCCCTCCTTTTCCTTGAACAACGCGTTGCTATCGCGTTGCCGGGTCATCGTGCTGCAGTCGCTCTCCAGCCATGATATCGCGCAAATTCTGGCACGCGGTGTGGTGTTGCTGCGCGAAGCAGATCCCCGTTTTTCGGTGGACGAGGATGCACTGTCGTGGCTGGCCTCAGCTGCGGACGGGGATGCACGCTATGCCTTGAATGCGCTCGAATCGCTCTGCATGGCCGATGCGGGGCGGAGCTGGGATATCGCCGCCGTACAGCAGCACTGGACGCGCCGGCAGGGGCAGTACGACCGCCAGGGTGATTTTCATTACGATCTGATCTCTGCGTTGCATAAATGTGTGCGGGATTCGGATGCGGATGCCGCCTGCTACTGGCTGGCTCGCATGCTGGAGAGCGGCGAGGAGCCGCTCTATATTGCCCGGCGCCTGATCCGTATGGCCACCGAGGATATCGGACTGGCCGATCCGAATGCCTTGAATGTGGCGATGAACGCTCAGCAGATGTTTCAGGTGCTCGGTTCTCCCGAGGGGGAGCAGGGGTTGTTCGAGACGACGATCTATCTGGCGCTGGCACCGAAAAGTAATGCCGCCTATCGGGCCGAGATCGCGGCACGGAAGGCGGCAAGACAGACACAGCAGATGGCCGTGCCGATGCATCTGCGCAACGCGCCGACGAAACTGATGCGTGATCTTGGTCATGGCGAGGGATATCAGTATGCTCACGACGCGGAGGATGCGTTTGTCACCCAGCGCCACTTTCCGGAGGGAATGAACCCGCAGAGCTTCTATCTGCCGGTGGAGCGTGGATTCGAGCGTACGCTGGCGGAACGTCTGCGCTGGTTGGCCAGGCGCAGGAAGAAGGGAGGAGGGTCCGATGCGTGAGTTGATGGCAGTGGCGGCCGGGGGAGCTATCGGGGCCACGCTGCGCTGGTTGGCGGCCGGTGCCGTGCAGCGTATGGCCGGGGGAGCTTTCCCATGGGGAACCTTCGCCGTCAATGCCCTGGGGAGCTTTCTGTTGGGGTTCCTGTTCGTCTATATGATCGAGCGATCCAGTGCGGGCGAGCTGTTGCGCCTGATGATCACCGTCGGACTGCTGGGCGCATTCACGACCTTCTCGACCTATTCGCTTGAATCCGTTCGCCTGCTGCAGAGCGGGGCCTATGCGCTCGCGCTTGGCAATGTCGTCTCACAGGTGGTTGTCTGTCTGGTGCTGACCTGGCTCGGTGTCCAGTTCGCGCGTGCCATTTAACTAACCTGTTCCCGTCGGCTCCCGCGACGGGCCCGGTAATATAGGAGTAGAACGGTGATCAGGCCGCCCGTACTGTCGGCGACCCAGTCC
>DATFLK010000119.1:0-10456 GCA_035267815.1 Mariprofundaceae bacterium | reverse complement strand
ACGCTCTCGCCATAGAGGTGCCACTCCAGTGCGGCGACGGCTTCGCCGGCATCCGCGCTCTGCCAGAGCCTCGTGTTGTTCAGATCCAGGGCGATCTGCCCGGTCGACTGTTGGGTCAGCCGGAAGCACAGGTCCGGTTCGCCATGGTCGCAGGCGGGTGCAAACAGGATGGTCAGGTTGCCGACGGTAGTGCGGCAGGCGGATGCATCGCCCTCTATCCGGATATTCAGGTGGGCGATGCGGAAGGTGTGGCGCCAGGGAGTCAATCGCTGTAAATGATGCCGTATTTGGCAAACTCCTCGAGGATCGCCTCAACGTCCCGGGCAAGGCGTGTCCCGTCTTCATGGCACTGCTCGCGCACCAATTCGACGATTTCTGCCATGCCGCGCTGGCCGTTGCACAGCTCAAGTATGGCCGAGGCGGTCAGGTTCAGCGAGAAGCTATTCCCGTCCTCCCGGTCAACGTAGATTACTTCGTCCATCCCTTCCAGCTCGTCGCTTTCGAGTGTCTCCACCTTCAACGGTTTGGCGGGCACGGTCATGCTGTTCCCCTCTCGTTCGTCATATTCAGCCATCGCCCTCGTCATCCATGCCAAGTGTATAGGCAATCATGCGGCAATCCCCGCAGCTCATCTGTTGACGGCACCGGCTCCAGCGTTCCGCGGATGGCGGCGAGAGGTTGCGTCTTTCGATGTCGGCAATGATCTGGGGCAGCGTCTGGCTGCGGATATTGCCCAGCACTGTGCCACGGGAAAAGATGCAGGGGTAGACGGCGCCGTCCGGTGCGATACAGAGCTTGCCCTTTCGTCCGGTATGGTCCGGTTCGTCGCCGGCATCGGCCGGCATTCCATGCGAGCCCGTGGCCCTATCCTCCAGGTCTGGTTCATAGTCCGTGAAAGCGCCGCGCCCCGTGCCTTTGACGGTATCGAAGGTGATCCGGTCGGGTTCGAGGCCAAGATTCCGCTTCAAGAAGGTGCGGGTCGCGCGCTCATGTCCCCGGTTTTCCGGCATCAGGATGACGCCGACACGAACCCGGCTTCCAGCCGCCATGGCGCGCCGGATGGCCGCGATGGTGCGGCCGTGGCTTCCGGGCAGGCGTGTGATGCGGTCGTGCGTGGCGGCATCGTGCGAGTAGAGCGAGAAGGCGAAATCCGGCGCATGGGGCGCCAACCGTCTCAGCATCGATTCGTTTAGCAGTAGGCCGTTGGTGTAGATTTCCAGATGACTGTAGCCGAGCCCGCGTGCGATGGCGACCGCATCCGGCAGATGAGGGTGGATTAGGGGATCGCCGCCGGTGAACTGGATGGTTGGGTCGCCCAATGACCGGATGTCGGTCAGCACGTTTCGGATCTCCTCGATGGTGAGGGATTCGTGGCGCTCTGGTGTCGATTCGGCATAGCAGTGCAGACAGCGCTCATTGCAGCGGGCTGTCATCTCGAGAAACAGCATGCCGGGTTCCCGTCCCAAGATCAGGTCGGCCACGGAGCCGCGCTCCTCGACCACGCCGCGAAGCCACGGGTGGGCCCGGCCCAGCTGGGCCAGCAGGGCGTGTTGGCGCGGGTCCATCGTGCCCTCTGACCGGGCCAGTATTGCCTCGGCGAAAGCGCCGGTCAGCCACACCTCGTCGTCGCTTCCCGTATGCGCGCAGTACAGGCTCTCTTCGTGGCTTTCAAGAAACAGGAGCTCTCCGCCGGCGAGAGGGATGGTTCTGGGCGGAGAGACGTGTGTGATTGCAGTTGGGCTCAAAAACGTGCTGGCTAGCGGAACTTCTTTCGGGATTTCCTGCATTCAAAGTCGTTTTTTCTGTACTCGAAGCTGCCCGGTTTCTTGCCACCCTTGATGGTGCATGGGGAGCATGCCGAGGGGCCGCAGGAGGCCCCGTGGCCGCCGCCACCCTTGCCGCCACCTTTGCCATCCGCCCAAGCGGATTTCTGTCCCATGATCATCATGCCGAGGATGGCGGGAGGTACATATGCACCGAGTTTCAGTAACCGGCGTCGGGCTTGGAACTCGTCGGCGGGCGTGTTTTGTGGTTGCTGTGCGTCGGGCATGGCCTTACCTCCTTCGCCGCATTCGACCAATGATCATATACTGCTAGCATGGGCGGCGCAATGAATCCATCCGCCCGGGAAGGCCTTTGTCGGTTGCTGGTGCCGAGGGATGGCGTGCCCCCCGTGCCCGATAAGGCGCTGTGGCAGGCCGCTGTCGACGAGGGAGTGGCAGCCTGTCTCTGGCAACGATGCCGGCATGATATCGATCGCCGTGTAACGTTGCCGGATGATGTGCGTGTGGAGTTGCGCGAGCACTCGATGCATCTGATGTTGGCGCGTCAGTCGTTGCGCACCCTGCTGGTCGGGTTTGCGGCGGCCGCGTGTCCGGTGATCTGTCTGCGCGGCCAGGCGGTGGCGCAGACGGTTTACGATTCTCCTGCACTGCGCGGTCAGAACGATATCGATCTGCTGGTGATGCCGCATCATGTTAATGGTGCCGCGATGCTGCTTCGGCAGGCCGGTTATATGCCGACACCCGTTTACCCCATGCTGTTCGAGCGCGGTGGCATGCTGGTGGACCTGCATGTCGAACCGCTTGGTATCGAACGAATCCGCAGTTGGGCATATCTGACGCCGCTGAACACCGACGACTTCTTCCGGCATGCGGTCTGCGGTGAGCTGGAGGGGCAGGAGGCACTACTTCTGCCGTTAAGGCTGCATCTTCCATACCTCTGCTTTCATGCCCTGAAGCACTCCTTCGAGCGCCTGATATGGCTGTGGGATATCGCCCTGATGAGCCGGCGTGTGACAGCGGAGGAGGGGTGGGACGATCTTGTCGCCGGGATGTGTGCATACCGGCTGGAACGCCCCTGTTTCTATGCGCTCTCCTATGTTCAGGAGCACCTTGGAGCATCCGTTCCGGAGCATGTTCTGGCCGCGATTCGTCCACGCATGAGCCGGAGCGAGCACCGCCTTTTCGAACGCTTCATGCGCCATGAGACCGTTCCGTTTCTGGCCGAGCGGCTGTTTGCCCGCATGATGCCCAATGCCCGGATGCGGGCCATGTTCTGGTACGAGACCGTGCTTCCGAGGCGGGAGGTCCGGCAACAGGTTTCCGATACCACCGAATACGGAATCTGGCATTTTATCCGCAAGCGTATCCGGCAGCTCTTGACGGCGCTGGTTGACCGGAGAGGCGGCTAGGGAGAGCGGTTCAGCTCTCCTCGATCAGGGATTCGAGACGGGTGAGGAGTAGCAGGAACGTCATGCGGTCGAGTTGGTCCCGATGGAGCTGATGACGCATCTCCTGCAGCGTTTGCCAGTGGCGGTGTGACTGCCAGATCGACTCCCCGGTCGTGGTCAGGTTGCGTGCTCCCGATTCGGCGAGGCGTTTCACCGCACTGCTCTTCAGCTGTGTCAGTCTGTGCAGCCATTCGCGCCGCAGTTCATGCGCGCCTCCTTCATCCCATGCCGGACTCCGCAGCGCCGTTTCCGCCTCTCCCAGCGGCAGCAGGTATTGGCAGATCTGGTTGACCTTGAGGCAGCGTTTCATGGGCTGGCCGATCTGGCTGCTCAGGTGAAGCGCTACGGCAGTTTGCGTCAATTCGGGCATGGCGGCGAGATGGGCCGCATGCTGGGGCGACATGCCAGCTTGCCCGGCATCCTTCAGGCTAGTCAGGTAGCGGTTGGTTTCCACCCCCGCGACGCTCTGTGTCGTCAGTGAATGGCGGAAATGGCGTAGGCTGTTGCGCTGCTTTATGAGCCACTCCCGATCCATCTCCGCGGCCGAGACAAGACGCAACAGATCCTCGGTGAACCAGATCAGGTGCTCCTGCAGGGAGCGCTGCAGGCGAAGTGCGACGGTCGCATCATGCGTCTCTCGCCAGATCGCTTGCCGGAGTTGGTCGATATCGAGGATGAATTCGGCGGCCAGCAGGGACAGTACAATCGCCTCGGTCGGCATGTCGAGCATGGTCTCCAGGTGGTGAATCGCCCCTAGGCCGATATGGTTGAGAACATGGTTGGCCGCCATCGTATGCACGATATCGTCGGCCAGCGGATGGCTGTCGATGGCGTCGCCGAAACGCCGTCTCAGGCGAGCGGGGAAGTAGCCGTGCAGCAGCTCCTGCCGGAAACAGTAGGCGTGTTCGGGGCAGCACTCGGAGAGGCATTCATGCACCCGGTTTTTTTCGTGGCCCAGTAGTACCGCCAGCTGTGGTCGTCGCGACAGCGTGTCATTATCGTCCATGTAGGGGTCGGTCTGGGGGTCAATGCGCCCCTCCGAGACAAGCTTGTCTCGGAGGCGGCGTATGCGCTGGGTATGCGCCTCGATCTCCATCTCGGCCAGGCTCAGTGCCCGGGACTGGGCGAGGTTGTCTTCCAAGCATTGCTGCGTGATCTCGTCCGTCATGCTTTTAAGGATTCGGTTGCGGCGATGCAGCGGCAGCGGTGGAGAGATGGTGGCAAAGAGGATTTTGAGATTGACCTCATGGTCGGACATGTCGACACCAGCCGAATTGTCGATCGCGTCCGTGTTGATTAGGCCGCCTTTCCCTGCATACTGCAAGCGTCCTTTCTGGGTAAAGCCGAGGTTACCACCCTCGCACACGACTCTGCAGCGCAACTCGTCGCCGGTGACGCGGACGCTGTTGTTGGTCGGGTCGCGTACCTCGCTGTCCGGTTCGCTGGACTCCTTGACGTAGGTGCCGATGCCGCCGTTATAGAGAAGGTCGACCGGGGCGGTCAGCAGCGCCCGGATCAGCGCCTCGCCCGACAGCGAGGCGGATTCCACATCGAGTGCCTGCTGCATCTCCTTGGAGATGGCGATGCGTTTGGCGCTGCGGTCGAATACACCTCCACCCTTGCTGATGCAGTCCGGATCGTAGTGATCCCAACCGAGGGTATTGTCGAACAGTCGCTGGCGTTCGGCATGGGTCCGGACTGGATCGGGGTCCGGGTCGAGGAAGATGTGTTTGTGGTTGAAGGCGCCGAGCAGCCGGATGTTGGGGTTGAGCAGCATGCCGTTGCCGAAGACATCGCCGCTCATGTCGCCGATGGCGACCGCTGAGATCGGGTCGCTCCATGCGTCAATGCCGATGGTATGGAATTGGTAGGCGGCACAAACCCAGGCGCCGCGTGCGGTGATGCCGACGGCCTTGTGGTCGTAGCCGTGCCTGCCACCGCTGGCAAAGGCGTCATCCAGCCAGAAGCCGGCCAGGCGGGCCTCCTCGTTGGCGCTGTCGGAGTAGCGTGCCGTGCCCTTGTCCGCAGCCACCACCAGATAGGCGTCGTCCAGGTCCTCCTGCGGGATGCGGATGCCGGCGGGCGGGGCGAATTCACCCCGCACCATGTTGTCGGTCAGGGAGAGCAGGGCGCGGATGAAGGCGCGGTACTGTTCCTGTACGAAGGGTTCACTCCGCTGTTTACCGCGCCGCACGATGAAGCCTCCCTTCGCTCCGGTCGGAACGATGAGACTGTTTTTCGTGACCTGGGTGGCCATCAGCTCCAGCACTTCGGTGCGGAAGTCGGAGAGGCGGTCCGAGAAGCGCAGGCCGCCGCGGGCGATCGGACCGCCACGCAGGTGAACCCCCTCCACATGGACGCCATGGACGAAGATCTCCCGATAGGGTACCGGCTTGGGGGTGTAGCTCAGCAGGTGCGGGTCGATCTTGATGGCAACGGGCTCCCAGGGGTTGCGTGCATAGGCGTTGGTGCGCACCCCTGCGTGGACCAGTTCGGCCAGGGCGCGGAACCAGCGGTCATCGGTGAGGTTTTTGACCCCTTCCAGCGCCTTCTCGAACTCCTGTTTCGCCTGTTCCTCGTAATTCTCCGGCATGGCAGCGCGGTGCCTGGCCTCGAACATGCGGTAGAGCTTGGCCGTGGCCGCCGGATGGTGGCGGAGCATGTTGGTCAGCGGTGTCGGAGCGGCGTCGGCAAGCAGCTGGACTAGGTGATTGCGCAGCGCGATGATGACCGTCACCTGCTGGATATCGAGGCCGGCCGTCAGGACCAGCGCATTGGCGGATTCGTCATCCGCCTCGCCGTTGAGTACCCGGTCCAGCCCCAGCGTCAGGCGTCCGATATCCTCGGGGTGCGGAGTGCGCCTGGTGGTGCAGTAAAGATTGCTGAGGTGCACCTTCCGGTGATCCTTCTCCAGCGAGACCACCTCCTCCTGCTGCGCCACCAGTCCGAATCCCTGTACGGTGGCGACCAGTTCGCCCAGCGGCAGTGGCGCGGGCGAGAAGATGTCGAGTTCGACCCCTTTGTCGAGGTTGCGGGCCCTGACATGGATGCGCCCGTGCTCGATGACCCAGTCGCGTGCCTTCATGTGGTCGATGAGACGTTCGGGGGGGAAAAGATTCTGGTAGAGGAAGGGGAGCTGCTCCAGCTCGGCCAGCGCTGCCGGTATGTCGAGCTCTCCGGCGTGCCCGAGAATCTCCGCCCGCGCCGCATCCTTCCAGAACAGCACCGCCTCCTGCACCGCTTGGGCCACTTTTTCGATATTGCCTCGCTTTCCCTTGCAGGTGCAGGCGATCAGCAGCAGGCGGTGACCGCCGATGCTGAAATCCTGGTAGGCATGCTCGGTGATGCCGATATCGCGCAGATGCCTGAAGATGCGGTTTAGTACATTGGGTCCGAAGCGGTCCGCGGGCATGGCGGCCAGCAACAGGTGTAGGCCATCGGGGCCGGGCCGGAAGAGGGCGGTATGCGTCTGCGTCGGGCCGGTCAGGTTGGCGATCTCTACCATCGGTTCCAGCAGCTCCATGGCGGGCACAGAGAGAAGCAGTGGCTTGGGCAGGCGGTCGAATATCGTGCGAATCTCGCGACGGTAGAAGGCCGACTGTCTGAGCAGCGGCTGGGCGAGAAGGCTCTCCCAGTAGGTGCGCAGAAGCGGGATATAGCTGGCATTGGCGTGGCGCGCGTTGCGCGAGAAGTGACCGAGTAGGACTAGGGAGGCGAGCCGTTTGCCTTCGCGCCAGCAGATGCGGACGCACTCCATGTTGACGGTGCTGTAGGCGTGGTGCTGGGGGGCGTGCAGGTGGAGCCACTCCAGACCTGGTTCGCGGGGCGTCGGAAGCTGCTCGATCTCCTCGCGGAATCCCTTGATGATGCTTTCGGTCGTGCGTTTGTTTCTAAGAAGCCCCCACCTTTTTTCGTGCCGCTGCATGCCGTGGTAGATGTACTTGTCCTTGTTCATCCAGCGCAGCAGTGCGGCAGCTTCGGACGAGTCCGCCCTGAGCTTCTGGGCGCACTGCTCCACGGTCGCATGCATGGCGGGAAAGTCGTTCACGGAGAGCTCCACCGCGTGCAGGAGCGCCTTCAGGTCCCCGGCCAGTTGGCGCCCGTGGGGCAGGAGAGTGGCGGATATATGCAGGGTGATCAGCATGAAGTTGGCGTTCTGGCTCTTGTTTGCGGCTCCCCGCGTCAGTGTGTAACCATCCTGACCCTCTGTTATGCGCGCGATCAGGATATGCCGTTCGAGCGGCTGAATATTGCGGCGCAGAAAGTAGCCCTTGATGGCATCGAGGTAGAAGGCCTGATCGGGACAGCGGATGCAGAAGATGTGGCGGTGCAGATGGGCATGGGTGACCAGACGCCAACGCAGTCCGATGCTCTTGTGATGAGGATCCCTGAGCAGGTCGAGGAAGTCGTGGGTCAGCGAGGCGGCGATGCGCGGCGGGGGAGGTTCGAGACCGGACTCCTTGCGAACCTGATCGAGAAGGTCGATGAGTTGTCGGCGTAGGTCTCGTGTGCGATGTTCGACATTCATGGATGGATGTCTCCCCTGCGTTTCATGGCCCGACGGTATTGCAGAATCCGGTGGATCGCAATAACCCGGATAGGCTAAAATGGCGTGTATTCAGGAATGTCCGGCCTGGCACTGTCCGAGGCAAGGGGGGCGCAGCGGTGAATGATCAGGTCAAGGGACACAGGGAACGGTTGAGGGCGCGCTTCGCCGTCGGCGGTTTCGACGGATTTCACGATTATGAGGTGCTGGAGCTTTTGCTGACCTACGCGGTGCCGCGTGTCGACGTCAAGCCGATCGCCAAGCGGCTGCTGGCTGTCTTCGGTACGCTGGCCGGGGTGTTCGATGCGCCGGTGTCGGAACTCAAGCAGATCGAGGGGTTGGGCGAGAAGGGGGCGGTGTTTCTCACGGTGGTCCGGCAGGTCGAACTGCGCTACCTTGCCAGCGATCTTCCCGGCAAGTCGGTGTTCGACCGGCCCGACAAGGTCAAGTCGCATCTGCGGTTTCTGGTGCAGGGAAGGGGCATGGAGTGTTTCGGTGCGATCTTCACCGATCAGCAGCATCGCCATATCGCCACGCAGATCCTCTCCGAGGAGGCGATGGATCGCGCGGCGGTCTATCCGCGCAATGTCATGATGCGGGCCCTGGAGCTCGATGCCAAGGGATTGATCCTGTTTCACAACCATCCGGGCGGTACGGCGCGCGCCAGCAATGACGATATCGCCCTGACCCGCCGCATGGTCGAGGCCTGCGCTCCGCTGGATATCAAGGTGCTGGATCACTTCCTGCTGGCGGACAAGGATGTGGTCTCTTTCAAGGAGCACGGATGGTTCTGATGCCGGCAGGGGAGGATCGGATCGGGAGGGTGAATGGCTTTTTTTGATGTCTTCAACGGCGATGCCGACGGTATCTGCGCGCTGCACCAGTTGCGGCTGGCCGAGCCGCGCGAGGCGCAACTGGTGACCGGCGTGAAACGAGATATCGCGCTGCTGGAACGGGTGCAGGCGAAGAGGGGTGATGTGGTGACCGTGCTCGATATCTCGCTCGACAAGAATCGCGATGGCCTGGTTCGGCTACTCGATGCCGGCGCCGCGGTGCGATATGTCGATCACCACTTCGCCGGCGAGATTCCCGAACATGCCAACCTCTCGGTGCATATCGACACGCGAGCCGAGGTTTGCACGAGCCTCTTGGTCAACGATGATCTGCAGGGCGCGTATCTCTCCTGGGCGGTGACGGCGGCCTTCGGCGATAATCTGCACGCCTCGGCACGGTCAGCGGCGCTGCCTTTGGAGCTGGAGCAGACGCAACTCGATCAGCTCTGCTACTTGGGCGAACTGATCAACTACAACGGCTACGGCGTCACGCTGGATGACCTGCACATGCATCCGGCCGATCTTTACCGGGCGATCCATCCCTATGCCGATCCGTTTGCCTTCATGGCCGAGGACGATGCGTATCGTCTTCTCGACGCCGGCTTTCGGTCGGACATGAATGAGGCGCGCAAGCTTTCGCCCGAGATCGAGGAGGATGCGATCGCCCTCTATATTCAGCCCGATGCCCCCTGGAGCCGGCGGGCCTCGGGGGTCTTCGCCAACGAGCTGGCGCGTGCCGCGCCCGACCGGGCGCATGCGCTGCTGACCGAGCTGCCGGATGGTGGCTACCGCATCAGCGTGCGCGCGCCCCTGAACCGCAAGACGGGCGCGGACGATCTCTGCAAGCGCTTTCCGACCGGTGGTGGGCGCAAGGCGGCGGCCGGCATCAACGACCTCCCGGCCGATCATCTGGAGGTGTTCGTCACGGCTTTCAGGTCGCAGTACCGGCGTTAGAATCGACCGACAGGAGATGGAATGAAGGTATTGGCGGGCATTCATGCGGTGAAGCATGCGCTGGAGGCGAGCGAGGCCCTCGAGACGCTGCTGGTCGAAAAGGGGAGGCAGCACCCCAGGTTGAACGAGCTGGTGCACCTGGCTCGCAAGGCGGGGGTCAGGGTCTCATTCGTACCGAAGGCGGCATTGCAGCGACAGGCCGGCGGCGTGTCGCATCAGGGTGTGGTGGCGGAGGTAGCGGCAGACGGGCCGGTGCTCTCTTTTAATGAGTGGATCGAGTCGGTCGATATCGCGGCGGCGCCGATGGTGTTGCTGCTCGATCAGGTGACCGATCCGCACAATCTCGGTGCCTGCATCCGCACGGCCGAGGCGGCCGGTTGTGCGGGCGTGGTGATCCCCAAGGATCATGCCGCCGATCTGGGCTCGCCGGTGGTGGCCAAGAGCGCCTGCGGGGCGCTGTCGCGATTGCCGGTGATGCGGGTTACCAATCTGGTTCGTACCATCCAGGCACTGCAGGAGAAGGGGTTCTGGATCGTCGGGCTGGCCGGCGAGGCGCAGGATTCGCTCTACGATGCCCGGCTCGATGGTGCGGTTGGCATGGTGATGGGTGGTGAAGGCAAGGGGTTGCGCCGACTGGTGCGCGACAGTTGCGACCATCTGGTGCGTATTCCCATGCCGGGTCGCGTGGAGTCGCTGAATGTGTCGGTG
Source organism: Mariprofundaceae bacterium (assembly GCA_035267815.1). GTDB lineage: Bacteria > Pseudomonadota > Zetaproteobacteria > Mariprofundales > Mariprofundaceae > DATFLK01. The sequence goes on along the minus strand of DATFLK010000119.1, from coordinate 183 downwards.
GCGACGGGCGTCGCCCTGTTCGAGATGGTGCGCCGACGGGGGCGCTAGGCGTCAGGCCGCCTCCTGCTCCTTGTCGCGCGAGTCATTGTCGACATAGACAAAGGCCTGACCGCAATACTGGCATCGTCCCTTGCCATCCTTCAGGTTAATGTATACAAGCGGATGCTGGCCATTGTCTGAACA
>DATFLK010000118.1:0-8671 GCA_035267815.1 Mariprofundaceae bacterium | reverse complement strand
CGCCATCAGGCGGGCCGCCATGTACTGGTGGTGGGGGATAGCCGCCATCGAGACGCCTTGCAGGATATCGGCCAGCCCCGGCTGTCGGCCGTCGCGCTGATAGGCAGCGGCAGCCTCTTGCGCCATGCGGCGCTTGAGCCGCTTGATATGGCGTTCCAATGCTCCCTGCCGGTCTGTCAGGTCGGCCAGTCGGGCATCCGTCTTCCTGACCGCTTTTTCGGCCTCAACCGCCTCTTTTCTGGCCCGGACCAGCGCCGAATCGAGACGGTGAAGCTGCTGCCCCAGCTTCCCCAGACGCGACTCCAGACGCTTGCGAACCGCTTTCAGGTGAAGCCGCTCCTGCTGCACCTGCCTGATCTGTGCCTTGATGTGCTGATTGCCGGCCCACGCCGCGGGCGTCGAAAGCGCCAGTAGCAGAGCCGAGAATAGAAGGATTCTAATGAAAGGAATGTTCATCTCACGCCCGATGATAAGGGTGGCCATGCATGATCGTGAAGCCCCGGTAGAGCTGCTCCAGCACCAGTACCCGTGCCAGTTGGTGCGGCAGCGTCAGCGCCGAGAGGCTCCAGCATATGCCGGCAGCCTGTCGAACCGAATCGTCCACACCGTCGGCGCCGCCGATCACGAAATCGAACTGCGCATTTGGGGCCAGACGCTCCAGATATGCCGCCCAATCCCTGCTGGCCAGCGGCCTGCCACGCTCGTCGAAGAGTACGAAACCTTTTTCGGCCCGATTCAGAATCTGCTTCGCCTCCTCCTGTTTACGCTGCGCTGCCTGTTTGCCTCGTCCCTCAGCAAGCTCGATCACATCGACTTCGGCAAATGGTTTCAAACGCTTGATGAAACGGGCTTCGTACGCCGTCAGCTCACCGGCGCCCCGTCCCACCACCAGCAACCGCAGCCTCACGAATCGCTGTCGTCGTTCACCGCCGCCTTCGCCTCGCCCGACGGTCCGCCCCAGAGGCGCTCGAACTGGAAGGTTTCGCGAATCTCCGGCAGGAACAGATGTACCACCACATCACCGAGATCGACCAACAGCCACTCGGCCGCGCCCTGCCCCTCGATATGTGCCGGCATGCCGTGCCGGTGCGCCACCTCGCTAACCGCTTGGGCCATCGCCTTCAACTGCCGGTCGGTTCGTCCCGAGGCCAACACGAAACGGTCGGTCACGGCACTTCGGCCGCGTACATCGATGACCACCGGATCGAGCCCCTTCTTGTCCTCGATCGCCTCCATGACATCCTGAGTCAATGCTTCTGTCGTATACATATCTCTCCCTTCACGACCCGGTGTAGGCCCGTTCGACATCCTGCCGGACACACTCCGGCACCCACTTTGCCAGCGACTTGCCGGCGACCGCCCGGTCTCGCAGCTCGGTGGCGGAGATCTCGGGCAGCGTCGGCGCCACCTGCAGCAGCCGACCGCTGCCGGCCGAACTTCGCCATGCATCAATCTTAACAGGTTGCCAGCCATGATGTGAGGCAAGCGGAGGTTCTCCAGCGCGCGAGAAGACCGCTACGTCGCACAGCTCGATATGGTCGGGGTAGCTGATCCAGCTTTCGATCCCGGCAAAAGCATCGCTGCCCAGCAGAAGCACCGGACGGAGATGCGGTATCTCGCGGCGGATACGCCGCAGCGTATCGATCGTCGGCGTCGGTTCGGGCGCGCGCACCTCCCAATCCTGCACGACCACGTACGGCTCGTCGCTGAAGATGCGCCGCATCCATGCAAGCCGGCGCGCACCATCCGCCCGACCGGAGAGCTCCCGATGCACCGGAAGACCAACGGGCACAACCCACAGCTCGGGCAGCTGCAGCAGATCGAGCGCTGCATGAACCAGCGCCACATGGCCCATATGCGGCGGATCGAAGCTGCCGCCGAACAGACCCACCGGCTGCAGCCCCTGTCCATGCATGGGGCCGGTTATGTGCGCACCTCGCCGTGCCCTAGAACGATCCACTTCTGGGTCGTCAGCCCCTCCAGGCCGACCGGTCCGCGGGCATGCAGGCGATCGGTGGAGATGCCGATCTCGGCACCCAGACCATACTCGAAACCGTCGGCAAAACGGGTGCTCGCGTTCCACATCACCGAGGCCGAATCGACCTGGCGCAGGAAGCGCTGCCCGGCAGCGTAATCGTTGGTGACGATGCTCTCCGTATGTCCGGAACCGTAGCGGGCGATATGGGCCATCGCCGTCTCGATCGAATCGACGACGCGTATCGAGAGCGTCGGTCCGAGGTACTCCGTGCCCCAATCCTCGTCGGAGGCCGTCGTGACGGAACGTCCGGATGCGAGCTTCTGCGTCTTTTCACAGCCGCGCACCTCCACATCCTTGTCGATCAGGGCATCGACGATCCCCGGCAACACCTCGGCCGCCTTCGCCTCGTGCACCAGCAATGTCTCCATGGCGTTGCAGACGCCGAAACGGTGGGTCTTGGCATTCAATGCGATGGCCGAGGCCATCGCCGCATCGGCCGCTGCATCGATATAGACATGGCAGATGCCGTCCAGATGCTTAATCACCGGCACACGTGCCTCGGCCGCGATGCGCTCGATCAGTGAACGGCCACCGCGCGGAATGATGACATCGACATCATCCTCCGCCTTGATCAGTTCGCCAACCAGCGCTCGGTCGGTGGAATCCACTAGCTGCACCGCATCCTGTGGCAAACCGACATCGACGATGGCGCGACGCAGACAGGCCGCCACCGCCCGGTTGGAGTGGATCGCCTCGGAACCGCCGCGCAGAATCACGGCGTTGCCCGACTTCAGGCAGAGGCCGGCGGCATCGGCGGTCACGTTGGGGCGCGATTCGTAGATGATGCCGATGACGCCGAGCGGCACACGCATGCGCCCGACCTGAATGCCGGAGGGACGGTAGACGAGATCGCTGATCGCACCGACCGGGTCGGGCAGGGCGGCGATCTGTTCCAGCCCCTCGGCTATCGCCTCGATGCGATCGGCATCAAGCTGCAGGCGATCCTTCAGTGCCGCATCCAGACCCCGCTCCTCGGCCGCCTGCATATCCATCGCATTGGCGGCGGCGATCTCACCGGCCTCGCGTCGCAGGATGGTCGCAGCCGTCGTCAGCGCCCGGTTCTTCGCCCCGGTATCGGCCATGCGCATACCGCCGGCCGCCTCGCGGGCCTGCCGGCCCAGCATCTTCATGATCGTATTGATATCCGTCCCCACCGTCGCCTCCTTCAAGCCTCTTTCATCAGTGCCAAGTTATCGCGGTGCACCACCGACGAGAAATCGCTGTAGCCGAGCACCTGCTCGATCTCGTGGCTGGCGACACCGATCAGCCGCTGCATCTCCTCGGCGCTGTAGTTGCACAGCCCGCGAGCCACGAGACGACCGGCATCGTCGATGATCTCGACACACTCGCCCTTGTCGAATCCGCCCTCCACCGCCGTGACGCCGACCGGCAGCAGACTGCCCCCCTGCGAGACGATGGCGCGGGCGGCACCGGCATCGATGCGGATACGACCGCTGACCGTCAGCACCTCGGCAATCCAGTGCTGGCGCCGCGTCTGACGATCCACCCCGCAGGCGAAAAGCGTACCGATCTCCTCGCCGGCCAGCAGCTTCGCCAGCACGCCATGCGCATGACCGCTCAGAATAGCCGTGGCGACACCGCCCCGCGTAGCAATACTGGCGGCTCTCAGCTTGCTGGCCATACCGCCGGTACCAAAGTCGCTACCCTCGTCACCGGCCATCTCCATGATCTCCGGCGTGATGGACCTAACCAGTCCGATGCGTTCGGCATCCGCGCAGATGGCCGGATTGCGGGTAAAAAGCCCCTCCACATCGGTCAGTACCGCCAGCAGCCCGGCATCGATCATCAGCCCCACCAGCGCAGCAAGGTTGTCGTTGTCGCCGAACTTGATCTCCTGCACGACGACGGTGTCGTTCTCGTTGACGATCGGCACGATACCGGCATCGAAGAGCGTCTCGCTGGTGTTGCTGGCGTTCAGGTAACGCCGGCGGTGACGCAGGTCGTCCTTGGTCAGCAGCATCTGCGCCACCTTCAGGCCATGCTCGGCGAAGGCCTGGCTGTAGGCGTGCATCAGTGCCGGCTGGCCGATCGCGGCCGCCGCCTGCTTCTCGTGCACGGAGAGTTTCCGGCCGACCCAGCCCAGATGAACACAGCCGAGCGCCACGGCACCCGAGGAAACGATGGCCACCTCAATGCCGCGCTTGTGCAGGGCGGCAATCTCGGCGGCGAAACGCTCCACCTCGGCCTGGCGAACACCACCCTCGGGATCGGCCAGCAGCGAACTGCCGATCTTGACCACCATGCGGCGCACATCTGCAAGGTCGCGCCGCTGACGGATCATGCCGCCTCCTCGCGCATCGCCTGCAGGTGCCTGTAGACCTCGTGCATCAACTCCTCGACCCCATCGCCGCTGACGGCGGAGATATAGAATGCCGGTAGGCCGGTGGCCTTCGCCTGCTTTTTCGCCTCGGCCAGAAGCTCCGGATTCAGTGCATCGGTCTTGTTGACCACCAGCATGCGCGGCTTGTTCCAGACCGTCTCGCCGTACCCCTTGAGTTCGGCCTCCACCTCGTGCAGCTGGTCGGTGATATCGAGTCCGCCCGGATCAACCGCATCGACCAGATGCAACAGCAGTTTCGTCCGCTCGACATGGCGCAGAAACCGGTCTCCCAGTCCCTTGCCCTCGTGGGCACCGGCGATCAGTCCCGGGATATCGGCCACAACGAAGGCATCGGTATCGCCGACGAAGACCTCGCCCAGCACCGGTTTCAGCGTCGTGAAGGGATAATCGGCCACCTTGGGACGGGCGTTGGAGATCTTCGTCAGGAGCGTCGACTTGCCGGCGTTGGGTAGGCCCACGAGCCCAACGTCCGCCATCACCTTCAGCTCCACGAGGCGGATGCCGGCCTCGCCCTCCTCGCCCGGCTGCGCATAGCGCGGCGTCTGATGGGTGCTGGTGGCGAAATGGCTGTTGCCGAGGCCGCCGTTGCCGCCCTTCGCCAGCAGATAGCGCATGCCATCGCGATCCATGTCGGCCAGCACATGGCCCGCCTCGTCCCTGATCAGCGTACCGACCGGCACCTCGATGACGATATCCTTGCCGTTGCGTCCATGCATGTTGGAACCCATGCCGGGCTTGCCGTTCTCGGCCAGCAGCCGCTTGCGCAGGTAGAGATCCATCAGGGTGTTCTTGCGTGTGCTCGCCAAGGCCACGACATGGCCGCCACGGCCACCGTCGCCGCCGTTTGGTCCGCCGCGCGGGATATACTTCTCGCGCCGGAAGGAGACACAGCCGGCGCCGCCGTTACCGGCCCGCACCTCGACACTCACCTCATCGACAAACTTCATGCTTCAACCCTATGAGAAATCAGTTGCGAAGGCATCCGCCCACGAAAAAGGGGCGCCGAAGCGCCCCGATTCGAATAGTGCGAATACAGCCTCAGGTCAGGAGACCACGCGCACCGTCGTGCGGTTGCGGTTCTGGTAGTATTCGACACGTCCGTCGCTCAGGGCAAAGAGGGTATAGTCCTTGCCGCAGCCAACATTATCGCCCGGGCGGATCTTGGTGCCGCGCTGGCGCACCAGAATGTTGCCGGCGATCACGCTCTCGCCGCCGTACTTCTTGACGCCAAGCCGCTTGGCGTTGGAATCGCGTCCGTTGCGGCTGGAACCGCCTGCCTTTTTATGTGCCATGGCCTATTCCTCCTTGCCTGCTGCTTCCGCGGTCTCCTCAGCCACCTTCTTCTTGGCGGCCGCGCGCGGCTTGGTGATCTTGCCGATACGTACGGCAGTATAGGACTGGCGATGCCCCATCGTGCGCTTGGAGTGCTTGCGGCGACGCTTCTTGAAGACCACGATCTTCTTGTCGCGATCCTGCTCGATCACCTCGCCCGGCACCTTGGCCTTGGCCACATCCTTGCCGAACTTGACCTTATCGCCCTCGCCAAGCATCAACACTTGGTCGAAGCTCACCTTCTGGCCCGGCTCGGCGTCGAGCTTCTCGACACGCAAGACGTCGCCTTCCTGGACGCGATACTGCTTGCCGCCGGTCTGAATCACTGCATACATGATAAACTCCCGCTTTCCTTAGGCCGCCGCTTCGGGCTTCTTGCCATACTTCTTGTAGAAGCGCTCCACCCGACCCTCGGTATCCACGATCTTCTGCTTGCCGGTATAGAACGGATGGCAGGCGGAACAGATCTCGACATGAATGTCGCCCTTGGTCGAGCGGGTCTCGAACGTATTGCCGCAACCGCACGTCACCTTGGAAAGTTTGTACTCCGGATGAATGTTCGCTTTCACTCTACTGCTCCCATTAGAAAGGACCGATCTGCTCGGTGCTTCCGTCGCGGGCCACGAGGGCCTGCCAAAATAAACGACACAAGCCGTTGATTTTGCAAGAAAAGGCCACCCGCCGTACGGTCGCCTTTTCGCTGATCATCGACCGCTCGCCGATGTCTCAGCCTCCCATTTTTGGAAGGGGCGCGATTTATACTCATATTGGCCCCCGATGGCAAGGGCCAATTCCACCGCTGCAACGCATTATGGCTATGATAGGAACAACAGTGCTTCTGCCATACCGCTCGCCGCAGGAGGAAGCCGTCATGCATATCAGCCACTACAGCTTCGGCAGCATCACCGTCGACGGTGCCGTCTACCGCTCCGATGTCATCCTCTCGCCGAACGGGATCAACGACCGCTGGTGGCGCAGGGAGGGGCGCCGGCTGGGGATCGACGACCTCGGACCGGTGCTGGAGTACCACCCCGAGGTACTGGTGATCGGCACCGGCAACGTCGGCTGTATGGAGGTCCCACAGGCGACGCTCGACCATCTCGCATCGCTCGGCATTAAGACGCACATGGCGCGCACCGGCGAGGCGGTCGGCATCTATAATCGGCTGGCGAGACAATATAAGGCCATTGTCGCGGCGCTGCACCTCACCTGTTAGGAGAATCGCTCAGCAAATGCTACAAGACCGTAGCGTACTGAAAAACCACAGGGGCGTTGTTTTTCAGGTGCTCACGATCCCCCACAACAGCGCTTGAACTTGCGCCCGCTGCCGCAGGGGCAGAGGTCATTGCGGCCAATATCGCGCACCTCGCAACGGCCGTCGAGATAGCGCCATTCACTATCCACACGCACGAAGCGGCTCTGCTCATGCAGCTGCTTCCCCTTGCCGCCGCTTCTGTAGCTGGCGATGAAGTCGACCATCCCCTCGTCATCGTCCGGGTTGCCCGCCTCGGTATCGACGATCTCAAGGCTGATCCAGGTCGGTTGCGTGCCGCCGAGTGCCCCCGGTTCGGGGCGCGTGTCGGGATGCCAGCTGCGGCGCAGATAGTCGTACCGGCCGAGCAGGTAGGCCGTGTAACGCGAGCGCATCAGTGCCTCGGCCGTTTCGGCCAGTACGCCATCGAGGATCGGCTCGCAGCAGGCCGCCAGTGGCCAGCCGGAACCGCAGGGGCATGGATTCAATTCGGCATCCCCGTCTCCGCCGCCATCTCGGGCAGCTCCTCGCCATAGAGGCGCACCGTGCATTCGGGGCAGATCGCATGCGTGAACTGCGCATCGGTATGGTGAGCAATATAGGTCTCGATCTGGTCCCAGGCCCCCTCGTCGTTGCGCACCTTCTTGCACGACGCACAGATCGGCAGCAGGCCGCGCAGCACCCGCACATCGGAAAGTGCGACCTCGAGCCGCCGGTTGGTCAACTCCAGCTCGCCCCGGTAGCGCTCCAGCAGCCGCATCCGATTGAGATCCTTCCAGGTGAAGTAGGGCGCCAGCGTCGCCGGGCAGACAAAGGAGAAGAAGGCACCGTAGCCGAAGGAGTTGACATCCATGACGTAGAGCGTGCCGAGCACGAAGGCCTCGGAGGCGGCAATGCCCACGGCTGTTCGGATCAGGATCGTCTTCAGGCCGGCCCGGTCCAAGCGTATCTCTTCGGTGACTGTCATGACGAGTCCAGCATGCCGCGATCCGGCGGACGCTTCACTATCCAGTCATTATGGTCTTTCGCATCGACAGGCTGCTACAATGCATCCATGCGCGGACCCGTCTCCCCCCTTCACCTGATCACCTTTGTCCTGCTGCTGCTCTTTTTGATGGTCTTCGTGCAGTTCGGGCTGGTAACGCTCGCCTTCGGCAAGCTGGGACTGACCACGTCACAGGGGATGCTGCTGCTCTTCGCCTCGCTCTTCGGCAGCGTGCTCAACCTGCCGGTCACCTCCATCAAAGCGGAGCATCCCAACAAGGAAACGGAGAAGGCCATGCAGCGCGGCCTGCTGCGCATCCCGCAGCTCCCCTTTACCGGCCGAACCATCGTCGCCGTCAATGTTGGCGGCTGTATGGTACCGCTGGTCTTCTCGGCCAGCCTGATCCACGGCTTCACGATCTCCTGGCCCAATATCGGACTGGCCGTCCTCCTCTGCGCCGGTATCTGCTACGCCATCAGCCGCCCGGTGGCGGGCATCGGGATCGGCATGCCGATGCTGATCGCGCCGCTCGCCGCAGCCATCGTGGCACTCGCCATCGGCGGCAAAACGGCCGCGCCGCTCGCCTATATCGCCGGCACCACCGGCGTTATCATCGGCGCCGATCTGCTGCATCTGAAGGATATCGCCAAGCTCGGCGCGCCCGTCGTCTCCATCGGCGGGGCCGGTACCTTCGACGGCATC
>DATFLK010000117.1:0-11155 GCA_035267815.1 Mariprofundaceae bacterium | reverse complement strand
ATGACGGTTGCCAATGCTGGAGACAAAGGCCCGTGCGACGTCCTCGACCCATACGGGCTGGAAGCGCGTGTCGCCGCCGATGACCGGAAGGATCAGCGGGAATGATGATAGTTTCCGGAAGCGGTTGAAGAAGGAGTCTTCCGCGCCGTAGATGACGGAGGGGCGGAAAATGGTCCAGTGGAGCTTGGATTGCCGCACTCGCTCCTCGGCCTTCGCCTTGGTGCGGGCATAGGCGCTGGGGGAGGCGCTGTCGGCACCCAGGGCGCTCATGTGGAGGTATTGCGGGGTATGCGCATGTCTGCTGCAGGCGTCCAGAACATGTTCGGTGCCGCGAACGTGCACACCCTCAAAGCTCTCTCGCCCCCGCTCAAACAGGATACCCACCAGATTGATGACGCAGTCGGCATCCGTCACGGCCTGATCCAGTCCGCGCCCGTCGACAATGTCCGCCCTGACCAGGCGAGCCCCCTCGACCCGCAGATCGCGAGCCCGTTCCGGGTGGCGACAGGCGATGGTCAGGGTGTGGCCCTGTTCGGTGGCGGCTTTGGCAATGGCGCGACCGACAAAGCCGTTGCCACCGATGATGCAGACATGTTTGCCCATGATCCCCCCTGTGGTTGGTGATGCTCGCCGGATCATCCCGGCCGCATCTCCTCAAGGTATATGCTTCGGGCGGTGGAAAAAAGAGGGCGCTTTTTCCTGATCGGGGTAATAGTGGCAAGTCGGCGGCTGGTTCTAACTACTTGCGTACGCCGTATCAATATCTACACTGGTTTTGATACAGGGGAGGTGAAACGTGCGTTATATCAATCCGGACCAGATTGTCGCTGCAGGGCGCAGCGCACTCAAACCGAGGCTGCTGATCACCATGGCGCTGACCATGGTCGGTGCGGTAGTGATTTACGGTCTGTTCAGCATGGGGGATGTCTCCCGGGCCGGCGCCATCTTCCTGCGTTTTGTCGGCGGCATCGGTTGCCTGCTATGGACCCTTTTCGGGCTGACCGCGCTGGCGCATCAGGTCTACCGGGGCATGCAGGACGAGGTCACCCCCAACACGCTGGAGGCATTCTGTTTTGCCCGTTCGCGCATCGGTTCGCTGCTGTTGCTGCCGGCCTGGGCGATCGGTGCCCTGCTGGCCCTGATGCTGGCCGAGATGCTGGTGCTGGCATTCGCTAGGATTCCGGGGTTGGGCCTTGTCTGGCTCTCCGTGGTTGGCGTACCGCTGCTGCTGCTCAATACCGTCGTGGCGGTCGGGCTGCTGCTGGCGCTGTTCAATATCGCGGCACGCGTGGCGATCTCGGAGGCGGATACCGCCTCCCTGAAGGCGATTCTATGGCGGCTGATGCGCCAGCGTCTGCCGGAGCTGCTGATCTACAATCTGGGTGGGGTGCTGATTACCGTCTTCGCGGCTGTACTCGTTCTTTCGCCCATCTGGCTCGGCATGCAGATCACTTGGGGGCTGGCCGATTACGTGGCCGGTACCCAGATGGAGACGGTGCAGGCTGCCTCGGGCTTCTGGGGCGGTGTGGCACATCTGGTTGGCCTGGCCATGTTCGGGTCCCTGTTGGCGGTGATCGCCAGCGTACCCGGTGTGGTGATTACGCATATGACCCTGCTGGTGCACAAGGAGCTGGATGAATCGGAAAAAGAGGAGTCCGCTGCGGCCACGGCTGCGGAGAAGGGGTATGAGACGGAGGCCGAGCCTGAGGAGAAGACGCCGCTGAAGCGCCGGCGTCGGAGTACCGCCGCCAAAACGGCGTCGAAGAGCAGATCTTCCGGGAGCACCAAACCGCGGGCCACGCGCAGCAGGACCAAGAAGAGCACCGAAAAGGGTGACAAAAAGGATGATGTTACCGCTTCCGGGGATGCCGATACCGACGCATCATGACCGTGTGCTGACGGAGCCGGCGGGTGGTTTGGAATCGGCCATGAATCGACCGTCCGGTTGACGAAACAGTGGTCATGGCACTGCCCGGACTTGAACAGGCGCAAAGCCTTCCTCAGGCTTTTTTTGCGACGGCGGACCGTATTCCAGACCGGCCTGCCCAGTGGCGCCGGCAGAACGCCGGCTATACTCCCGTTTCCTATCGTAAACTGGCGGATCGCGTCCGACGCGTCGCCTCGGCCCTGATTCGCGCTGGTGTTGCGCCGGGCGAACGGGTCGCCCTGCTGATGGAGAATCGTCCCGAATGGGCCGTGGCCGATTATGCGATCATGTCGATTGGCGCCGTCACGGTCCCGCTATACTGCAGCTTCGGTGCGGGCGACATGGCCTACGTCTTGCAGGATTCGGGTGCCGCCGTGGCGATCGCGCTCGGGGAGAGGCTAACCTCGACCCTGATGGAGGCGCTCGACGCCTGTCCGTCGGTACGATCCGTGTATGCCGTGCCGCAGCCAGGGGGCGATGCGCGCCTTCACGCCTTTGACGAACTGGAGCAAGTTCCGGTCGATGCGGCGGCGTTGGCATCGCGTCTGCAGCCGTTGACGCGGCAGACGCTGGCCACACTGGTCTACACCTCCGGAACGACGGGTCACCTGAAGGGAGTGATGCTGTCGCATGGTAATTTCCTCGCCAATCTGGAGGCCGTGCCGGCGATCGTCCGTTTTGAGGAGGAGGATCGGATGCTTTCCGTGCTGCCGCTGGCACATAGCCTGGAGCGTTTCGCCAGCCATTTTATGCCCTATAGCTTTGGGCTTTCGGTCGCCTTCGCCGAGCGTCCCGGCACGATCAGCAGGGATCTCGCCGAATCCGCCCCATCGCTGATGATCGCCGTGCCGCGGCTGCTGGAGGTGATGCGGGAGCGGGTGATGTCCCGCATGGCGCGGCAACCCTCTTTCGTGCAGCGGGTATTCCACACCTATCTAGTACTGGCGCAGCGGCGGCGTGACGGCGGCCTGTCCGCCATGGCGCGGCTCGGCCGGTATATACTGGACCGGACCTTAGGCAGGGCGGTACGGGCCCGATTCGGAGGCAGGCTCAGGCTGCTGGTGTCGGGAGGGGCGCCGCTCGGGTCGGATGTTGGTGCCTTTTTTGAGGCGTTGGGATTACCGGTACTGGAGGGGTATGGTCTGACGGAGTCGGCCTCGCTTGTCAGTGTCAATTCCGTCGATGCACGCCGCGCGGGCACGGTGGGGAGACCCGTGCGCGGCGTATCGGTCCGTCTCGCTGCAGATGGCGAAATCCTCGTGCAGGGGGGCAATATCATGCAGGGGTACTGGCAACAGCGGGAGATGACCGAAACGGCGCTGGTGGACGGCTGGTTCCACACCGGTGATGTGGGGAGGCTGGATACGGACGGTTACCTGTATATAACTGACCGCAAAAAGGACATTATCGTGAATTCAGGCGGCAAGAATATCGCGCCGCAGCGCATCGAGCATCTGCTGATGGCCGATGCCATGATCGAACAGGCTGTTGTCTACGGTGATCGAAGGCCGTACCTGGTGGCCCTGATCGTTCCCGCACGCGAACAGTGTCTGGGCTGGGCCGAGAAGGGGGGGATGTCGTCCCTTCCGTGGTCAGAACTGGTCGTATCGGAGCCCCTGAAGAGGGTGTTGCAACAGCGGGTCTGGGAGGTGCTGCGCCATCTTTCCCGGCATGAACAGGTGCGCCGCATCGCGGTGCACGACGTGCCGTTCAGCGTCGATGATGGCCTGATGACGCCGACCCTCAAGATCCGGCGTCACCGGGTCTATGAACGGTTCAGGGAGATATTCGAGGGGCTCTACTGAGCCGGAATCGGCCGCCCTTACCGCAAGGGCGGCCATTGAATCAGTCCTCTCTGCGGTGATGCCTGTAGCGACGCTCCTGTTCGGCCTCTCGAACCACCCTGTGATGGGGACGGTGTGCATGGGTACGGTAGGCCGGTTGCGGATCGGGGGCGCCGATGGCTGCACCCGCCGCGGCACCGATCATGCCGCCGATGAGCGCGCCCTCCACGACCTGATTGTTCTGGGAGCCGATGGCGGCACCGGCGGTGGCGCCGACCGCGGCGCCGGTAGCGGTAGCACGCTCCTGACGCTCAGTGGCACAGGCCGACAGCACGACAATAGAGAGTATAATGGCAATGCGTTGCATGGATATGTCCTCCTTCAGGGGATCCAGACGCGGCCATCTTATGTCGCCTGGCTGAATTGAACCTGAAAGGCATGAAAAAAGGAGGGGCATGCCTGTGGCATGCCCCCTTGTATCATCGGGTGTCGATGTACCTCGTTGGTTACGAGATGGAGCGAAGTTTCGACAAGACACTCTCCTGATCTGCCGGATCGCATACATGCTGTGATGGCATTTTGGTCTGGGCGTTCTCGTCGCCGGTGAACGCCTTGATCGCCTTCTTGGAGTCGCACATCCACTTCTTCAGATGGGCCTCATCCCAGACCCAGGCCTTGCCCTTGATGTATTTCGTGAACCTGTAGTTGAAATTGGATTCGGTCCCGGCCGTGCGGCCGATGATGCCGGCCAGCCCCGGTCCGACCTTGGGGGTGTGCGTGAAGTTATGGCATACGGCGCATCTCTTCCAGGTGGTGCCGACCACCTTGTTGGCAGTGCTGGTGCTGGTGCTGGCGGTGGCTTGGGTGGCCTGTTCGACACTCTTCTGAACCTGCTGCATGGTGGAGGAGGGCGCCGGTGCCACCGGTGCGGTCTTTTCCTGTGCGGTACTCTGCTGCGTTGGGGAGGCCTGTTGCATCGCCCCCTGCGCCAGCTGCTCCGGCGATGCCATGCCGTTCTGGAAGTGCTCGCCACCCTTGTCTGTCTTCACGTCGGCCGTCTTTTCCTGCTGCATCGACTGTTCGGCCGTCGGGGATGACGTCGGTTCGGGGGATTGTGTCTGGTTGGCGTTGCTGCTGCAGGCCACCAGGGCTGCGGTTGTTGCGATCATCAGGGTCCAGCGCATCTTCTTTACCTCCGGAGGGATCGAATCTCATCTCTTCAGATATTAGTCGCGGAAGTTGCTGAAGTGCAACGGCCGATCGGTATCCATGCCCTTGACCAGGGAGATGGTCTCCTGCAGCGCATCCCGACTTTTCCCCGTCACGCGTACCTGATCCCCCTGAATCGCCGCCTGTACCTTGAGCTTGCCGCCCTTGATCGCCTTGACGATCTTTTTGGCCAGATCTTTGTCCACCCCCTGCTTGATGCCGATGCGTTGGCGCCGGGTGCCGCCGCTGGCACCCTCAATGTCGCCGTAATCAAGGCAGTTCGGTTCCAGTTTTCGGCGCACCAGCCTGCCGCGCAGGATTTCGACCACGGTGTTTAGTCTGTTATCGTCGTCGCCAACCACGACAATGGCGTCGCCCTCCAGTTCGATGCTCGACTGGCTGTGCTTGAAATCGTAGCGGGTGTCGATCTCCTTCCGGGTCTGCTGGACCGCATTGGAGACCTCCTGCATGTCGGTTTCGCAGACAATGTCAAAGCTCGGCATGGCGGGAAATCCTCCTGATCTCACGGTGATACGCCACTATCATGCAGCGTCGCGTCGCGGCGGGCAAATGTGCGGTGTGCCGGGCTTCCGCTTCTGCTTGCATATCCCCGGGCAGCTTGCCATCTTGCCGTCATGGTATCGCCATCGCAATCCGATATCCGCTTCATGCGCCGGGCGCTCGCGCTGGCCCGGCGCGGTGTCGGCACGACCCATCCCAATCCACGCGTGGGCGCGGTCGTGGTTTCGGATGGGACGATTATCGCCGAGGGGTGGCACAGGCGAGCGGGCGAGGCGCATGCCGAGTTTGCCGCACTCCGACAGGCAGGGAGTGCCGCACGCGGCGCCACCCTCTATGTTACGCTGGAGCCCTGTTCCGGCCATGGTCGTACGCCGCCCTGTACCGATATCGTGATGCGCTCCGGGGTGAGGCGGGTGGTCTTTGCCTCCGACGACCCTAATCCCCAGATGTCCGGCGGTGCCGCCCTGTTGCGCGAAGCCGGTATCGAAGTTTGCGGTGGCATGCTCCGCGATGTCGCCGATGAGTTGAACCGCCCTTTTTTTCATTTCGTCCGGACGGGGCGTCCCTACGTGGTCGCTAAGGCGGCGATTTCGTTGGACGGCAAGCTGGCGACCCGGCGCCAGCATTCGCAGTGGATCAGCGGGGAGGGGTCGCGTCGTCATGCGCACCGGTTGCGGGCGGCCAGCGATGCCATTCTAGTCGGGGCGGGCACGCTGGCTCAGGACAATCCCTCGCTGACGGTGCGTGACGCGCATCGGCGCGGCGAAGTGCCTCTGCGTGCGGTGGTGTGCGACGACATGCCCGTCTTCAGGCCTGACTATCGGCTGCTCGACGGGCAGGCGCCCGCCCGGCTCTATGTGCGGAACTTCAACGGACAGGCTGATGCCTGGCGTGCAGCCGGGGCGGAGGTGGTGCCGGCGGAGAGCCTGAATGTCGTGCTGCAGCATCTAGGAAAAGAGGGGCGCCTTGCTCTGCTGCTGGAAGGAGGCGGCCGTTTGCACGCTGCCTTTTTCGAGGCGCGCCTAGCCGATGAACTGGTGCTCTATCAGGCGCCGCTGATCATCGGTGGAGAAGAGGCTGTCGGGTTGTGGCATGGCAAGGGTGTAGCGCATGTCAGTGATGCGTTGCGCCTGGACGATATCGAGCGCCGTCGGTTGGGCCAGGATCAGTTGATTCGCGGGCGAATTCGGTACCCCGCGCAGTAGCTCCACTCCGTCATGTTTCGCCACGTTTCCTGTTGATGCCGGCTAAGGTTGGATGATGGGGGCGCTTCACTGAGAGATCTGGGATACGAGGATCTGGAATATGGCCTACGATGCTGTGGTCGCGACCCTGCTTTTCCCTGAAGTCAGGGTCATTGGCCTGTCCATCAGTACAGGCAGGGGATGGAGGCCTGGCGACATATTGGCATGGCAATGGTATCAACGCCTCCGGAGATGACTTTTCGGCCATCTATCTTCTATACTCGGCGGCTTGATTGGTATTGAACCGGAAGCCGGTTCGTGAGTTTTGGTTCCATGGAGGGGTTTGTGTACCAGTTTATCATGCAGGGCGGTGTGGTCATGTTTGTGCTGCTGGGATGTTCCATCCTAGCACTGGCGATTATCTTCGAACGTGGCTGGAGTCTGCGCCGTTCCGTGGTACTTCCTGTGAAGAATATCGACACCGTGGAGCAGGCGGTGAAGGCCGGCAAGGTCGAAGAGGCCATGAAGGTGTGCAGCGAGAACAACACGGCTATGAGCCGGATTCTCTGGGTGGCCCTGCAGAATCGTGGTATGTCGCGCCCGGTGCTGAAGGAGGCGCTTGAGGAGGTCGGCCGACAAGAGGTGGCCCACCTAGAGAGGTTTATCGGCGTGCTCGGCGTGATCGCCGCCATTGCACCGTTGTTGGGACTTCTAGGGACGGTGATCGGCATGATCGAGGTGTTCCACGTGATCTCCGTTCAGGGTGTGGGCAAGGCGGATATCCTGGCGGGTGGCATCTCCAAGGCGCTGAATACGACGGCGGCCGGCCTGACGGTGGCTATCCCGTCGCTGGTGGCTTACCGTATCCTTGGGGCGCGCGTGGATCGCTTCGTGATCGAAATCGAACAACACGCCCTGCGTTTCGTCGAGCTGCTCAAAGGCGAGCGCTGATGCGGCTTCGCCAGCGCAAACGTACCGATTACATGGTGGACATCACGCCACTGGTGGACGTGGTGTTTCTCATGCTGATCTTTTTCATGGTTTCCACCAGCTTCAAGGTGTCGACCAGTCTCAAGTTGCAGCTGCCGACAGCGAAAACACAGGAGCAGGTCAGCGATGCTAAGGAGGTGGTGGTCAGCATCAATGCCGCGGGCAAGCTGTATGTGCAGGATCAGCCGGTGGGGGATGATGATCTTCGCAAGCGGGTACTCAATGTGACCAAGGGAAATCCCAACATGCGCGTGGTGTTGCGCGCTGATGCGCGGACACAGCACGGCAGGGTGGTGTTCGTGCTCGATGTGTTGCGGCAGCTGGGTATGGGTAAGGTGGCGATCGCCACGGTACACGAGTCAGGAGGGAATTAGATGCGGGTGGTGCAGAAGTTCGGCGGCACCTCGGTCGGCACTCTGGAGCGTATCCGGAAAACGGCCGATCTGGTGGAACGAAGCTGGCGTGACAAGATTGAGACGGCAGCGGTGGTGTCGGCTATGAGCGGCGAGACCAACCGGCTGATCGGCATGGCCAATGAGCTGAGCGACCAGCCGGAACCCAGAGAGCTGGATGCGCTGGTGGCAACGGGCGAACAGGTCAGTGCCGCCCTGCTGGCGATCGAACTGAAACAGCGAGGTGTGCCGGCCTACTCCTATACCGGCATGCAGGCCGGTTTCCATACCGATAGCCAGCACTCGCGCGCCCGTATCCGGCATATCGAGGGGACACGTCTGATGCAGCATCTGAAGAAGGGTGAAGTGCCGATCCTGACCGGTTTCCAGGGGGTGGACGAGCATGGCAATATCACCACTCTCGGGCGTGGTGGTTCGGATACCTCGGCGGTGGCACTGGCTATCGCCCTAGAGGCTGATCAGTGCGACATCTACACCGATGTGGATGGTGTCTATACGACCGACCCGCGCATCGTCTCCAGCGCGCGCAAGATCGAGCGGATCAGTTACGAGGAGATGCTGGAACTGGCCAGTCTCGGTGCCAAGGTGTTGCAGACCCGCAGCGTGGAGCTGGCCATGCGATACAATATGCCGATTCATCTGCGTTCGAGCTTCGAGGATGTGCCCGGAACCCTGGTGATGGAAGAGGTGGAGGATATGGAACGAGCAGCAATTAGTGGCGTGGCCTACAATCGCGATGAGGCCAAAATCACGATCATGGGGATTCCGGACCGTCCCGGCATTGCCAGTAGCATCTTCGGATCGATCGCCGAGTCCGGCATCAACGTGGATGTGATCGTGCAGAATGTCAGCGAGCAGGGCGCCACGGACATGACCTTTACCGTGCCGAAGGGGGATTTCCCCGCCGCCATGGAGATCGTGCGTGAAGTGGCCGGAAAGCTCGGTGCGCGCGATGTCGTGGGCGACAGCGCCATCGCCAAGGTCTCGATCGTCGGGGTTGGCATGCGCTCACATACCGGTGTGGCCAAGCGTATGTTCGATGTCCTGTCCAAAGAGGGGGTCAATGTCCAGATGATCGCCACCAGCGAGATCAAGATCACGGTCGTGATTGAGGAGAAATACCTGGAACTGGCCGTGCGGGCCCTGCATTCCGGTTTCGATCTGGATGCCGACGGCTGATTTTTTCGTGCAGGGCCACTGAGGGGAATCCGCTACAGGCGGATGGGGGAGATGAGCCATGCTTATTTTAACGCGTAAGAAGGGTGAGGTGATCACCATCGGCGGAGATATCCGCATTCAGGTTCTGGCGGTGAAGGGGGCGCAGGTTCGCATCGGCATCGAGGCGCCGTCAGATGTGGCCATACACCGTGAGGATGCCAAGAAACAACTGCACGGCACCGCCGAACCATTCCGTTCCGAATCGTCCGATTCGAACGACGTCTCCTGATTCGGGCCGCGGGGATACCCTCGAAAATACCGGATTGAATTCCCAGAGGTCTCCTAGATTCCGCCACCGCTGTTGACGCACCCATCCGTAAAGACGGGCGTCGAGAGGTATTTCTCACCGCCATCGGGAAAGATGGTGACGATATGCCCCGGTGTTCCCTCTTCCGCAAGACGTTCGCCGATTCGGATGGCAGCGGCGGCGGCACAGCCGCAGGACTGGCCGGCCAGGATGCCCTCCTCGCGGGCCAGACGCTGGGTGTGGGTATAGGCCGT
Organism: Mariprofundaceae bacterium; assembly: GCA_035267815.1. Lineage (GTDB taxonomy): Bacteria > Pseudomonadota > Zetaproteobacteria > Mariprofundales > Mariprofundaceae > DATFLK01. The sequence goes on along the minus strand of DATFLK010000117.1, from coordinate 1,407 downwards.
TTCGGTATCGATACCGATCTTCTCGTCATGTACGGCATCGTCGTAGATGCCCGGAACAATGCTCGAGGCGATATGCTTCAATCCCTCGATGCCGTGGAAAGGCGAGTCAGGTTCGGCCGCCACGACCCGGATATCCGGGTTCATGCGCTTGAGGAACCGCCCCGTGCCCACGAGAGTGCCCGTCGTGCCGAGCGAGGCGACGAAATGGGTCAGGCTCCCCTCGGAGTCGTACCAGATCTCGGGACCGGTCGATTCCTCGTGCGCTTTCGGATTGACGGGGTTGTTGTACTGGTCCGGCTTGAAATAGCGCTCCGGCTCCTGCTCAAAGATGCGGCGGCACTCGATAATCGCGCCGTCCGATCCCTCGAGCGGATCCGAGAAGATCAGATCGGCGCCGAAGGCGCGGCAGATCCGCTTGCGTTCGTCCGATACGTTGCCCGGCATGACCAGCCGGACGGGGTAACCCATCGCCGCACCGATCATGGCCAGGGCGATGCCGGTGTTGCCCGATGTGGAGTCGAGGATCATCTTGCCCGGGCCGAGCAGACCGCGTTCGATGCCGTCCCGGATCATCCACAGCGCCGGCCGGTCCTTGACGGAACCGCCCGGATTGAAACGCTCCAGTTTGGCGTAGATCCGGATGTCGTCGGGCAGGTGGCGGGCGATCCGCTCCAGCTGAACCTGCGGAGTATGGCCGATAAGGTCGAGAATATTCAAAATTACACCATTTTATATGTACAAAAAATAATTTACACCTAAATGATAGTTTATTTGGGGTGTTTGCCAAGTATTTTATCCGGGACCCACCTTGCCCGGCACTCATGCAGCAGATACCGCTTCAGTCTCTCCGACTCGACCCCCGCTTCACGCAGTGCTTTCAGCGACGGCGCATGATGGCGCTTAGCCAGACGTTCGCCCGCTTCGTTGCACAGCAGCGGGTGGTGGATATAGACCGGTGCCGGCAATCCCAGCAGGGTCTGCAACAGGCGGTGAATACCGGTGTGCACCGCCAAGTCCTGCCCGCGGATGACATGTGTGATGCTCTGGGCCGCGTCATCCATGACGACCGCCAGATGGTAGCTGATGCCGATATCCTTGCGACCGATTACGAAGTCGTCGTGCACATGGAAGTGGACCGGGTGGGTGTGTCCTTCGCCGTCCTGCCAGCTGAGCGGCCGGTCCAGATGCTCCAGTGCGGCGCCCATGTCCAGACGCCAGGCGAAGCGCTCCTCGAGCATGCGTCTGTGACGTGTGGCGGTGCCGATATCGCGGCATGTGCCGGGATAGGGGGCACCCTCCTCGCCCGGATGCGGAGCCAGCCCCATGCGTTCGACCTCCTCCTGGATCTTCCGGCGGGTGCAGAAGCAGGGGTAGATGAGGCCAAGCCTGTGCAGGCGATCAAGGCTT
>DATFLK010000116.1:0-5315 GCA_035267815.1 Mariprofundaceae bacterium | reverse complement strand
CGGCCTTGTGGTCGTAGCCGTGCCTGCCACCGCTGGCAAAGGCGTCATCCAGCCAGAAGCCGGCCAGACGGGCCTCCTCGTTGGCGCTGTCGGAGTAGCGTGCCGTGCCCTTGTCCGCAGCTACCACAAGATAGGCGTCGTTCAGATCCTCCTGCGGGATGCGGATGCCGGCGGGCGGGGCGAATTCACCCCGCACCATGTTGTCGGTCAGGGAGAGCAGGGCGCGGATGAAGGCGCGGTACTGTTCCTGTACGAAAGGTTCACTCCTCTGTTTGCCGTGTCGCACGATGAAGCCGCCCTTCGCTCCGGTCGGAACGATGAGGCTGTTTTTCGTGACCTGAGTGGCCATCAGCTCTAGCACCTCGGTGCGGAAGTCGGAGAGGCGGTCCGAGAAGCGCAGGCCACCACGGGCGATCGGGCCGCCACGCAGGTGAACCCCCTCCACATGGACGCCATGGACGAAGATTTCCCGATAGGGTACCGGCTTGGGGGTGTAGCTCAGCAGGTGCGGATCGATCTTAATGGCGACGGGTTCCCAAGGGTTGCGTGCATAGGCGTTGGTGCGCACCCCTGCATGGACCAGTTCGGCTAGGGCGCGGAACCAGCGGTCATCAGTGAGGTTTTTGACCCCCTCCAGAGCCTTCTCGAATTCCTGTTTCGCCTGTTCCTCGTAGTTCTCCGGCATGGCGGCGCGGTGCCTAGCCTCGAACATGCGGTAGAGCTTGGCCGTGGCCATCGGGTGGTGGCGGAGCATGTTGGTCAGCGGTGTCGGGGCGGCGTCGGCAAGCAGCTGTACTAGGTGATTGCGTAGCGCGATGATGACCGTCACCTGCTGGATATCGAGGCCGGCCATTAGGACCAGCGCATTGGCGGATTCGTCATCCGCCTCGCCGTTGAGTACCCGGTCTAGGCCCAGTGTCAGGCGTCCGATATCCTCGGGGTGCGGGGTGCGTTTGGTTGTGCAGTAAAGGTTGCTGAGGTGCACTTTCCGGTGATTCTTCTCCAGCGAGACCACCTCCTCCTGCTGTGCCACCAGTCCGAATCCCTGTACGGTGGCAACCAGTTCGCCCAGCGGCAGCGGCGCGGGCGAAAAGATGTCGAGCTCGACCCCTTTGTCGAGGTTGCGAACCCTGACATGGATGCGGCCGTGCTCGATAACCCAGTCGCGTGCCTTCATGTGGTCGATGAGGCGTTCGGGCGGGAAAAGATTCTGGTAGAGGAAGGGGAGCTGCTCCAACTCGGCCAGCGCTGCCGGTATGTCGAGCTCTCCTGCGTGCCCGAGAATTTCCGCCCGCGCCGCATCCTTCCAGAACAGCACCGCCTCTTGCACCGCTTGGGCCACTTTTTCGCCATTGCTTCGCTTCCCCTGGCAGGTGCAGGCGATTAGCAGCAGGCGGTGAGCGCCGATGCTGAAATCCTGGTAGGCATGCTCGGTGATGTCGATATCGCGCAGATGCCTGAAGATGCGATGCAGCACATTGGGTCCGAAGCGGTCCGCCGGCATGGCGGCCAGCAACAGGTGCAGGCCATTGGGACCGGGTCGGAACAGGGCGGTATGCGTCTGTGTCGGGCCGGTCAGGTTGGCGATCTCGACCATCGGCTCCAGTAGCTCCATGGCGGGTACCGAGAGAAGCAGCGGCTTGGGCAGGCGGTCGAAGATCGTACGAATCTCGCGACGGTAGAAGGCCGACTGTCTGAGCAGCGGCTGGGCGAGAAGGCTCTCCCAGTAGGTGCGCAGAAGCGGGATATAGCTGGCATTAGCATGGCGCGCGTTGCGCGAGAAGTGACCGAGCAGGATCAGGGAGGCGAGCCGTTTGCCCTCGCGCCAGCAGATGCGGACGCACTCCATGTTGACGGTACTGTAGGCGTGTTGCTGGGGGGCGTGCAGGTGGAGCCACTCCAGGCCCGGTTCACGGGGTGGTGGAAGCAGCTCGATCTCCTCGTGGAACCCCCTGATGATGCTTTCGGTCGTGCGTTTGTTTCTGAGAAGTCCCACCCTTTTTTCGTGCCACTGCATGCCGTGGTAGATGTACTTGTCCTTGTTCATCCAGCGTAGCAGCGCGGCGGCTTCGGATGAGTCCGCCCTGAGCTTCTGGGCGCACTGCTCCACGGCCGCATGCATGGCGGGGAAGTCGTTCACGGAAAGCTCCACCGCGTGCAGGAGCGCCTTCAGGTCCCTAGCCAGACGGCGCCCGTTGGGCAGGAGGGTGGCGGATACATGCAGGGTGATCAGCATGAAGTTACCGTTCTGGCTCTTGTTTGCGGCTCCCCGAGTCAGTGTGTAACCATCCTGTCCCTCTGTCATGCGCGCGATCAGGATATGTCGTTCGAGCGGCTGAATATTGCGGCGCAGGAAGTAGCCCTTGATGGCATCGAGGTAGAAAGCCTGATCGGGGCAGCGGATGCAGAAGATGTGGCGGTGCAGATGGGCATGGCTGACTAGGCGCCAGCGCAGTCCGATGCTCTGGTGATGAGGGTCCCGAAGCAGGTCGAGGAAGTCGTGGGTCAGCGAGGCGGCAATGCGCGGCGGGGGAGGTTCGAGACCGGACTCCTTGCGAACCTGATCGAGAAGGTTGATGAGTTGTCGGCGTAGGTCTCGTGTGCGATGTTCGACATTCATGGATGGATGTCTCCCCTGCGTTTCATGGCCCGACGGTATTGCAGAATCCGGTGGATCGCAATAACCCGGATAGGCTAAAATGGCGTGTATTCAGTAATGTCCGGTCTGGCACTGTCCTAGGCAAGGGGGTGCAGCGGTGAATGATCAGGTCAAGGGACACAGGGAACGGTTGAGGGCGCGCTTTGCCGCCGGCGGTTTCGACGGGTTTCACGATTATGAGGTGCTGGAGCTTCTGCTGACCTATGCGGTGCCGCGTGTCGACGTCAAGCCGATCGCCAAGCGGTTGCTAGCCGTCTTCGGTACGCTGGCCGGAGTGTTCGATGCGCCGGTGGCGGAGCTGAAGCGGATCGAGGGGTTGGGTGAGAAGGGGGCGGTGTTTCTCACGGTGGTCCGGCAGGTCGAACTGCGCTACCTTGCCAGCGATCTTCCCGGCAAGTCGGTGTTCGATCGGCCCGACAAGGTCAAGTCGCATCTGCGGTTTCTGGTGCAGGGAAGAGGCATGGAGTGTTTCGGTGCGATCTTCACCGACCAGCAGCATCGCCATATTGCAACGCAGATCCTCTCGGAGGGGGCGGTGGATCGTGCGGTGGCCTATCCGCGCAATGTCATGAAGCGGGCCTGGGAGATCGATGCCAAGGGATTGATCCTGTTTCACAACCATCCAGGCGGCACGGCGCGTGCCAGCAACGATGATATCGCCCTGACCCGCCGCATGGTCGAGGCCTGCGCGCCCCTGGATATCAAGGTGCTGGATCACTTCCTGATGGCGGATAAGGATGTGGTCTCCTTCAAGGAGAACGGATGGTTCTGATGCCGGCACGGAAGGATCGGATCGGGAGGGCGAATGACCTTTTTTGATGTCTTCAACGGCGATGCCGACGGTATCTGCGCGCTGCACCAGCTGCGGTTGACCGAGCCGCGCGAGGCGGAACTGGTGACCGGCGTGAAGCGCGATATCGCGCTACTGGAACGGGTGCAGGCGAAGAGGGGTGATACAGTGACCGTGCTCGATATCTCGCTCGACAGGAATCGCGACGACCTTGTCCGGCTACTCGATGACGGCGCCACGGTGCAATATGTCGATCACCACTTCGCCGGCATGATTCCTGATCATGCCAACCTTTCGGTGCATATCGACACGCGAGCTGAGGTCTGCACGAGCCTCTTGGTCAACGATGATCTGCAGGGCGCGTATCTCGCCTGGGCGGTGACGGCGGCCTTCGGCGATAACCTGCACGCCTCGGCACGGTCGGCGGCACTGCCTTTGGATCTGGACCATGCGCAACTCGATCAGCTCTGCTACCTCGGTGAGTTGATCAACTACAACGGCTACGGCGTCACGCTGGATGATCTGCACATGCACCCGACCGATCTTTACCGGGCGATCCAACCCTATGCTGATCCGTTTGCCTTCATGGCCGAGACCGATGCGTATCGTCTGCTCAATGCCGGCTTTCGGTCGGACATGAATGAGGCACGCAAGCTTTCGCCCGAGATTGAGGAGGATGCGATCGCTCTCTATATTCAGCCCGATACCCCCTGGAGCCGACGGGCCTCGGGGGTTTTTGCCAACGAGCTGGCGCGTGCCGCGCCCGATCGGGCGCATGCGCTGCTGACCGAGCTGCCAGATGGCGGTTACCGCATCAGCGTGCGTGCGCCGCTGAACCACAAGACGGGCGCGGACGATCTCTGCAAGCGCTTTCCGACCGGCGGTGGGCGCAAGGCGGCGGCCGGTATCAACGACCTCCCGGCCGATCATCTGGAGGCATTCGTCACGGCTTTCAGGTTGCAGTACCGGCGTTAGAATCGGCCGACAGGAGATGAAATGAAGGTATTGGCGGGGATTCATGCGGTGAAGCATGCGTTGGAGGCGGGCGAGGCCGTTGAGATGCTGCTGGTCGAGAAGGGTAAGCAGCACCCTCGGCTGAGCGAGCTGGTGCATCTGGCTCGCAAGGCGGGGATCAGGGTCTCATTCGTGCCGAAGGGGGCATTGCAGCGACAGGCTGGCGGCGTGCCGCATCAGGGTGTGGTGGCGGAGATGGTGACAGGCGGGCCGGTGCTCTCTTTTAATGAGTGGATCGAGTCGGTCGATGTCGCATCAGCGCCGATGGTGTTGCTGCTCGATCAGGTGACCGATCCACGCAATCTCGGTGCCTGCATCCGCACAGCCGAGGCGGCAGGTTGTGCGGGCGTGGTGATCCCCAAGGATCATGCCGCCGATCTGGGTTCGCCGGTGGTGGCCAAGAGCGCCTGCGGGGCGCTGTCGCGATTGCCGGTGATACGGGTGACCAATCTGGCTCGTATCATCCAGACGTTGCAGGAGAAGGGGTTCTGGATCGTCGGGCTGGCCGGCGAGGTGCAGGATTCGCTCTATGATGCCCGGCTCGATGGTGCGGTCGGCATGGTGATGGGCGGTGAAGGCAAAGGGTTGCGCCGACTGGTGCGCGACAGCTGCGACCATCTGGTGCGTATTCCCATGCCGGGTCGCGTGGAGTCGCTAAATGTGTCGGTGGCGACGGGCGTCGCTCTGTTCGAGATGGTGCGCCGACGGGGACGCTAGGCGTCAGGCCGCCTCCTGCTCCTTGTCGCGCGAGTCATTGTCGACATAGACAAAGGCCTGACCGCAATACTGGCATCGTCCCTTGCCATCCTTCAGGTTAATGTATACAAGCGGATGCTGGCCATTGTCTGAACA
>DATFLK010000115.1:0-8380 GCA_035267815.1 Mariprofundaceae bacterium | reverse complement strand
CTACAAGGGCGAGAAGCTGGACGGCTTTGATGCGGTGATCCCGCGTATCGGTGCCTCGGTGACCTTTTACGGTACGGCGGTGGTGCGCCAATTCGAGATGATGGGGGTCTATCCGCTCAACGAGTCGGTGGCCATCAGCCGTTCGCGCGACAAGCTGCGTTCGCTGCAGTTGCTGGCCCGTAAGGGGATTGGCCTGCCGGTCACCGGGTTTGCCCGCTACCCGGATGACACCGAGGGACTGATCAAGATGGTTGGCGGCACGCCGCTGGTGATCAAGCTGATCGAGGGGACTCAGGGGGTAGGCGTGGTACTGGCCGAGAACCGTCATGCGGCGGAGAGCGTGATCGAGGCGTTCCACGGGCTCAATGCCAATATCCTGATCCAGGAGTTCATTAAGGAGGCCGGCGGTTCCGATATCCGCTGTTTCGTCGTCGGTGACCGGGTGGTGGCGGCGATGAAACGTCAGGGCAAGGAGGGGGAGTTCCGCTCCAACCTGCACCGCGGCGGCAGTGCCGAGCTGGTGCGTATCACGCCGGAGGAGCGCTCCACCGCCATCCGCACGGCCAAGATCATGGGGCTGAACGTGGCCGGTGTCGATCTGTTGCGCTCTAACCACGGTCCAGTGGTGATGGAGGTCAACTCTTCGCCGGGACTGCAGGGGATCGAGGAGGCGACCGGCAAGGATATCGCCGGCATGATCATCACCTTCATTGAGAAGCACGCCAAAAAGGGGCGTACCCGCACCCGTGGCAAAGGCTAGCCCGAAGGGTGACCCTCTTATCATCGGCGGCACCGAGGTGCTGCCGGGAGAGCGCCACACCATCGAACTGCCGCTTCCGCCGCTCTACACCCATACGCAGCTTCATATGCCGGTGCATGTGATCCGCGGCCGCAGGCCCGGTCCCAGACTGCTGGTTATGGGAGCGCTGCACGGCGACGAGATCGGCGGCACCGAGATCGTCCGCCGACTGGTTCGCACTCCGGCGCTGCGGCGGCTCCACGGCACGCTCATCGCCGTGCCGATCGTTAATGTCTACGGTTTCATCAACCAGTCCCGCTACCTGCCCGACCGGCGCGACCTGAACCGCTCCTTTCCCGGTTCCGAGCAAGGCTCTCTGGCGGCACGGCTGGCCAACCTGATCCGCACTGAGCTACTGGCCCGCTGTACGCACGGCATCGATCTGCATTCGGCCGCGATCAATCGCGACAACCTCTCTCAGGTTCGCGCCTGCCTCACCTATCCGGAGGTGGAGCGCATGGCGACCGCCTTCGGCGCCCCCGTGGTATTGCATGCCGGTTTGCGCGACGGTTCGATCCGTAAGTCGGCACACGAGGCCGGGGTGCCGCTGATCGTCTACGAGGCCGGAGAGGCGCTGCGTTTCGACGAGCTGTCGATTCGGGCCGGTGTGCGCGGCGTGATCTCGGTCATGCGCGAACTGGAGATGTTGCGACCGTCGAGGCGCAAGCGCCGCCTGACGCCGACCACGGCGCACTCGAGCTACTGGGTGCGGGCTGATCAGAGCGGCATCGCACGCGGACTGACACCGCTCGGACGGCAGGTGAGCCGCGGCGAGGTGCTGGGGGTGGTGGCCGATCCTTTCGGGCAGAACGAGAGCGAGATCACCGCCCGCGACGGCGGCGTCATCATCGGCCGCTGCAACCTTCCACTGGTCAACGAGGGCGAGGCGCTGATCCATATCGGCCGCTTCGACGATCCCGATTCGGCCTTCGCCGCAGTCGAGGAGTTCCAGTCCGAGGGCGATCCCGATGGGGAGAGCGAGGAACGATAACCCCGCGCGATGCGGCATTACCATCGGCCGAGGTTTTGGTTAGGCTTCGTGCAAAATTTTATCGATATGGAGTGAAGTGTGAATCATTTGCAGCGAGTCATTGAATCCGCTTGGGAAACCCGCAACGAGTGGACGGCCAAGGATGTGCAGCCCGAGGTGCGCGATGGAGTCGAGCACGCAATCCAGCTGATGGACGACGGCGGCGTTCGCGTGGCCGAGAGGAGCGACGACGGCCAGTGGGTGACGCAGGAGTGGTTGAAGAAGGCCGTACTGCTCTATTTCAAGCTGCATGACAACCAGCTGATCAATGGTGGCGCCTCCAACTATTATGACAAGGTGCCGCTGAAATTCGCCAGCTGGGGCGAGCAGATGTTCAAGGAAGCGGGCATTCGCGTGGTGCCGCCGGCCACGGTACGCAAGGGCGCCTACATCGCACCCAAGGCGGTGCTGATGCCCTCATATGTCAACATTGGTGCCTATGTGGACGAGGGGACGATGGTTGATACATGGGCGACGGTCGGTTCCTGTGCCCAGATCGGCAAGCACTGCCATATCTCCGGCGGGGCTGGCATCGGTGGCGTGCTGGAGCCGATTCAGGCCACTCCCGTGATTATTGAGGACCACTGCTTTATCGGCGCCCGCGCCGAGGTGGCCGAGGGGGTCATCGTGCGCGAGGGATCGGTGCTCTCGATGGGCGTCTATCTGGGGCAGTCTACCCGGATCTACAACCGCGAGACCGGTGAAGTGCACTTCGGCGAGGTGCCGCCCTATTCGGTCGTGGTCTCCGGTTCGATGCCCGGCAAGTCGGGTGGTCCGAATCTATACTGTGCCGTGATCGTCAAACAGGTCGACGAAAAGACTCGTGAGAAGACCGGTATCACGGAGCTTCTCCGGGAGTTCTGAGTCCCGACGGGCCCCTGATTCGCGGGGGGTCCCGTCTTAACCGTTCAGCCAGTTCTCCAATTCGCCGCTCCGATCCAGTGCGAAGAGTTCGTCGCAGCCGCCGACATGACGGTCGTTGATGAAGATCTGCGGAATGGTGCGGGCGCCATTGGCGCGCGCCTGCATCTCCTCGCGTTTCTCCGGCTCCTCGTGGATGTCATATTCGGTGAACGGGAGTTCGCGTTTCTGCAGCAGCATCTTGGCGCGGATGCAGTAGGGGCAGAACGGGCCTGAATAGAGTTCGATATGTGCCATGGTGTTGCTCCTGTCCAGAGGGATTCGGATACGGGCCGGGGTGTGGCACCGTGGTCTGCTACGCCCGGAGGCTAATGGCCGGAGGGCGTGCGTGCCAGCGAGAAGGCGTGTACAGGTCTTGAGAGCGGTTGTAACGCCTGGCTGGTGAAGGCCAGTGTGATGTGCACGGTCGTGAGGATGTCGTCGACCACCTAGATGCGACCGGGCGATGCATCTTGCCCCGCCGTTTCGGCCCGTCCGGAAGGCGCGCCGCAGATTCCTGCGTCGTGAGGCGGCGAAGAAAGACGATTGTCGCGGCTGGATGCAGCGGCTTGGTCTGAAGACGATTACCCGGCGGGCACGGTCGTCGCAGCAGTCAGTTGGCTGCGTCACCGGTTTGGCGCAGAAGACGCAGGCGGGCTGCAGTAGCGTCTTTAGTCCGTTAACCCGGTGGTTCGCCGAAGTTGACAGCACACCCATACCGCCCAGCATGACGCCGGTGATGGATTCCCGCAATTGGTTCGACGATGTGCCGACAGAAAGGCGCCGCAGGCTGCTTCGTAGCCGTCGTGACGGTGGCCGGATCGAGGTGGACGGTGCCCGCCTGCTGAACTTCGCTGCCAATGACTATTTGGGGCTCAGCCACCATCCCGAGGTGTGTCGGACGGCGGTGCAGAGTATTGAGGCGGACGGCTTCGGTAGCGGCGCCTCACGGCTGGTCAGCGGCGATGCGCCGCTTCTGCATGAACTGGAGGCGCGACTTGCCGCATGGAAGGGGTGCGAGGAGGCGCTGCTCGTCGGTTCCGGCATGTTGGCCAACATCGGCCTGCTCGATGCGCTCGCCGACCGTCACACGCACCTCTTCTGCGACCGTCTTAACCACGCCTCGCTTGTCGATGGCGCCCGCCTTAGTCGCGGCAAGGTCCATCGCTACAGCCATCTCGACATGGCGGGGCTGACGGCACTGTTGCGGCGAAACGATGACCGACGCCGCATCCTAGTCAGCGACGGTGTTTTCAGCATGGATGGGGACTGTGTCGATCTCGGTGTGCTACTCGATCTGGCCGATGCCCACGACGCATTGCTGGTGCTCGACGATGCACATGGGCTGGGTGTTCTCGGTGCGAATGGCGGCGGTCTTAGCGAGGAGTCGGGAGTGCAGGGAGATGCACGCCTAGTCGAGGTGGGCACCTTCGGCAAAGCGCTTGGGGGCTATGGCGCCTTTATCCTCGGGACGCACGAGATGATCGAGGGGTTGCGGCAGCGGCTGCGCACCATGATCTTCTCGACAGCTGTACCGGCCTGTGCCGCGGCGGCTATGCTCGCTGCGCTGACGGTGTTGCAGCAGGGCGACGTGATCGGCCGGTTGCGCGAGAACATCGACCTCTTCGTCGAACGGGCGAAGGTACTGGGATTGCCGCTGATGCCCTCGCGGACGGCAATCCAGCCGTTGGTATTGGGCAGCGACGAGGCCGCTCTAGATGTCTCCGGAAGGCTGCGGGCGGAGGGGTTCTTTGTGCCGGCGATTCGTCCGCCAACGGTGCCGGAGGGGACGGCGCGCCTGCGCATCACCCTCTCCGCCGTGCACGGCGCCGATGATATCGAGGCGCTGCTGTCGGCTCTCGGTAGAATGACGGGATGAGTCGGCCGCTGGTGTTGATCCACGGCTGGGGCCAGTCGGCCGCGGTCTGGCATGGCCAGAGCACTGTGCTCTCGGAGCGCTTTATGGTGCATGCACCGAACCTGCCCGGCCATGGCGGAGCGGCCGGATTGCCACCGGAACGGTGGGGCGAGAGTCTGCTTGAGACCATTCCGGATGGGGCCGTACTGGTCGGCTGGTCGCTTGGCGGTATGCTGGCGATACAGCTGGCGCAGGCGCATCCGGAGCGGATCGCGGGGCTGGCGCTGGTCGGCACGACCCCTTGTTTTTGCATGCGGTCGGACTGGCCGCACGGCTGTGCGGACGAGGTGTTCGAAGGCTTCGTGCAAGGGGTGGAAGCGCAATCCGCCAGGATGATGAGTCGATTCTTTGCGCTGATGTTGCACGGCGACCGGCTTTCACGCCCGGAGTACAATGCCGTGGCAAGGGCGGCGATCGACCGCCGCCGGCCGCCCTCGGAACAGGCGCTCAAAGATGGACTAACACTGCTGGACCAACTCGATCTGCGTGCCACCCTGTCGGCGATCGATGCTCCCTGTCTGGTTATGCATGGCGAGTCGGATGGTGTGGTGCCGGTGGCGGCTGCTCGATATCTGAGCGAGCGGATTGACGGGGCCGCATTCGTGTCGTTTGAGCAGTGCGGCCATGCACCGTTTCTGACGCAGGCGGAACGATTCAACCGTGAATTGGAGGCATGGTGTCTGAAGAGCATATCAACCAGCATCGCGTAAAACGGGCGTTTCACCGCTCGGCGACGAGTTACGACGAAGCTGCCGTGCTACAGCGCGAGGTGGCTGACCGGCTCGTGCAGCATCTGGCCTTCACAAAGCTGGAGCCTAGCCGCATCCTCGATGTCGGTTGTGGCACCGGCTATTGTACAACGCTGCTGCAGCAGCGCTACCGAAAGGCGCGTATCCATGCGGTGGATCTTGCCGGCGGTATGGTGGCGGCGGCCCGGCAGCGCCACCGGGGTGGTTGGTTGCGCCGACGGCGCTGCCGGTTCACCATCGCCGATGCTCAGGCTCTCCCCTTCGCCGATGCCTCGTTCGATCTGGTTTGCTCCAACTTGGTGATGCAGTGGGTGGCCGATCCGGAGCAGATGGTGCGGGAGATGCGGCGTGTGTTGGCGCCGGGAGGCCTGATGATCTTCTCTACCTTTGGCCGCCGCACGCTGGCCGAGCTGCGGCAGTCGCTGGCGCAGATCTCGCACGAACGCGCCGGACTGGTGCTTCCCTTTCCGGATGTTACCAGCCTCGGGAACATGCTGACCTCGCTGGAGGGAGCGTATGCCGTCGAGATGCCGGTGACCGATACGGACCTCTTTACGCTGACCTATTCCGATACCATGGCGCTGGTGCGTGAACTCAAGCAGTGGGGCGCCTCCTCCTCGGCCATCGCACACCGGCCCGGCGGCCTCTACGGACGCGGCATGCTGCGCGAACTAGCACAGCACTACGGTGCGGCCCACCGGATGCCGGACGGTCGCATCCGGGCCACCTTTGAAGCGCTCTATGCGCAGGCCTGGTACGCCGAGACGCCCTATCACGGTAAAAAGACCATCCCGATCCAGCCGGCGGGGAACTAGGAAGATGCTGATTGATTGGTTTTATGCCGAACATGGGCCGCAGGGAGGCGCTGAATGATCAGTCCCTCCTCAACAGCGATGCGTCACCTCTTCATCACCGCCACCGATACGGATGCCGGCAAGACCTTCGTGACGTGTGGGCTGCATCGGGCCCTGTGCGAGGCGGGGGAGCGGGTCAGGGCCCTTAAGCCGGTGGCGTGCGGCCACGAGGGGGACGGGATTAGTCCCGATGTCGCGGCGTTGCTGCAGGCGCAGGGGATGGCTCCGGCACAGCAGGCGGAGATCAACCGTTACGATTTTGCCGCCCCGCTGGCCCCCTCCCAGGCGGCGGCACTGGAGGGGGGTCGGATCGACGAGACGGCGCTGCTCGACTGGTGTCGGGGGCATATGCAAGGGACCGCACGCTGTCTGTTCGAAGGGGTAGGCGGTCTGATGGTGCCCTTGGACGAGCGCTTTCTGGTCAGCGACTGGCTGGCGGCGATGCCGGACTGCCAAGTATTGTTGGTCGTGCGGGCTCGGCTCGGCGGGATTAATCACGCCTTGCTGACGCTGGATCGTCTGCATGCGATGGGCAGGGCGCCGCGGTGGATCGTGATCAATGATGCCGATGGCGTCGGTGATGCCATGGTGGATCGTCATGTGATAGCGCTGGCACCGTATCTGGATGCCGACAGCCGACTCTACCCGCTTTCACACGTTGATACGGCCGGTTATGCTGCCGGGAAGGCGATGGCCGAGCTGATGCGGTCCGTAGTTGCAGCCGACGGGGATGAGTGAGATGAGGGTGCTGGTAATCGAGGACGAGGAGACTATTCAGGGCATCATCGCGTCGTTCCTGACACGCTACGGTCAGTCGTGTGGCATCCAAGTAGAGGTCAAAGGGCTGCGCGATGCAGTCATGGGGTTGTATGAACTGACTACGCACGGTGATGCGTACGATCTGGTGGTTCTCGATGTGAGGATGCCGGCGATGCCGGGTGACGATATTTATGAAAACTTGGTGCGGATAGAGCCCGACCTAGTCGCCCGCGTAATGTTTGTGACCGGCTACCGCGAGGAGATCGAGCGGCGTTTTCTGGCGCGGACGCCAGCCATTCTGGACAAGCCCTTCCGCTACGAGCAGTTCAGCGGCATGGTGGCCGAACTGGTGGGGAACTAACCGACCGGTTCAGACAGCGGGCCGAAGGCCAACATCAACGCCAGCATCGGTGCGGCTGAATGGATCTTTCCGTTCTTGACCCATGTCAGCGCTTCCCGGCGCGAAATCCAGAGTGTCCGGATATCCTCGTGCTCATGCTCGAGGCCACCGCCGTTGTGTTGACGCCGGCCGGCATCGACCTCGCCCAGCAAGAGGTGGATGCGTTCGGATGAACCGCCCGGGGAGGCGTAGTAACTGCCCAGCGGTGTCAACTCGCGCGGCTCGTATCCAGCCTCCTCAAGGCACTCGCGCCTGGCGCATGTCTCGATATCCTCACCGGCATCGACCATGCCGGCCACGATCTCCAGCAGCCATGCCTCGTCGTGACGCACGGCCGGACCAATGCGGAACTGCTCGATCAGCAGCACCAGATCCCTCTCCCTGTCGTACAACAGGATGGCGACGGCATCGCCACGCTCCAGATTTTCACGAACGATTCGCAGCCGACCGCCATCGAAGCGGTCGTGTTCCACTCTGCAGGCATCGAGCCTGAAGAAGCCCTGATAGAGGGGGCGCTTGTCCGTGATCCGGTACTCCATATTTCCCTCCGGTGGTGGCATGCTCTCGGGGAATCGTCAATCAAAAAACCCCGCCGTTGCGGGCGGGGTTTTTTTCGGTCTCATCCTGCTAATGCAGGTCCCTGCATGTTACTCAGGGATGACGTTCTGTGCTTGCGGGCCCTTCTGTCCCTGACCAACTTCAAACGAAACCTTCTGACCCTCTGCCAGGGTCTTGAAACCCTCGGACTGGATCGAAGAGAAGTGAACGAACACGTCGTCGCTACCATCATCCGGGGCGATGAAACCGAACCCCTTAGCTTCGTTGAACCATTTGACTGTACCTGTTGCCATAAAAAAATACCTCAATCTTATCTATATATAAATTTCGCATGCATGTGGTCAGGGAGATGCGGGAGAGAACGGAAAGGCTTCCGTCTTACTACCAGAAACTCATCGAGATCAACTTGCAGC
>DATFLK010000114.1:0-5130 GCA_035267815.1 Mariprofundaceae bacterium | reverse complement strand
CCAGCGTACGACGCACCACCTTCGCACACTCGACCAGCCGGGCCGGATCGGTACTGCAGCCGATCGTCCATGTACCGGTATCGCTCACGCTGGAGAGGCAGGAGGCGACGCTGTAGGCAAGCCCCAGCTTCTCCCGCACCTCGCGAAAGAGCCGCGAGCTCATGCCGCCGCCCAGCATCTGGTTGGCCAGCCACGCCACCGGCCGGTCAGCCGAGGCGGCAGCCATACCGGGATAGCTCATGACAAGGTGCGCCTGCTCGCCGGCCCGCGGCAGCATCTGGATGCCGCCGGTCATCTCGGCAGCCGGGCGCGCCACGGCCTCGCCCGTTTGCGGCCAGTCGATGGCCGAAAGCGCCTCCAGCAGCGCATCATGCTCGATACGGCCGGCCGCCGCGACGATGAGGCGCGAGGCGTGGTAGTGGCGCCGGTGATACTCCATCAGGTCGCCGCGCCCCATCGCCTCGAGCACGTCGCGCGTGCCGATGGTCGGCACCCCCAGGCTCTGGCCCGGATAGAGGGCTCGGATATGCTCGTCCATGACCCACTCGTCCGGCGCATCCTCAACCATCGCCATCTCGGAGAAGATCACCTCCTTCTCGCGCCCCCACTCCTCTTCCGGAACGGTGGAGTGCAGCACCATTTCGGACAGCAGCGCCAGCGCTTCCGGCCAGTCCTCATGCAGCACGCGGATATGGAAACAGGTGCGCTCGCGGGCGGTGAAGGCGTTGGCATTGCCGCCCAGTCCGTCGAGCAACTCGCTCAGCGCATGCACGTCGTGATGCCTCGTGCCCTTGAAGAGCATGTGTTCGAGGGCGTGCGAGATACCCGCCTCGGCCGCGGTCTCGTCGCGACTGCCGGTGTTGATGAAGATACCCAGCGCCACGCTCTGGCTCTCCGGCATGGCGTGCGTCACCACCAGCGGTCCGTTCGTCAGCTGCGTTTCACGTATGGGGAAATCGTGCATGCCACCTCCATTCATGGATCATGCCTCTCATCACAACAAAAAGAGGCGGGCAAAACCCGCCTCTTTCCGATCATCGATATGCCGTTTACTCGGCCGACGCCGGTTCCTCCAGAAGAGCCTTCATCGAAAGCCGGATCTTGCCGCTGCGATCGACGTCGAGCACCTTGACGCGCACCATCTGGCCCTCACTGAGCTCATCGGCCACGTTCTCGACGCGATGTGCCGCGATCTGCGAGATGTGTACCAGGCCGTCGGTGTTGCCGGCGATGCGGACGAAGGCGCCGAAATCCATCAGCTTGACCACCTTGCCCTCGTAGACGCGACCTACCTCGATCTCGGCGGTAATATCCTCGATCTGCTTGCGGGCTGCCGCAGCCGATGCCTCGGTGGTGGCGAAGATCTTCACCGAACCGTCGTCCTCGATATCGATCTTGGCGCCTGTTTCCTCGACAATGCCACGGATCACCTTGCCCCCCGGGCCAATCACCTCGCGGATCTTGTCCGGGTTGATCTTCATGGCGAACATGCGCGGCGCATGCTCGGACATCTGGCTACGCGGCGTCGAGATTGCCTTGGCCATCTCGCCCAGGATATGCATGCGCCCATCCTTCGCCTGTGCCAGCGCCTGGTGCATGATCTCCTTGGTCAGGCCGGAGATCTTGATATCGAGCTGGAAGGTAGTGATGCCCTCCGTGGTACCGGCCACCTTGAAGTCCATGTCGCCCAGATGATCCTCGTCGCCGAGAATATCGGAAAGCACGGCATAGCCGTCCGGATCCAGGATCAGGCCCATGGCCACGCCGGCCACCGGACGCTTCAGCGGCACGCCGGCGTCCATCAGTGCCAGCGAAGCGCCGCAGACCGATGCCATCGACGAGGAGCCGTTGGACTCGGTGATCTCGGAGACGACGCGGATGGAGTAACCGAACTCCTCGTCACTCGGAAGCAGCCCCTCGACACCGCGCTTGGCCAGACGTCCGTGACCGATTTCGCGGCGCCCCGGAGGGGCAAGCCGGCGAACCTCTCCGACGGAGTAGGAGGGGAAGTTGTAGTGCAGCATGAAACGCTGCTTGGAGACACCCTCGAGGTTCTCGACCATCTGCTGGTCCGCCTCGGTACCGAGTGTCACCGTGACCAGTGCCTGCGTCTCGCCGCGCGTGAACAGGGCCGATCCGTGGGTACGGGGCAGCACACTCACCTTGCTGTCGATGTTGCGGATATCGGCGGTCGAACGGCCGTCGATACGCGGCTTGCCGTCGATGATGGCGCGGCGTACCACATGCTTCTCGAGGCCCTTCATGGCCGACGACACGTCGTTGGCCTCATACTGGCCATCCTCGCCGGCGAAGCGCTCCTGCGCCTGGTTGCGTAGCTCCTCCAAGCGGTTGGAACGGGCCTGCTTGTCGGTGATGGCATAGGCCTCACGCACATCGGCCTCGAAGGCCTCGTTGACCACACCCTTGACGCTGTCGTCACCGGCCAGCTCCACCTCCATGGGTGCCTTACCGACGTCGCGCGCCAGTGCCTCGATCCCTTCGATCACAGCCTGGATGCCTTCGTGGCCGAACATGACGGCGTCGAGCATCACATCCTCGGAAAGTTCCTTGGCCTCAGACTCGACCATCAGTACGGCGTCCTTGGTGCCAGCCATAACTAGGTCGAGCTGGGAGGACTCCATCTGCTCGTAGGTCGGGTTGAGCACGAACTGGCCATCGATGTAGCCGACGCGTGCCGCCGCGATCGGGTTCTCCAGCGGAATGCCGGAGATCGCCAGCGCCGCGGAGGCACCGTTGATGGCAACGATATCGGGATTATTGTCCTCGTCGGCGGAGATCACCGTGGCAATCACCTGGGTCTCGTGGAAGAAGCCCTTCGGAAAGAGCGGCCGGATCGGACGGTCGATCAGACGGGAGGTCAGCACCTCCTTCTCGGAGGGGCGTCCTTCGCGCTTGAAGAAGCCGCCGAGGAATCGGCCGGCAGCGTAGGTGCGCTCCTGATAGTGGACCGTCAGCGGCAGGAAATCGACACCCTGCATAGGCTGCTTGGCTGCACATGCAGCGACCAGCACGACGACGTCGCCATACTGAATCTCCACGGCACCATCCGCCTGCCTGGCAATTTCACCTGTTTTTAGTACGAGATCACGGCCACCGAACTGGACCGTCTTGGTCTTGATATCAAACATTACATTTTATCCTTGTCATCATGTCCCTGGCCAGGAGCATAAAGAAAGAAGCGGCCCGAACGGGCCGCTTCCGGTGAATCTTTAACGACGCAATCCCAGGCTCTCGATGAGCGTGCGATAGCGGCTGAAATCTTTCGATTTGAGATAGTTCAAAAGATTGCGGCGGGCACCAACCATTTTCAGGAGGCCACGCCGGGAGTGGTGGTCCTTGTGGTGCTGCTTGAAATGATCGGACAGACCGTTGATACGGGCCGTCAGCAGCGCGATCTGCACCTCCGGTGAACCGGTATCGTTCTCATGGGTGCGAAACTTCTCAAGAATCTCGTTCTTCTGTTCCAAAGCCAAAGACATGGATATTTACTTACCTCTTGTTGTTTTTAGGGCGACGAACGATAGCGCCACCCTCCGGCTCTTGCAACGCTTTCTTACGACCTCTGTTTCGGTATTGCCACACCGCCTTTTTCAGCGAGCCCGAAATGTCGCGCGCATGCCGAACGCATACCGAAGAATACACGTCCTGAACGCGGACGTCACGACAACACGACCTTACTCCTCGCGCCCGGACCGATGACGGGATAGTATCGCCGCAATGTCCAGAAGCACCACCCTCTTCGTCTGCCAGAACTGCGGCTCGGAGCACCGCAAGTGGATGGGCCAGTGCCCCGACTGCCAGGCATGGAACAGCATCACCGAGCAGGTGCTGGAGAAGCCCGCCGCCACCGGCCACGCGCGGCCGATCACCACCGCCCCGATCACTGAGATCAGCGGCAGCGATACCCCCCGCCGCACCACCTGCATCAACGAACTGGACCGCGTACTGGGCGGCGGCCTGGTGACCGGCTCTGCCGTACTGATCGGCGGCGACCCCGGCATCGGCAAATCGACCCTGCTGCTGCAGGCCGCCTGCAGGCTGGCCGAACAGCAGGGGCCCGTCCTCTACATGACCGGCGAGGAGTCGGTGCAGCAGGTGCGCATGCGCGGCGAACGCATTGAGGCGACGCATGCCGACCTGCACCTGGCCGCCAGCACCGACATGGAGGCGATTCTCGCCACCATCGGCAAGCTCAAGCCGGGTGTGGTCATCATCGACTCGATCCAGACTACGACGACCAACCGCCTGACCAGCGCGCCCGGCACCGTGGCGCAGGTGCGCGACTGCGCCGCGGCCCTGATCGGCCATGCCAAGCAGCACGGTCACGCCCTGGTGCTGGTCGGCCATGTCACCAAGGACGGCTCGCTGGCCGGTCCGCGCGTGCTGGAACACATGGTCGACAGCGTCCTCTACTTCGAAGGGGACCGCGGCCACGCCCACCGCATCCTGCGCGCGGTCAAGAACCGCTTCGGCCCAGCCGGCGAGATCGGCGTCTTCGAGATGACCGACCGCGGACTGCTCGGTATCCGCGATGCCTCCAAGCTCTTTCTGGCCGAGCGCAATGCCGATGCCCCCGGCTCGGTCATCTTGGCCTGCATGGAGGGAACCCGGCCGCTGCTGGTCGAGGTGCAGGCGCTGGTCGCTCCCTCCGTCTACTCCACCCCGAAACGCACCGCCATCGGGCTCGATACCGGCCGGGTTGGCATGCTCACCGCCGTGCTGGAACGCCGCATCGGCCTGCCACTCGGCGACCATGACGTCTATGTGAATGTCGTCGGCGGCGCCCGTATCATGGAGCCGGCCGCCGATCTCGCCATCATGCTGGCCATCCTCTCCGCCTACCGGGAGAAGCCGATGCCGGCCGATATGGCCGTCTTCGGCGAGGTCGGGCTGACCGGCGAGGTGCGCGCCGTCGGCCGCCCCGAGGCGCGCGTACGCGAGGCGGCCAACCTCGGTTTCGGGCAGCTGCTAATCCCGAAGGGCAACCACACCAGGGTGGATAAAGAGGATTGGGCCGCTACCATTGCATCCCAATCCGCCGCCCCGGTCGCATGCACGCCGGTGCGTAACATGGCCGAGGCGGCACAGGCAGGTTTTGCTTGAATCTAT
>DATFLK010000113.1:0-20522 GCA_035267815.1 Mariprofundaceae bacterium | reverse complement strand
ATGCAACGCATCGTCGACGGCCTGCTGACCCTGGCGCGAGCCGATGCCGGCCTGCTGGAGCTGATGCATCAGGAGGTGGATCTGAGCCTGCTGCTGCAGGAGGCGGGACAGGAGCATCTGGGCCTGTTCCACAGCAAGGATGTCAGAATGGACGGGGATATCGCCGATGAGCTGACCATCATGGGCGACGCCGACCGCCTGAAACAGGTGATGTACAACCTGCTGGGCAACGCCTTCAAGTATGCCCCCGAACACTCCACCGTTCATCTGAAGGCCTATTCGCAGGATCAGCACATCGTCATCGAAATCGGCGACGAGGGCGAAGGCATTACGCCCGAACACCTCGAGCACCTCTTCGAACGCTTCTACCGCGCCGACGAGGCACGCAGCCGTGATGCCGGCGGTGCCGGTCTGGGACTGGCCATCTGCAAACGCATCGTGGAGATGCACGACGGGAGCATCACGGTGGAAAGCGAGGTCGGCAAAGGCACGACCTTCCGCATCCGGCTTCCACTGCATGGCCCCGATCCCGAACACGCCCAGCGGCTGCATACCGTCATGCGCCAGTCATAAAGAGACGATACGCCCACAAAAAAGGCCGCAGCTTCCGCTGCGGCCTTTTGATTCAGATACCCTGCCAGATCACCGAGCCTGTTCGGGCCAGGCAATGGTCCAGATATGGAACCCGCTTGTGGAACCCTTGACCTGATGCTTCTCGCGCATCTTCTTGCTAACGGAGCGGTCGGAGTGGAAATAGACACGTCCGTTCTTGCCCATCCGGGCTGCACCATCACGATCCTCGTCGTAGGTCACCTGAATCAGATTGCGTCCGGTCGTATCGATGGCCCAGATATCCCAGTCGCTCTTTCCGCGCCGGCGCAGATCGGCATGCGCCCGGTTCGAGGTGAACAGAAGCCATTTGCCATCCGTGCTCCAGGATGGTTGCACGTCGACACTGCGGGCACTGGTAACCTGGATCAGCTCGCTGCCGTCCGGATGCATGCGAAACAGGTGAATACTGCGCCCCACCGGCATCGAGAAGGCGATCCATTTGCCATCCGGCGACAAGGCCGGATTGACACCCTCCGACAATACCCGCTCCGATCCGTTCTTCTCTACGCGCACAATCTCGGCACGAAATCCCGGGAAGCTCCAGTTGTCGAACCCGTCCGTACGGTGATGCCGCCGGCTGGCGAGCTTCTCACCGCCGACCGGCTGAAGACGCACTGCAATCACGGCACCGTCCGGCAGCAGGACCGGCTGCGTCAGCCTGCCGTGCAGCGCCGCCACACGGCGCAGCATCCCCTCGCCGTCCGAGATCTTCTCCCACAGGCCCAGGCCACCGGCCCGCTCGGAGAAGAAGTAGACATGACCGGCATCCTTCCACGCGGCCGAATCAAAGGCCCGCGCATCCTCGGTGATACGGTTGGCCGGATCGCCGTTCTCGGCATAACGGCGTGAAATCCACGTCTTCTTGCGATCATGTACCACGGTCAGCAGGAAACGGCCATTCGGGGAAGGCTTCGGATACATCTCGGTCTGGTGCGGCTCCAGCGTCAGCAACTCTGCGGCATCGGCCGGCGCCTTCTCCTTGGGACCCCCGACATGCGGTGCCTTCAGCCAGTCGAAGACTCCGGCCGCATGCGCGGCAGGCATCGCGAGCCCGAGGGCCACAATCATCAACATTGTCTTTCGCATCAAAATCCTCCTTGATTCTTGACTTGCCAGATATTCCAGTCCGACACCGTTCGGGATTGCGGCTTATCGGGGCTGCGATTGGAGTGGAACAGGATGGTATCCGCATTCTTCCATGTCACCCCCCCATCCGTGGCAGACGTGGCGTTGGTCACACGCGTTACATGGCCGCTGGCCAGGTCGAGCACATAGATCGAGGTGATATCGATATCACCTTCGCTGTCGCGATTGGAGACAAAGGCGATCTTCTTGCCGTCCGGGCTCCAGGCCGGCTCAAACTCGCCGAATTCCGAGCTGGTCAGCTGGGTCAGACGACCACCGTCAAGATCCTGCATCCACAGATCGTAATTGCCGTTGATGCTGCGCACAAAGGCAATGCGCCGGCCATCCGGGGAGACGGCTCCGTCATAGGCGTCGGGGATCATCACCATCTGATGTGCGTCGCGATTCAGCACGAACAGATAGGGCGGTTCGAACTTGTTGACCGTTCCCGTCTGACTGGGGCGATACCCCATCCGGTGAACGAACCAGTTTGAATCATAGGTGCGCCATGTCTGGCCGAGCAGATCGGCATGCATGGTGCCATCGCCAAAATCATTAAGCAGTCGCGAGCGCTGTGTCTTCTGGAGCGTGGCATCGAAACACCATACACGCCCATCACGCGAGGCATGCAGGTTCAACGGCACAATCGCCCCGCTGAATGAACCGGTGTTGGCAAGCGCCATATGCGCATTGCCCTGGGCCAGTCGCATCCAGGCCGATATCGGCCCCATGCGGTTGCTAACATAGCCGATGGCGCCGTCATGCAGTGCCACGCCGAAACGTACCGCCTCTTTCGGCAACCGCGGCGAGACCGTGCGAATCTCCCGCTTCGGAGAGGAGACCGAAGTCTGGCGTACGCTAAACTCCCGATCCTTACGTTGGCTGTATACCAGAAAATCGCCCGACACCGAGGGGTAGACCTCGTCTGCCTGGCGATCCACGATCACCGGTGAAACCGGAAACAGCGGCGCCGAATCCTTGGCCACCGGCTGCGCTGTGGCGGACAGCGTCGTCATGACGGCGCCAACCACGGAAAAGGAAAGATATCTCAGTAACTTCATAGACGTTGTAATCTCCTTGATCACATGTGGAATAAGGGCGCGCTCGCCGTCACCGGAGCGGTCACGGCGGTAAGGGGACCGCATCGTGCATGCCATATTACACACAAAAAGGTGATGTGTATCACATCTAAAGCGATCTTAATCCGGCCTTTAGGCATACCTAACCCGGCACAGGCACGCCCCTCGGCCCACCCGCCGCCGTATGCAACGACGACCCCTGACGTTATACTGCCGAACGCTGTTGACGCATCGATGCCCAACTTGCACGTTCGCCGACAAATCCATACGCTAGGGAAACAGATTGATACTATGTCACATTTGCCCGATACATTGCGCAACCTGGTAGAGCAGCACATCCCCGACGCAGAGGTGGATGTCCGGCTTTATAGCGGAGACGACCATGTGGAGATGCGCGTCGTCTCTCCGGCCTTTGCCGGAAAAAGCCGCATCGAACAGCATCAAATGGTCTACAAGGCCTTGGGCGAGCTGATGCGGGAAGATGTGCATGCCCTGATGCTGAAAACCGATACGCCGGCCTGACCCGGCAGTCCATTAGAAGTGAGGAAGCCATGAGTGACGCCATCCAGAAAGAGATCGACAAACTGGTCCACGAGCACGATATCGTGCTGTTCATGAAAGGCACGCCGCAACTGCCGCAGTGCGGGTTCTCCCAGCAGGTGGCCTCGATCCTGGACCACTACAAAATTCCCTATATCGCCGTCAATGTTCTGCTCGATCCCGATGTGCGGCAGGGAATCAAGGAGTACACGGACTGGCCCACCATTCCCCAGCTCTACGTCAAGGGCAAGTTCGTCGGTGGCTGCGATATCGTCGCCGAGATGCACCAATCCGGCGAGCTGGAAGATCTGCTGACACCCCTGAAGTCCGCAGCGGAAAGCTGACTCCATGCCGGACCGGGTAGCCGGCGGCAGTGCCGAGTCGACACATAACCCTGTTGGAAGTGCTGTTATGTGCGCTATGATGGCGCCCTTCTAATCGGGAGACACGCTAGGAAAGTCAATGCAGACGAAGCTGGTCAACAAACTCGGTCAACGGCTTGCACTCACCCCACAGCTCACGCAAAGCCTCAAGGTGCTGGCGATGAACGCCATTGAATTGGACACCTACATTGAGGAGACACTGGAGAGCAACCCCCTGCTGGAGATGGAGCAGGAGAGCCATTCCGGGGCCGAGTCCGACCTCCCGAATACGGAGACGGAACGCAGCTGGCAGGAGGAGGGGGACAATCGCTGGGAGATGATGTACACCCCGGCAGCCCGCGAATATCCGGATAACCGCGAACAGCTCTGGGAGGATGAGCAGACGCTGGGCGAAACGCTGCATGAACAGGCGAACCGCCAGCCCATGCAGGCAGAGGCGCGCCGCATCGCGCACGCATTGATCGATTCGCTCGACTCGGATGGCTATTTCCGGGCCGATATTGAAGAGCTGGCGGACGATCTTGCGACCTCCCCCGACATGATCATCGATACGCTGGAAAGCGTGGTTCAGGAACTCGAGCCTGCCGGCATCGGTGCCAGAAGCCTGAGCGAATGCCTGCTGCTGCAACTGGATGCCGACGACCCGGTGGACACCCTCGTCCGGCGCCTTCTTCTCCACTTCTCCGAACAGCTTTTCGAAACCGACGAGGCCTTGGCCGAACTGGCCGGCTGCAGCGTGGAAAAAATGGCCGACGCCCGTTCCCGCATGCGCCGCCTCGATCCGTTCCCCGGCCACGGCCTGCACGGCCACAACACCATCTATGTACGCCCGGAGATCATCTTCCGACATGGCCCCGACGGACAGATCCAGGTCGAGGTGCCATCCCATGCCTGGCACGGCGTCCGCCTTAACGAAACGTGGCAGGGGCATCGCTGGCAGGGCGCCGAACGTGAGTTCATGGATGCCGCACTGAAAGAGGCCAAGTGGCTGCTCTACGCTCTGGACCAGCGCTGCGAAACGCTATACAAGGTGGGATCCTGCCTGGCGAAACGTCAAAAAGCCTTCCTAGACCACGGACTTCTTGGTTTAAAACCGCTAACACTGCAGGATGTCGCCGAAGAGGTGGAGCTACACGAATCGACGATCTCGCGCGTCACCAACGGCAAGTATGCGCAGACGCCGCTGGGCCTGATCGAGATGAAACGCTTCTTCTCCGGCGGACTGCCAACGCGTGGAGGCGGCGCCATCTCGGTCTACCGGGTGCAGCAACGCATCAAGGCGCTGATCGAATCGGAGCCGGCCAGCCGCCCCATTTCGGATCAGGCCATTGCCGATCGTCTCTGTGCCGAAGGGGTTGAGATCGCCAGACGCACCGTCGCCAAATACCGGGAGGCCCTGGGCCTGCCCACCAGCAGCAAACGCAAACGGGTTACAAAGCGTTAGACCGCAACGGTCATTAAAAGAGTTACGGAGGCACATCATGCAAGTATCCATCACCGGACGTCATCTCGACCTGACAGAACCCCTGAAGGATTATGTCAATGACAAGCTGCAACATCTCAAGCACTCGTTTGACCAGGTCGTCGACGTTCATGTGGTGCTGGACGTGGAGAAATTCCGTCAGATCTGCGAGATCACCATTCACGCCAACGGCCTGACCATCCACGGCAAGGATGAAACCGAAGACATGTACGCCTCAATCGATGGCGTGGTCGACAAGATCAACCGTCAGTTGAAGCGCTATCGCGCCAAGCTGCACCGCCACCAGACGGAACACGCCCAGCGCAAGGGACGCGAGATCAAGGTAGCCCACCGCGTGCTGGACACGGCCGAGGCAATCGAGGAATTCCCCGCCGACCACCAGCCCGAAGTACTCGAGCTGGAACAGATGGAGGCCAAACCGATGTCGATCGACGAAGCGGTCATGCAGCTGGAGCTGGCTAGCCGGAAGCCCGTGCTGGTATTCACCAATCAGGACACCAACCACATGAACGTGCTGTACCGGCGAGACGACGGAAAACTCGGATGGATTGACCCCGAACAGACATGAACGAAAAAAGCACCCTGGTATCGCCGGAACATGTCCTGATGGATTCCGGCGCCAATAGCAAGACCGCCATTATCAGCGAAATCGCCGCCCTGCTGACCTCGATTGACCCGGACCAGGCGATGGAGGTGATCATGGAACGTGAGCGACTGGGCAGCACCGGCATCGGGCACGGCATCGCCATTCCGCACGGCCGCCTCCCCGAGCTCAACGAGCCGGTGGTGGCGGTGGCACGGCATGCCAAGGGCGTCGACTTCGATGCCATCGATACCCAGCCAGTCCATATCATCGTATTGCTTCTCGCTCCCGACAATGCAGACAAAACCCACCTGGAACTGCTCGCCCATCTGGCCCGCATCCTGCAACAGGCACATGTGCGCGAGGCCATCATGAAGGCCTCCTCGCCCGAGGCGGTGGCAGCCCTCTTTCCAGCCCTTCCCGCCAAGCAGACGGCATGAACCAAGATTATACGCGCATCACTGTCCGTGAGATCTTCGATGAGCAGGGCAGTAACATGCGGATGCGACTGCTTGCTGGCGAAGCGGGGCTGGGGCGCTTTATCGACCACCCCCGCATCCAGAAACCCTCACTGGCCTTTGCCGGCTTTCTGAATCTCAGCGACTATCGCATGCAGGTAATCGGTCGGACGGAACTCGATTACCTGGCCACCCGCTCCGAAGCGGAACAGAAACAGGCCGTCGATGCCGTCTTCGATCTGAGGCTGGCCTGCGTCGTCATCACACGGGACCAGACACCGCCGAATGTCATCCTCGAAGCGGCCGAACGAACCGACACCCCGATCTTCTCCTCGACGCTTTCATCCGCCGAATTCATGACCGACATGACGATCTATCTGACCCACCGGCTTGCCCCGCGCGTGTACCAGCACGGCGTCTATGTCGATGTATTCGGGCTCGGCGTGCTACTGACGGGGGCAAGCGGTATCGGCAAGAGCGAGATCGCACTGGAGCTGATCGGCCGCGGCCACCGCCTGATCGCCGACGACATGGTCGAACTGGCACGCGAAAGCCCGGACGTACTGGTCGGCCGTAGCCCCGAAACATTGCGCTACCACATCGAGATCCGGGGGCTCGGCATCCTCAACATCCGCGATCTCTTCGGCGCCGCAGCGCTCACCGACGCCAAACGCGTCGGTCTCGTCGTCGAGGTAATCCCGTGGCAGGAAATGGACGATTACGACCGCCTGCTGGTGGAGGAGCGCAGCACCCGGATCAACGACGTGCAGCTCCCCAAGGTCGTCCTGCCCGTCCGTCCCGGCAGGTCGCTGGCCGTACTCGTGGAGGTAGCCACCCGCAACCAGCTTCTGAAGATGCGCGGCATCGACAGCGGCAAGGCGTTTGTGGAGGCACTGCACCAGCGCATCGAGAAAGGGCAGAAGTAAGTGCGACTGATCATCAGCGGACTCTCAGGCGCCGGCAAAAGCACGGCCCTGCATGCGCTGGAGGACCTAGGCTGCTTCTGCACCGATAACCTGCCGCTGGAGCTTCTGGGCGACTGGGGCCGCCTGGTCATGCAACGCGGCAGATCGATGGCTGTCTGCGTCGATGCCCGTAGTGCCCAGATACAGGACCTGCTTCAGGACTTTCGCGAAGTGCTGCAGGGACCCGACCAGTGGCGCATGCTTTTTCTTGATGCCACCGATCAGGCGCTGTTGCGACGCTTCTCGACCCTGCGGCGGCGCCACCCCTTCATGCCGGACGCCGACCTTCCCCAGGCCATCGCCGCCGAACGTGATGCCCTCTGTGAGGTGCGCGATCTAGCCGATATGGTACTCGACACATCCAGGCTGAACCCCTACGAGCTCTCCAGTCTGGTGGAGTCCTTCTGGCAACGCCACCAACCGCATGAACACGCACCGGAGGTGACCGTTTCGCTGATCTCCTTCAGCTACAGGAACGGCCTGCCGCTGGACGCCGATATGGTCGTCGATGTCCGCTTCCTGCCGAATCCCCATTACGAAGCGGAACTGGTGGCACTGACCGGCAGGGACGACGCCGTCCAGCGCTTTCTGCAGCAGCAACCGGAGGCGATCGAAACGGAACGTCACCTGCGTGACTGGTTTCGCTTTCTCTGGGAACAACTGAAACAGGAGCGGAAACAGTATTTCACCCTGGCCATCGGCTGCAGCGGCGGGCGCCATCGATCCGTCTATATGGTGGAACGACTGGCCGCATGGATGCAAGATGAGCATCTGACAACACCCTTGATCCGGCATCGGGAGCTGACATCGTGATTGGCATGGTAGTGGTTGCACATGAACATATCGGAGCCGAGATGCTGCGCGGCATGGAGCATGTCCTGGGCCCCCAGGCACTGACCGCGGCGCTCAATATCGACACCGATACCGACATCGAGCAGGCCAAGACCGCGCTTGCAAAGCTGATACGGCGCTGTGATACCGGTGACGGCGTCCTGCTGTTTGCCGACATGTTCGGCGGCACCCCCTGCAATCTTGCCCTCTCCTGCATGCAGGAGAGTAAGGTGGAGGTGATCTCCGGCTTCAACCTGCCGATGCTGGTCACTGCCGCGACCAAACGTCAGACAGACAGCGACCTGTCCGGACTGGCCCGCAAGGTACGGGATGCCGGCTGCCAGTATATCTATCTGGCTTCGGAACTGATGGAACAGAAGCGGCAACACCATGCCTGACCGTCATCTCGTGATCTGCAACAAGCTCGGACTGCATGCCCGGGCCTCGGCCCGCTTCGCGGCGACCGCCAGCGCCTATGCCTGCGACGTGCACCTCATCAAGGATGGCGTCGAGGTCAACGGCAAAAGCATCATGGGCATCATGATGCTGGCCGCCGGCAAGGGAAGCGAGATCACCATTCGTGCCGAGGGTTCGAATGCCGAGATGGCCCTGAACGCACTTGAACAGCTCGTCAACGAACGCTTCGGAGAAGCCGAATGACCGGGCAACGACGCACCTACCGGGGCACAGCCGTCGTTTCGAGCGACGGTGTCGCGGTCGGACGGGTCCAGAAGCTGACGCTGGGCCGTCATCCGATTCCAGAATACTGCATCACCGGCGACGATGTCGTTCAGGAGGAGGGCCGCAGGCTCTCGGCTGCGATCGGAGCGGCCGTGGCCGAACTGGAGGAGGAGCTCTCGCATCTGGAGCGCATCAAGAGCCAGGAGCCGCTCCATATTCTGGAAGCGCATCGTATGCTTCTGCTCGACCCCGAACTGGCCAGTGCCGTCAAGGAGAGCATACGACAGCAGAAGATCAACGCCGAATGGGCCCTTCGGAAGCGACTGGATACCATCGAGGCGGAGTTCGATCGCGTCGACGATCCCTATCTTCGCAGCAAGAAGATGGATATCGAACAGATCGGTAAACGCATCCTTCGCCACCTCTCCCGCGACATCGATACAGCGCTTCCCCTGCCGGATGGCAACGAGCCGCAGATCCTGGTCGGTCACGACTTCACCCCAAGCGAGGTCATCCAGCTCTGGCGCCAGGGCTTCAGGGGCTTCATCTCCGAACTGGGCGGCATCAACAATCACGTCATCATCATTGCTCGCGGCGTGGGCATCCCCGCCATGATGGGCACCAGCCTTCTCGACAAGGTTCAGGACGGCGACACCCTGATCATCGATGGCAAAAAGAGTGTCTGGATCATCAATCCCTCCGAGGAGGAGTTGGCCGCCTACCGCCGAGTTGCCGAAGACCTGTCGCTGGCCCGCAACAAGCTGCAGGCCTTCGCCAGAAAACCGGCCGTCACGGCGGACGGACGGCGACTTAAGATTATGGCGAATCTCGAATTTACCGAGGAGTTGCCGCTGGCCCGCGAGATCGGCACCGACGGCATTGGTCTCTACCGCACCGAATTCCTCTTCCTGAACAACGAGGCCCCGCCCACCGAGGAGGAGCAGTACCACCACTACGCCGAGGTAGTCCAGGGCATGTCTGGCCTGCCGGTGACCTTTCGCCTGCTCGATATCGGCGGCGACAAACCGGTGCTGTTCGACCAGATCGTCGGCCATCAGGCCGAGAGCATGAATCCCGCCATGGGGCTGCGCGGCGTGCGTCTGCTCCTGCACCAACCCGAACTGCTCCGGAACCAGCTCAGGGCCCTGTTGCGGGCCAGCCTCGAAGGCTCGACCCAGATTCTCGTACCCATGGTCAGCAATCCCGACCAGATGGTCCGGGTACGGACGATTCTGAACGAGTGCGCGCAGGAGCTGGACATCGCATCGGACATCCCGCTCGGGAGCATGATCGAGGTACCGGCCGCCGCCCTGATTGCCGACGAACTGGCCAGGGTCAGCGATTTCTTCTCCATCGGCACCAACGATCTGATCCAGTATACTCTAGCAACGGACCGGGGTGACGAGGAGACCGCCGATCTGTACGAACCCGGGCACCAGGCGATACGCACCTTGATCGACCTGACGGTCAGAGCGGCCAAAAAGGCCGGTATCCCCGTCTCGATGTGCGGCGAAATGGCCGGCGACCCCGAGTGGACGGAGATGCTCCTCGACATGGGCATGGACACCCTCTCCATGAGCCTCAGCAGTGTGCTCGAGGTCCGCAAACGCCTCAGCGAGGTCGGCCAGCGCCCGGCATCCGCCTGACATACGTCATCCGCCGCAACACGGACTTTGCCCTGCCGGAAACAACCGTTTACCATGGGCACCCATCAGGTTAACGACAGAGAATGCCCACTGTTTCGGGCCTTCCCTGCCATCCGCTTGCAAAAGGAGTCGCCGACATGCGCCATGACTGGACCACGGAAGAGATCGAAGAGCTCTTCGCACTGCCCTTCAACGATCTGATCTTCCGCGCGCAGCAGGCCCACCGGGCTCATTTCGACGCCAACGAGGTGCAGCTCTCCACACTGCTCTCAATCAAGACGGGGGGCTGCCCGGAGGATTGCAAGTACTGCCCGCAGAGCACCCATTACGCCACAGAAGTGGAGTCCGAGCTGCTGATGGCCAAGGAAGAGGTGCTCGCGGCGGCGTGCAAGGCGAAAGAGAACGGCGCCACCCGCTTCTGCATGGGAGCGGCCTGGCGCGAGCCCAAGGGCCGCGCCTTCGAGCATGTTCTGGACATGATCGGCACGATCCGCGAGATGGGTATGGAGACATGCGCCACACTGGGCATGTTGACACCGGAACAGGCGACACGCCTGAAAGAGGCCGGGCTCGACTATTACAACCATAACCTCGACACCGATCCCGATTACTACAAGGAGATCATCACCACCCGTACCTACGATGAGCGGCTGGACACGCTCAGACATGTGCGCGACAGCGGCATCAACGTCTGCTGCGGCGGCATCGTCGGTATGGGTGAAACCCGTCGCCACCGGGCCGGACTGATCGTCCAACTGGCCCGCATGAATCCGCATCCCGAGTCCGTCCCGATCAACATGCTGGTCAAGGTTCCCGGCACGCCGCTCGAGATAGAGGAGGAACTGGATGGTTTCGAATTCATCCGCACCATTGCCGTCGCCCGCATCACCATGCCCGCCTCGCATGTACGTCTCTCCGCCGGACGCGACGCCATGAACGAGGAAATGCAGGCACTCTGCTTCCTGGCCGGTGCCAACTCGATCTTCTACGGCGAGAAGCTGCTGACCACCGACAACAACGACGCGGAACGCGACAGGGCGCTGTTCGAAAGGCTCGGAATCCGTCCGGAGCAGAGCGCCACCCCCTCCTCACGACGTATTGCCAACGCATGAGGTTTGGAAGCATTCTCCGATATCGACTCTAAAGTTCTTCGCGCTGCTGCCGAGAGATAGCGGATATGAGTACGATTTCCAGTTTGGCTTCATCCATTATCCAGAATGCCGTCAATCAGGTGTCTGGTATCGGCCCCTCCCCGAACCGGAATACCGCGACTGTCTCCGCGTCCGGCACCAGGGTTTCGCTGGGCAGCAATGCCAGTCCGGCCCCGACAACCTACAATGCGCTCGGGAAAATGAGTGGCACACAGGTAAAACAGCTCGAAAAGACCGTCACGACCCAGGTGGACCACACCATTTCGCAGATGTTTTCGGGTCTTCAGACGAGCGCCACTAGGAACCCGCCAACCTCGCTTTATTCCATCCTGGCAGGGGCATCGGCGCCTTTAGGTAGCCCGGGTGCAGGGTCGCTGCTGTCCATGCTCCCCAATAGCAACGGCACGATCGGCGGCTAAACACGGCGTTGGCTTCGCCAAACATCAAAAAAGGGCGCCCCTCGGGGCGCCCTTTTTTGATGGAACCGGATAGATCGTATTACTCGTATCCCGAGCTCTCTTTCAGCTTGGCAAGGACCTCGTCCTGCTTGTCCTTATCGCAGATGTGCTGAGGAGACATCTTGGTGCGGGCATCCGGATTTCCGGTGAACGTCTTAATAGCATCCTTGGAGTCGCACATCCACTTGCGCAGGTGCTCCTCATCCCACTTCCAGCCCTTGCCGGCAGGGATATACTTGGTGAACTTGTAGCGGAAACCGGGATGGGTGCCGGCATCGCGCATGAACACCCCCGGCTCCATCTTGCCATCCACCATACCTTCACCAAGACCGGGGCCGAACTTGCTCTTCGGGGTGAAGGTGTGGCAAGACTTACACTTTGACCATGCCGCAGCATCGGCATGAGGCACGGCAGCAAAGCCGGTAGCAGCGACAATAGCCGCGGTAGCAATCATCAAACTCTTCTTCATCGAGAACTCCTGTTCACATGGAATTGTGAAGCGTTTCTGCTATAGCATTCGCATTTATAGCCCCTCCACCATGAAATGATCCTGAAAGCCCGCCTCCGCCTATACGCTCCGACTTTTTACAGCCCACCAAATCTCCCCTTTTTCCGACCGCTAAAGCGGCTATAGTTCGGGCTTTGGAGGTTTTGCATGTTCCACGGCGTGATGACTGCTCTGGTCACCCCATTTAGGGATGGACACATCGACGAAGAGGCATTCCGCGAGCACCTCGATCGACAGATCGCGGCCGGCGTCGATGCGGTCGTGCCGGCCGGCACGACCGGCGAAGCGGCGACGCTCGGGTTCGAGGAGCACAAACACCTGATCGGTATCACGGTCGAACATGTGAACGGGCGCATCCCCGTCATCGCCGGCACCGGCAGCAACAATACAGCGGAATCGATCGAGCTCACCCGAGCCGCCAAGGCGCTCGGTGCCGATGCGGCCCTGCTGATTTCGCCCTATTACACCAAGCCATCCCAGGAGGGCATCTACCAGCACTACCGGATGGTGGCGGAGAGCGTGCATCTGCCCCAGATCCTCTACAACGTGCCCGGACGGACGAACTCCAATATCACACCCGACACCGTGGCCAGGCTCTCCCGAATCCCGAACATCGTCGGCATCAAGGATGCCACTGCCGACATGGCGCAGCTCTCGCGCACCATGCAGGCCAGCAATCCTGAGATGGCATTCTACTCCGGCGACGACGTGACCACTCTGCCCTTCATGGCAATGGGTGGATCGGGCGTCATCTCAGTCATCGCCAATATTGCGCCGGAGGCGATGCGCAACGTGGTCGAGGCCATGCAACGTGGTGATCTCGCGGAGGCCCGCCGCCAGCATATGGCCATGCTGAAGATCAACGATGCCATCTTCCTGCAGAGCAATCCCATCCCGGTCAAGGCCGCCTGCGCCATGATGGGATGGATGGGGTGGGAGGTGCGACTACCGCTTACCGTCCTGCCACAGCCCGAACGCGAGCGCCTGCACCAGGTCATGGTCGATTTCGGCCTGACACCGGAGCATATCCATCCCTGACATCCGGAGACGGCGCATGCTGCTGTTGCGCCGCATCTTCCGCTCCTCCGCCTATTTTCTGGCCATCTTCCTGATTCTGGCCATCTTCTTCGTCACACTGGTGCTGGCCGAATCGTCGTTCTACGCCATGACCGGCCATGCCGTCTCCACCTGGGCCCTAGTGCTCGCAGCGCTCGTCTCGGCCCTGCTGTTTGCCCCCATCGCCCACGTTCTGCAGCGTGGACTCGATCGGCTGGTGTACGGCAGACACCTCGACACAATGGCCGCCATTCGCCACCTAGGCGCCGGGGACCTGGCCGAACTGCCGGAAGAAGATGTGGAACAGGCGTTGCTCGCACGTATCTGCAGGGTCACACACCGGACCTCGGCTGCGCTCGATGAACGCCGGGTCGATGACGGAGATGTTTACTGCTTCCCTGCGGAAACACCGACACCCGGGATGATGACACATCCACCCCTGCGGCTGTCCGAGGAGAGCTCGTTCGAGCTCTGTCTTGAGGTGCCGCGCCAGCGCGGCACCAGCTACCTCTACCTCGGCCCCAGCACAGACGGCATTCCCGCCGATGCGGACGAGGTCGAGGTGCTCAAGAGCTTGGCACAGTTCGCGGCCATGAGCCTGGAACATGCACGCCTGTCGCGGCAACAGGCCGACCGGGCCCGATTGGATTCGATCTCGCGTGTGGCCGGACAGCTCCATTCGCACGATCTGAAAAATCGCCTGAACGACCTCACCTTTCTGGCCCACAACATCGGCACGGGCCGACTGGAGGGGGAGGAGACGGGCCGACTGGTCGAAGCCATCCGCAAGGTCGTCGGCCGCATGCAGACGCTGATCCAACGCATGCACGATCCACGCGCCCCCATCCACCCGAAATTCGCACCGATGGACCTTCCGAGCCAGTTGCAACGCTGGATCGACCAGCGTCTGTGGCCAGAGCAGGTGAATGTCACCACCGACATCCCGACGGACCTCCCGGTCATCAGGGGCGATGCGGAGATGCTGTGCAGCGTGCTCGAAACCCTGTTCGACAACGCGGTGCAGGCCATGCAGGGCCATGGAGAGCTTACCATTCAGGCCCACAGAGCAAGCGACGACGTGGAAATCCGCATTCGCGATTCCGGCTGCGGCATGAGCCGGACATTCATTGACCGGAAGCTGTTTCGCATGTTCACCACCAGCAAGGAGAACGGGCTCGGCATCGGTCTCTACCTGAGCAAACGGATCATCGAGGCACATGGCGGAGATATTGCAGCCTCGAGCCCCGGTCAGGGGAAAGGTTGCACCTTTCTCATTCGGCTTCCCCTGTGGCAGTCTGGCCGGGCGGTGCAAGAGGGAGAGAGATGAACCGTACGGTATTGGTCGTAGACGACAATGAGATCAACCGGCTGAACCTGAAACTCCTGCTCAAGGACAGCTACGCGGTGCTGGAAGCGGGCGATGCCACTCAGGCCGAAGAGGTGCTCTCCGGGCACCGCATCGATCTTCTCGTGCTCGATCTGGCCCTTCCTCCGGAACCGGATAATCCTGAAATCGGTATGCAGTACCTCACGCATCTACGCAAGGAGACGCCGGAGATTCCCATCGTCGTCATCACCGGTCACGACGACCACAAACTGGCCAGCCGCGCCATGAAACAGGGCGCTCTCGACTTCTTCGGCAAACCGTTCCGCCCCGAAGAGGTCCGGGACACCATCGACCAGGCGATCCTGACCCGCTGGCAACAATTGCGCGAACAGGAGCTGACGCGGCAGCTCGATGCGCATATCGGCAACGAGATTCTGGGGGAATCGAAACCGATGCGCCGTCTGCGCGAACTCATCACCCAGGTGGCGAGTGCGCCCTCCACCGTGCTGATCCGCGGTGAAACAGGTACAGGCAAGGAACTTGTGGCCCGGAGCCTGCATCGGCAGAGCCCGCGCGGGGAGGGGCCCTTTATCGCCATCAACTGTGCCTCGATGGAGGCGGAGCATCTGGAATCGGTTCTGTTCGGGCACGAGAAGGGGGCCTTCGCCGGTGCCAACCGGCGCAAGCTCGGCTGGTTCGAGCGCGCTTCGGGCGGTACGCTGCTGCTCGATGAAATCGGCGGCCTTCCTGCCTCCGTGCAGGGAAAGCTGCTGCGCGTCCTCGAATCCGGAGAGTTCTCTAGGCTGGGTAGCGAGGCCTTCCTCAACAGCGACATCCGCCTGATCTGCTCGACCAAGCAGCCACTGGAACAGCTCGTCGAGCAGGGTAAATTCCGCGACGACCTCTACTACCGCATCAACGTGGTCAATATCGAGACCCCGCCCCTGCGGGCGCATATCGACGACGTACCGCTGCTGGCCAACCATTTCCTGCAGCGAAAGGCACTGCTCTGCAACAAACAGATCACATCGCTGGACGAACGCCGGCTGAACGAACTGATGACGTACGACTGGCCCGGCAACGTGCGCGAGCTGGAAAACGTTATCGAGCGGGCTGTCGTGCTGGTCGACGGCGACCGCATCGAGCATATCCCCCCGCTTGCCGGACCGCGCACCCGAATGGCATCCGGGGAACTGCTTGACGCCTGGTTCGCCCGGCTGTCCGATGCCGGTGTCGATGCCGATGCCCTGATCGAGATGTTTGAGAAACGGCTGCTGGAGACGGCGCTGGAGCGCAACAGCGGCGTCAAGGCCAGAGCCGGACGCTGGCTCGGTTACGGCGAACGAGCCAAGGACAAGATGCGCTACCTCTGCGAGAAACACCGCATCTCGTCCGGAGAGGAGCGGGAATCATGAAGAGGCGTATATGGATGCTGATGGCCGTCATGTGCCTGTCGCTGCCGGCATGGGGCGGGACGCAGAAAGATTACCTCTATCAGCGCGATGTCAACATTCCGGCCTTCCAGACGCTGCGCGAGTTCTTCGACATGCCGAACCGCCCTGGCACCTACCAGATCGTGCTGGTATCCGATTCGATCGGTCCGCTGACCTTCCGGGTCATTCGCGTGAAGGGCGAGCAGGAGCACACCGTCAAACAGAAACGGAGCTACCGGCTGGAGCATCACGAATTCGAGACCACCTTCGAGAACCCCCACGGGGCCTACGATCTGATTGTGGAGATCGCCAACTCCAATCCGGCCGCCAGCGCCAAGGTCACAGTCAGCGTCTTTCAGCTTTCCCGATAACCCCTTGCATTTCGGGGATACGAACCCCATACAGATAGAGGAACCCGTTGCGGCGGCACGGCCGGTTGGTCCACCATGACAACGGAGAAACTCGAGACGCAGGAGCAGGTATGGATATCAATCGCATGACCCAGAAGGTTCGGGAGGCACTGGCATCGGCCCAGACGCTCGCCGTTCGACTCTCACACCAAGAGGTCGATGGCGAACATGTGCTGGCCGAACTGCTGGCCCAAGATGACGGGCTGGCCCCGCGCCTGATCGAACATATGGATATCCCCCTGCAGCAGATGAAATCGCGTGTGCAGGAAGCGCTGCAGAAACGTCCGAAGGTGACAGGCGGCGGCATCGGCGGTCCCTATATCTCGCAGCGGCTCAACCGCCTCTTCATCCAAGCCGAGAAGGAGGCCGAGAAACTGCAGGACGAGTTCATCTCGGTCGAGCACCTGCTTTTGGCCTTCATCGCCGAGAAGGAGCTGACGGAAGCGGGACGCATCTTCGGCGAGCTGGGCATCAGCCGCGAGAAGTTCCTGCAATCACTGGAGGATGTCCGCGGCCACCAGCGGGTCACCAGCGACGATCCGGAGGCATCCTACGACGCCCTGAAGAAGTATGGCATCGATCTGGTCGAGATGGCCCAGAGCGGCAAGCTCGATCCGGTCATCGGCCGCGATACCGAGATCCGGAGCGTCATCCGCATCCTCTCGCGCAAGACCAAGAACAATCCGGTGCTGATCGGCGAACCGGGTGTCGGCAAGACCGCCATCGCCGAGGGGCTGGCGCAGCGCATTCTCAAGGGCGATGTCCCCGAAGGGTTGAAGAACCGCACCATCTTCTCGCTCGACATGACCGCACTGATGGCCGGTGCCAAATACCGCGGCGAGTTCGAGGAGCGCCTGAAAGCGGTGCTCAAGGAAATCAAGGAGGCGGAGGGGCGCATCATCCTCTTCATCGACGAACTGCATACCATCGTCGGCGCCGGCCGCACCGAGGGCTCAACCGATGCCGGCAACATGCTAAAGCCGATGCTGGCCCGCGGCGAACTGCACTGCATCGGCGCCACGACGCTGGATGAATACCGGCAGCATATCGAGAAGGATGCCGCGCTGGAGCGCCGCTTCCAGCCGGTATTGATCGATGCACCGAGCGTCGAGGACACGATCTCCATCCTGCGGGGCCTGAAGGAGCGCTTCGAGATTCACCACGGGGTGCGCATCGCCGATGCGGCACTGGTAGCCGCCGCCACCCTGTCCGACCGCTATATCTCCGACCGCTTCCTGCCCGACAAGGCGATCGATCTGGTCGACGAGGCATGCGCTTCCATACGAACCGAGATCGACTCCATGCCGGCCGATCTAGACGAGTGCACGCGCCGTGTCATGCGCCTTGAGATCGAGGAGACGGCACTGAAGAAGGAGAAGGATGCCGCCAGCCAGGCACGACTGCAGGAGCTGCGCCGCGAGCTGGCCGACCAGCGCGAGAAGCGGGATGCGATGCGCGCACAGTGGAATCGCGAAAAGGAGTCGATCGACCGGATTCAGCATCTGCGCGAGGAGATCGAACAGATCAGGCTGGATATCGATGCGGCTGAACGCGCCTATGACCTGAACAGGGTGGCCGAGCTGCGCCACGGCACCCTCCCCGCCAAGGAGAAGGAGCTGGCCGAGCTGACGACGGAAACCGAAAAGGTACAGGGCGGCACTTCGCTGCTGCAGGAGGAGGTCAGCGAGGAGGAGATCGCACAGGTGGTGTCGCGCTGGACACATATCCCCGTCACCCGCCTGATGGAGGGCGAACGGGAGAAGCTGTTGCGACTCGAGCAGGTCCTGCACGAACGGGTCATCGGCCAGGATGATGCGGTCACGGCCGTGGCCGATGCGGTGTTGCGGGCACGCGCCGGCATCAAGGATCCGAAGCGCCCGATCGGCTCTTTCATCTTTCTGGGTCCGACCGGCGTCGGCAAGACGGAGCTGGCCAAGACCCTGGCCGCCACCCTCTTCGACGCGGAAGAGAATATGGTCCGCATCGACATGAGTGAGTATATGGAGAAGTATGCCGTTTCCCGCCTCGTCGGCGCACCGCCGGGTTATGTCGGTTTCGAGGAGGGCGGCCAGCTGACCGAAAGCGTGCGCCGCAAGCCCTACTGCGTACTGCTGTTCGACGAGGTCGAAAAGGCGCATCCGGATGTCTTCAATATCCTGCTGCAGTTGCTCGATGACGGCCGACTGACCGACAGCCACGGCCATACGGTCA
This sequence comes from Mariprofundaceae bacterium, assembly GCA_035267815.1. Taxonomy (GTDB): domain Bacteria; phylum Pseudomonadota; class Zetaproteobacteria; order Mariprofundales; family Mariprofundaceae; genus DATFLK01. The sequence goes on along the minus strand of DATFLK010000113.1, from coordinate 1,582 downwards.
ACTTCCGCAACACCATCGTGATCATGACCAGCAACATCGGCAGCGACACCCTGCAAAGCGGCATCGACAGCGGCGGCCATATCACCGACAGCGCCCGCGATCAGGTCATGGAGGCGCTGCATCGGCATTTCCGACCCGAATTCCTGAACCGGGTGGACGATACGGTTCTCTTCAAGCCGCTGACACAGGACGATATCGTGCAGATCGTCGATCTCTTCATGGCCGAGTTTGGCAGGCGCCTGAGTGAACAGCAGATCAGCCTGACGGTGACGGATGCCGCCAAGACACTGCTGGCCCGCGAGGGTTATGACCCGGTCTTCGGTGCCCGACCCCTTAAGCGATTCATCCAGCACCGGGTCGAAACGCCCGTGGCAAAACTGCTCATTGCGGGCAAGGCGGAGCCCGGCGCTACGCTGGTGATCGGTGCACATGACGGCGAACTGGAGATCTCGGCCGAATCGTTACCCGAAAAGGCAAAGGGGTAGACAGTCCCCCATAGGCGCACTACCCGCATCTGGGCAACACCCGGACGGCAGATATAATAACTCTGCACCTGATGAAGAGTGAAAGAAGGTGCGGATGATCGCCGGTATGCCTGTGTGATCGAAGGATCAGGATGAAGTGATTGCCAATCTCAAATCCATCTCCTGATTTCGATTCAGATCGACCAGGGACCTCTCTGAGAGCAGGCGACGGAAGATACATGCACTTCATATGGAGATGGAGAAGGAGACAGAATGAAGAAGTTATTGATATTTGCAGCCGCTGTTGGATTGATGTCCGTATCGACCACGGCGAATGCCTTTCCGACAAACAAATGCAAATCCTGCCACAGCATTGACACGGACAAGGTCGGACCGGCCTGGAAAACCGTGGTGGAGAAGTATGGCGATGAGGCTACGCTGGCCAAGGTGTTTGAAGACGGCTTTGCCGTGAAAGACCGCAAGATCGCCGCTTCTGACGCGAAGTGGAAGCGCAAGGCCGGCCTCATGACCATGCAGTACAAGCATCTGATCAAGGGCCACGAAAAAGAGGTGGCACACGCCATTTTCGCTGCGGTGAAAGCAGGTAAGTTCGGCGATTACTGATCCCTGCCGGGATTCGTATCAAGGGTGGCCTTCGGGCCACCCTTTTTCTTTGTCCACCCGGCACGACAGGATGCCTCCCGCCACCGGCAATCGCGGCTCGTACTGACTTAGCATCCGGGGTACCATTTCGGCATGGTCATTACCAACCGCCGAGCAAGACACGACTACCATATCCTGGAAACCTTTGAGGCTGGCATCATCCTCACCGGACCGGAGGTGAAGTCGATCCGTGCCGGGCAGGCGAGCCTGGCCGAGGCGCACTGCATCATTCGCAATGAGCGGGTACTGCTGATCGGCTGCCATATCAATCCCTACAAGCCCGCCTCCATGAACAACCCCCCCGATCCGATCCGCTCCCGCCAGCTACTGCTGCACAAGTCCGAGATCCGGAGGCTGACCGGCAAGCTCAAGGAGAAGGGACTGACACTGGTTCCGCTGAAGCTCTTCTTCAACGAACGCGGCTATGCCAAGCTCGAACTGGGACTGGGCCGCGG
>DATFLK010000112.1:0-2427 GCA_035267815.1 Mariprofundaceae bacterium | reverse complement strand
TTTCAGCCGCTGCCTCGTCTTCAACTCGCTCTCCAAGCGATCGGCCATGCCGGGGCTGCGTTCCGGCCTGATCGCCGGAGATGCCGCTCTGATCAAACGCTTTGCCAAGCTGAGAAGCTATACCGGGCCGGCCACGCCGCTACCGTTGCAGCATGTGGCGATGGCCGCCTGGGATGACGATGCGCATGTCGAGCACCACCTGGAGGTCCATCAGCGGAGTCTTCAGGCTTTCTCCGAGGCTCTCGGGGAGGGGGAGGTGCCGGCCGGTTCCTTCTTCGTCTGGTTGCCAGTTGGCGATGACGAGGCCTTTGCTAAACGGGTCTTCACCGAGCAGGCGGTCACGGTACTGCCCGGACGCTACCTCGGTGCCGAGGATGGCGACGGATATAATCCGGGCGCCGGCTATGTGCGACTGGCGATCGTCGACGGACCGGAGAAGGCGGTCGAGCTGGCGGGTCGCCTGCGTGCGGTAAAGGAGAGCGCATGAGGATTCCCGACCATGTCGAGGCGGCCATCCGCCGGCAGGCGGAGCGGGGCGGTACGCTCAACTGTTATCTCTACGATACCGCGCCGATGAGAGAGAAGATCGCGCATCTCAAATCGATTATGCCGGCCGGTGTCGAGGTCTTCTATGCCATGAAGGCCAATCCACACAGTGCCTTTCTGCAGGCGGCCAGAGAGGCCGGCGCGGCGGGTATCGAGATCGCCAGCCTGGGCGAGGCCGAGAAGGCGGAGGCGGCCGGTTTCGCTCCCCGCCAGCTGATCTATACCGGTCCCGGCAAGTCTCCCGAGGAGCTGCGTTGGAGCGTGGCGCAGGGGATCCGCACAGTCCATATCGAATCGCTGCTGGAGGCGCACCGGCTCGATCGCATCTGTGCCGAGCTGGGCAGGGAGCAGGATGTGCTGCTGCGCATCAATGCGAACTTCGATATCCACGAGGCGCAGACCACCTTCTCAGGCGGTTCCAAGAAGTTCGGCGTCGACGAGGAGAAGCTGGACGCGCTGCTGCCCGAGCTTCTGGCACTGGAGCACCTGAACTTCCGCGGTCTGCATGTCTACGCCGCCTCCGGCGTGCTCAATGTCGATGATCTCTTGAAGAACTGCCGACTTGTCTTCGACATGGCCCAAAAGATCGAGGCGGAACACCCGGATGTCGTCTGCGATACCATCGATTTCGGCGGCGGTTTCGGCATCGACTATCTGGAGGCCGGCAAGGAGTTTGATCCCGGCGCCTATGCCGAAGGGCTGGCCGAGATGATCGACGATTACGGTTTCGACGGGCGCACCTTCTTCCTCGAGCTGGGGCGCTATCTGGCCGCTGATTCCGGCTGGTTCTGCTCTGAGATTCTCGATATCAAGGAGAGCCGCGGCAAAAAGCAGGTGGTCTGCGCTGGCGGCATCAACCACTTCCGCCGCCCCGCTGCCCTAGCCATCAACCATCCGCTGGCGATCGTGCGCATGGCGCGTCCGCCGCTGTTCGACGGCCAGGAGTTGGTGCACGACGAGAAGGTCTACTTTGGCGGCCCCTTGTGTACCGGGGCCGACAAGCTGGCCAACGATATCCATATCGATGATGCCGCGGTGGGGGATATCGCGGTATTCGGCTACGCCGGCGCCTACGGGCTGACAATGTCCAACATTGAGTTCCTCAGTCACCATCGTCCGGAGGAGATCGTCCTTTCATGAAGCGCGAGACACCAGTTTGCGTCGGCTGGCGCGAATGGGTCTGTCTGCCGGAGCTTGGCATCGCACATATCAAGGCGAAGGTGGATACCGGCGCGCGCACCTCGGCGCTGCACGCCTTCGACGTCGAGACCTTCCGGGAGGGGGCGATCGAGATGGTGCGCTTCTCCATCCACCCCTTGCAGCGCCAGCGCGATTACGTGAAGGTCTGCACTTCGCCACTGATCGACGAGCGTCAGGTAAGCGACTCGGGTGGCCACCGCGAGCTCAGGCCGGTGATCCGAACCGGGATCGAGGTCGCCGGCATGCGCTGGCCCATCGAGATCACGCTGACCCGCCGTGAGACGATGCGTTTCCGTATGCTGCTGGGACGAACAGCCATGCGGGCGCGAATGGTGGTTGATCCTGCGATGTCGTATCTGACCGGCCGGCCCGACCACATTGAGGAGAATCTGGCATGAGAATCGGCGTTTTGTCGCGCAATGGAAAGCTCTATTCCACCCGGCGTCTGGTTGAGGCCGCCCAGGAGCGCGGTCACGAGATGCGGGTGATTGATCATCTGCGCTGCTACATGGATATCACCTCAATGCATCCGATGGTCCACTACAAGGGCGAGAAGCTGGACGGCTTTGATGCGGTGATCCCGCGTATCGGTGCCTCGGTGACCTTTTACGGTACGGCGGTGGTGCGCCAATTCGAGATGATGGGGGTCTATCCGCTCAACGAGTCGGTGGCCATCAGCCG
>DATFLK010000111.1:0-4014 GCA_035267815.1 Mariprofundaceae bacterium | reverse complement strand
CGGATGGCATGATAGACGCATGATCGAACTCTCCCGACGCATCCAGCAGATCAAGCCCTCGGCCACGCTGGCCATCACCGCCAAGGCGGCCGAGCTGCGCGGCCAGGGTCGCGACATCATCTCGCTCTCCGTCGGCGAGCCGGATTTCGATACGCCGGAATCGGCCCGAAACGCCGCCAAAAAGGCGATCGACGAAGGCTTCACCCGCTACACCCCCGTACCCGGCATCCCCGAGCTGCGGGAGGCGGTAGCCGAGAAGTTCCGCCACGACAACGGGCTCGACACCACGGCCGACGAGGTGCTGATCTCGACCGGTGGCAAGCAGTGCATCTACAACCTGATGCAGGCCGTGCTCAACGAGGGCGACGAGGTCATCATCCCGGCGCCCTACTGGGTCTCCTATCCCGACATGGCACTGCTGGCCGATGCCAAACCGGTGATCGTCGAAACGACGGCCGAGAGCGGCTTCAGACTGACTGCCGATCAACTGCGGGCCGCCATCACCCCCAAAACCCGCATGCTGATGCTCAACTCACCCTCCAATCCAACCGGCATGACCTACTCGGCCGCTGATCTCGAGGTGGTGGGCGAAGTGGTGGCAGCGCACCCGAGACTGATCGTCGCCACCGACGACATGTACGAAAAAATCCTCTTCGACGGTAAGTCGTTCGCCACCTTCGCACAGGTCAACCCTCAACTGAAGGACCGTACGGTGACGCTCAACGGCGTCTCCAAGGCCTACTGCATGACCGGTTGGCGCATCGGCTTCTGTGCTGCGCCAGCGCACCTGATCAAGGCGATGGCGAAAATCCAGTCGCAGAGCACCTCCAACCCCTGCTCGATCTCCCAGAAGGCGGCACTGGCGGCCCTGACCGGCCCGCAGGATGCGCTGCACGAGATGGTCCGCACCTACGAAGCCCGCCGTACATGGCTGGTGGAGAGACTCAACGCCATCCCCGGCGTGGAGTGCATGACTCCGGACGGTGCCTTCTACCTCTTCCCTGCCATCGCGGGCTGGCTCGGCAAGACCACGCCCGACGGCACCAAACTGAAGGACGATGTCGCCGTCTGCGAATGGCTGCTGGAGAAGGCGGGCGTGGCGCTGGTGCCCGGTACCGCCTTCGGCAGCCCCGGCCATGTCCGCATCTCCTATGCAGTGGCGCAGGAGACGATCGAGGATGCCGTCCAGCGCATTGCCGAGGCCGCCTCGACCCTGCAGTGACCGCCTAACGGCGGCCGTTCAGCTCCATCTGCACACGCTTGTACTGATCCGCCGCTGTTTTGGCGGTGAACTCGATCGCCTCCTTGGCGTTCCGCTTGATCGGCACGAAGGTCCCCGTCGCCAGCACCGCCTGCTTCGCCTCGTCCATGGCCGTACGGGCCGTATACTGAATCGCCTCCCTGGCATTCTTCTTCAGTGGGATGAATACCTGCGGATCGAGCACCGCCCGCTTCGCATCCCGGATCACGGTCTGGCTGGCAAACTCGATGCCCTCCCTGATCTCATGTTTCACCCACATGCCGCCGATCAGCATCACCACGAGCAGCATGACGCCCCACGGGATGGCGCGAGCGGTCTCGCGTCTGATTAGCTGGATCACATCTTCATCTGCCATGACACACCTCCGGCCACTCGCCACGTATTGGTATGTAGACCAACGCATGCCGATGTCAAACAGAAGCCGGCGCCGGGAAGGGCTGCCGGACCGTGTCGGAGGGTATTCCATAAGCATTTCAGGGTTTCCTGTCCGGCAGAATCGTCGGCAAGCTGTTATGATCTGTGGATATGGGGGATTCAGCCATGAAACACGCCACCGACCCGCTTGACGCACTGGCCGGGTACCTGTCGCAGCTTTTCGACACCAACATCTCGATCACCGATATCTTCGATGTCTTCGCCGGCCTCTTCGTCATGGGTCTCGCCATCACCTTCATCGTTAGGCTCAAGCGCGCCTCCAAACCGATGGAGGATGACGAGCAGCCACCGAAGGAGTGACGGGAGCTCAGTCCGAGCCTGTCACCTTGCCACGCAGCGACTTCACCCGTCCGCGCCGGGCCTTGCCCTCCAGCCGCCGCTTTTTCGACGCCAGCGTCCGCCGCGTCGGTTTCCGCTTCCTGGGCGCCACCGTCGCCGGCCGAATCAACTCGGCCAGCCGCTTCAGGGCATCCTCCCGGTTCTTCTCTTGGCTTCGGAAGCGCTGCGCCTTGATCACCACCACCCCTTCGCCGCTGATGCGTCGGTCATGACTCGAGAACAGGCGCTCCTTGCAGTCCCCGGGCAGCGACGAGGCGCAGATATCGAAGCGCAGATGCACCGCCGTAGCCAGCTTGTTGACGTTCTGACCGCCCGCACCCTGCGCACGGATGGCATGCATCTCGATCTCTTCGTCGGGAATCGCGATCCGGTTCGAAATTCTCAGCATCAGCTCTCCACCTAGCCGGGTACAAATTCCCGTGTGGAGTATCGCTCCTTCGGGGTGAGCACACGAAATGCGAATCTCCCCGGCCGACCGCCGTAGATCGTCTCGGTGAGCCACACCTCCTCGGCCTCGGCTTCCGTCCCGGCCACAGCCCGGCTCCAGACCCCTTTCTTGCCGTTGCCGGAATCGAAACCGGGTAGCCACTGGTAGCCGCGCTCCTTCAGCGCACCCTTCTTCTCGAAGGCGGCCCCTATCGCAAAATAGCGGCGGCTCGGCTCCCGGGCGCTCTCCAGCAGCAACCCCATCGCCGCGCGGCCGCTCTCCGGCAAAGTCTGGGCCAGCAGGTGCAGTGTCGCCTGCGCATCATTGATGGCGCGATGGCCATCGAAGAAGTAACCGAGCTGGTAGGCAATGTAGTCCAATTTGCGGCTGGAGATACCCTCCGCATCCCAATCGACCCCGTTCAGCGTGCAGGCCCAGTTAGCGTCCACCGCCTTCGGCAGACGCCGTTCCACTACCGGCCGGTCGAAGCCTGCATTATGGGCGATGATCAGGTCGGTGCGCTCCAACCAGCCGTTGATCTCATCCTCGTCGAGGCTCTTGCCCGACACCATCTCGTCAGTGATGCCAGTGATCCGTTTGACGACGTCACTGAGCGGTTCGCCAGGGTCCTCGAAGCCGTCAAAAGTGTGCAATACCCTGAAAATCATCCCGGTGCCGGCATCGTATTCGAAGGCAACGAAGCCCAGCTCGATGATCTTGTCCTTGGTTGTATCGAGCCCGGTCGTCTCGGTGTCGATCACGAGACCGACGCGCGCCACCTCCGGCGCACCCTCGTGGTAATGCGCCGGCGCGTGTAGCCGCCGGATCACACGATACTCGCCCGACTGTTCCAGTTGCCGGATCGCCTCGTCGTCGTTCATGTCGTCCCCCTCATCGCTTGGCTCGATGCACGACTCTGCCCGACCCTCTCCGGCAGGAAAAGACGGGCGATGCTTTATTTTTTCGGCGGGAAAGGGAATGATGGGACGATAGATCAATGGTTTGGGAGGAGATTTGCGATGTCCGACGTGCATATAATGATCCCGAAAAAGGATCGCCCGGTCTGGCCGGATACCACCGACGTGCTGCCGGTAGAGCCTGCCCAAATGGTCGATATCCCCCTGCTCGGCTGGGTCGCGGCAGGCCAGCCAATCGACATTTTCGAGAACCGGGAGCTCATCGCCGTCCCCGCCGAGATGGTGCGCAAAGACTGCTATGCGCTGCGCGTACGCGGCAACTCAATGATCGACGATAACATCCTCGACGGCGACGTCGTTGTTGTAGAGAAGCGCACCTCGGCCGAGAGCGGCCAGTCCGTCGTCGCCATGATCCACGGCGAGAGCGTAACCTTGAAGAAGTTCTATATCGAGAAGGCCGGCATCCGCCTCCAGCCGGCCAATCCGGAGCTGAATCCCATCTATCTCAAAAACGAGGAGATCCAGATCCTCGGCATCGTCATGGGCATCATTAGAATCCCCTGAAATAAGCTCCGTAATCCGTACTGAAACATAGGTCATTGTAAATATGCGCTTGGTATTTAAGCATACGATAG
>DATFLK010000110.1:0-14689 GCA_035267815.1 Mariprofundaceae bacterium | reverse complement strand
CCACGCACCGGGTGGCCGCAACGTGCGTGTCGATTCGGCGGTCTATTCGGGTTACTGCATTCCGCCTCACTACGACTCGATGATCGGCAAGGTGATCACCTACGCGGAGAGCCGCATCAAGGCGATCCGCACCATGCAGCGCGCCATCGACGAGCTGGTCATCACCGGCGTCACCACCAACACCGAACTGCACCGCAGACTGCTGGCCAATCCCGGCTTTCAGGCCGGCGATTTCAATATCCACTTCCTGGAACGCTGGCTCAAGCAGATGCATCTGTAGCGGAACGGGAGCCGACATTGGTCAGACATATCGTCATGTGGAACCTCAAAGAGCATGCGCTCGGTAACAGCCGCGATGCCAACGCCCGGCTGCTGAAGGAGCGGCTGGAAGCGCTGGCGGGGAAGATCCCCGGTCTGCTGCGCATCGAGGTCGGCCTCGGCGATGGCGATAGTGCCGAGACGGCCGATGTGGTCCTCTACTCCGAGCTGGAGGACTGGCCGGCTCTCGGGACCTACCAGAACCACCCGCTGCACCGGGAGGTGGTACCGTTCGTGGGCGAGATTCGCAGCGAACGGCGCGTCGTCGACTACGAGGTATAGAGAGAAAGAGAAACGTGGCGACGCCCGCCACGGTTACTTCAGCTTGTCATCCTCACGCTTGGCCTCTTCCATCGCCTCGGGCTCCAGCTCCTCAGCGTAACGGTTGAAGTAGACGAAGAGGCCCCACCCGGCCAGCAGCACGCCGGCCGAGACCAGCACACTCGCCGCATAGGGCAACAACGACAACTTCTCATGCACCGCCTTGAAAGTGGCGACCAGTCCCTCCATGGCCAGCGCCACGATAATCACCACCATGAACCGCGACAGGAATCGGCGGATCCGGGTGGGCGCACTGATCTGGGCATCGCGCACCACCTCCTCCTCGGTAATCGTCTGGGCAATCTGCAGTGCCACGACGGCAGCGGCCAGAAGACCGACCGCCTCGATAATATCCTGCGCCACGGCGCGATCGAAATTGCCCGTACTGAACGAACCCCAAGCGATATGGGTGGCGATAATGATTAGCATCAAGGCGGCGCAGACGAACAGAAAGGAGAGGAAGGCGTGGACCGCCGAGAAGAAGCCCGCCAGTTTTTTCAATTCGCGAATCATCGGAAGGCCCGCCATGCCGCAGAGCGGTGATGGCCGTCTGTGCGATATTCCATGTTATCCAACGTAGGTTAACAATACGGTGAGGTCAACCGGATCCCGGCCGAATACTGCGGGGAGAAGCGCTACTCGACTGTTACCGATTTGGCCAGGTTTCTCGGTTGATCAACATCGGTGCCCTTGGCACGTGCCACATAGTAGGCCAACAGCTGAAGCGGAATGGCGGCGAGCAGCGGCGTGCTGAAGTAGTCACCCTCCGGCAACCCGATCACCGCATCGACATCCTCCGACCACGCCTGCTTCGGCAGGTCGGTCAGCATGATCACCCGCGCTCCCCTGGCCTGCACCTCGCGCAGGTTGGAGAGTACCTTCTGCAGGTGATACTGCTGCATTGCCAGCACTACGACAGGAAGCGTGTTGTCGATCAGGGCGATGGGACCATGCTTCATTTCGCCGGCCGCATACCCTTCGGCGTGCAGGTAGGAGATCTCCTTGAGCTTCAACGCTCCCTCGAGCGCCAGCGGAAAACAGGGACCGCGGCCCAGAAAAAGGGCGCCGTGGGCCGTGGCGAACATGCCGACCAGGGCCTCCACCTGATCCGCCTGCTCCAGCAGCCGCCCCATCGCCGGCACGACCGCACGCAGATGTGCCAGATGATCCTGCAGCTCGGCATCGGACATGCGACCACTCTCGTACGCCATCTTCAATGCCAGCAGCGCCAGTACGGTCAGTTGCGCCGTATACGCCTTGGTCGAAGCCACGCCGATCTCGGGCCCGGCATGCAGATCGATCCAACCGTCGGACTCACGCGGTAACGACGCGTGCGGCACGTTGCAGAGCGCCAGCGTGCGGTTGTCGGGTGTCTGGCGCTTGAACAGCCGCAGCGCCTCTAGCGTATCGGCCGTCTCGCCGGACTGCGATAACGTGATCAACCAAGTATCGGGGCCAATTACCGGGTTGCGATAACGGTATTCGGAGGCGACATCGACCTCGACCGAGATCTGCAGGAACCGCTCGAGCCAGTAGCGAGCCGTCAGTGCCGCATGGTAGGAGGTGCCGCATGCCACCATAACGATGCGAGCGGGCCAACGCGCCTCCGTCATGAACGGCACCTCCGGGAATCGGATGGCGCCATCCTCAACGTAGGCCTGCAGGATATCGCCCACCACACGGGGCTGCTCGAAGATCTCCTTCTCCATGAAATAGGCGAAGCCGCCCTTGTCGGCACCGCCCACGGTGGAGGGCATCGCCTGCCATTGCCGCTGCATCGGCTCACCCTCGAGATTCCAGACCTCGCACCCCTCCAGGCCGATCACTCCGGCATCGCCCTCCTCCAAGTACATCACCTCATCAGCCAGCCCGGCCAGGGCAAGCGCATCGGAAGCCGCATAGACAGCATCACCGCGACGGCCGAGCAGCAGCGGGCTGCCGCGACGGGCAAACCAGAGCCGCGGCTCATCCTCGCTCAGCATCGCCACAATGGCGTAGGCCCCCTCCAGTTCGCGCAGCATCGCGCGCCACGCCTCGGCAGCCGACAAGGTCCGCATGTGCGACGACATCAGCCACGGAATCACCTCGCTATCGGTCTGGGAACCGAAGTGCACGCCGGCCTCGGAAAGGCGTTTATGCAGGATCTCGTGATTCTCGATGATGCCGTTGTGGACGACGGCGGCGGTATCGCCGAGATGGGGGTGAGCGTTATCGCGTGTCGGAGCACCATGCGTGGCCCAGCGCGTATGGCCGATGCCGATGCTCCCCGGCAGGGCCGACTGCTCCAGGCTACGCGTCAGATTATTCAGCTTACCGGTCTGCTTCCGGCAGGCGAAACGCTGCCCCTGTCGCACGCAGATGCCGGCACTGTCATAGCCGCGGTACTCCATATGGGCGAGCCCCTGCAGCAGCAGCGGCTGCACGTCACCGCCGGCAATGGCACCGATAATGCCGCACATCAGCCGGTTTTCTTGCTCGGCCGTTGCCAGTTCGGCACGTGCCGTTGATCAGGTCGGGCCGATAGCGTCAGGCCTCCGGACGCCACATCCCGCGTAATGATACTTCCGGCGCCAATGGTGGCATCCGACGCCACCGATACGGGCGCGATCAGCTTGGTATCAGAACCGACGAAGACGCGATCGCCCATGGTGGTCTGGTGCTTGTTGGCACCGTCATAGTTGCAGGTGATCGTACCGGCTCCGATATTGCAATCTTCGCCCAGCATCGTATCGCCGATATAACTGAGGTGATTGATCTTGCTGCTGCGGCCCACCACCGATTTCTTGATCTCGACGAAGTTGCCGATATGCACCTTCTCGTCCAGTTCCGCACCGGGACGCAGTCGGGAGAAGGGACCGACCTTGGCGCCGGCACCGATGCTGGCATCCTGGACATGGCTGAAGGCGAACACCTCCGCACCGTCGTCCACCCAAGCGTTGTTCAGAGTCGCATAGGGCCCGACATGCGCCTCGTCACCGATGCGGGTCGCACCCAGCAACTGGCTGCCGGCGCGGATTACGCTGTCCATACCGATCTGAACGGTCGATTCGATACGCACTGTCTCCGGCTGTTCGACGGTCACGCCGTTGAGCTGCCAGTCGAGGATGATGCGGCGCTGCATGCAGGCCTCGACCTCGGCCAGCTGGGCGCGATTGTTGATGCCTCGGATTTCGGTCGGATCGGCCATGCAGACCGACTCCACGTTGTGCCCGGCCGCCAGTGCCAGCGGTACGATGTCCGGCAGGTAGTACTCGCCCTGCGCGTTCCGGTTACCCAGCTTGTGAAGCAGTTCGAACAGCACCTCTCGGCGCACGCAGTAGATGCCGCTGCTAACCTCGGCGATCTCGCGCTGTGCCGTGGTCGCATCGCGCTCCTCGATAATCTCCGTGATTCGTCCGTCGCTACCGCGGATGATGCGCCCATAGCCGAACGGATCGGCGAGATTCGCCGTCAGTACGGTCACCACTGCATCACACTCGCCATGCACCTTCACGAGTTCGGCCAGCGTCTCGCTTGAGAGCAGCGGCGTATCGCCGCAAACGATCAGCACATCGCGTACATCCTTGATCACCTGTTCGCTCTGCTTGACGGCGTGCCCGGTTCCCAGCTGCTGGTCCTGGATTACCCACTCCAGATTGGCCGGCTGGCCGACATGCTGCCGCACCTGATCGGAGCCGTGACCCGTCACCAGCGCGATGCCGCGCGGACGAAGCTCCTCGACGGTATGCAGTACGTAGTCGATCATCGCCCGGCCGAGCACGGGATGCAGCACCTTGGGAAGACGCGAGCGCATGCGTTTGCCCTGTCCGGCTGCCAGAACCGCCACTTGTAAATCGGGATGGTGCCATTGCGAAATCATGGATGCCTCCGGTACATACTCGTATCGTGAACCGTACACGCAAAAGGGTCGCACAATGTGCGACCCTTGCAAAGACGTAAGGCGTCGAATATCAGTGTTTCTTGTACTTCCGCAGCACCTTCAAACGCGCGGAGGCCACGGCAAGTTCGGCTTCCGCCATAGCGTAGTCCACATCGCCCTTCTTGCTCTCCAGCATCTCCTCAGCACGACGCTGGGCAGCCAGCGCTTCGGCCTCGTCGATATCGACTGCCCGTTCGGCTGTATCGGCCAGTACCGTGATGGTATCGGGCTGCACCTCGATGAAACCGCCGGAGATAAATACCTCGTCGACTTGATCGCCGGAGGTGATACGAAGCTCACCGGGCACCAGTGCACTGAGCAACGGGGCATGCTTGGGAAGAATACCGAGCTCGCCGGCGGCACCGGGTGCCACCAGCATATCCGCTTCCCCGCGATAGACCTCGCGCTCGGCGGTTGCGACCAGAACGTTGACTTTGCTGTCGGCCACTAGCCCTTGGCCTCCATCTTCTCAGCCTTGGCAACCGCCTCCTCGATCGAGCCTACCATGTAGAAGGCCTGCTCCGGCAGGTGATCGTACTCGCCGGCGAGGATCGCCTTGAAGTCACGAATGGTGTCGTCGCGCTTACAGAAGACGCCCGGCGAACCGGTGAAGACCTCGGCGACATGGAACGGCTGCGACAGGAAGCGCTGAATCTTGCGGGCGCGCGACACGGTCAGCTTGTCCTCTTCGGAAAGTTCGTCCATGCCCAGAATGGCGATAATGTCCTGCAGCTCCTTGTAACGCTGCAGTGTCTTCTGCACGCCCTGCGCCACCTCGTAGTGTTCGATACCGACCACCTTGGGATCGAGCTGACGCGAGGTCGAGTCGAGCGGATCCACCGCAGGGTAGATGCCCAGCTCTGCAATCTGACGCGACAGCACGATGGTCGAGTCCAGATGCGCGAAGGTCGTAGCAGGTGCCGGATCGGTCAAATCGTCGGCCGGCACGTAGACGGCCTGAACGGAGGTAATCGAGCCCACCTTGGTGGAGGCGATACGCTCCTGCAGGCGGCCCATCTCCTCGGCCAGTGTCGGCTGGTAACCCACGGCGGACGGCATGCGCCCGAGCAGCGCCGAAACCTCCACGCCGGCCAGCGAGTAACGGTAAATATTGTCGATGAACATCAGCACATCACGGCCCTCGTCGCGGAAATACTCCGCCATGGTCAGGCCGGTCAGCGCCACACGCAGACGGTTGCCCGGCGGCTCGTTCATCTGGCCATAGACCAGTGCCACCTTGTCGAGCACGTTGGAGTCCTTCATCTCGTGGTAGAAGTCGTTACCCTCACGGGTACGCTCACCCACACCGGCGAACACGGAGTAACCGCCGTGCGCCTTCGCGATGTTGTTGATCAGCTCCATCATGTTCACGGTCTTGCCAACGCCGGCACCGCCGAACAGGCCGACCTTGCCGCCTTTGGCGATCGGCGCCATCAGGTCGATCACCTTGATGCCGGTCTCCAGAATCTCCTGTACGGGAGCCAGCTCCTCGAAGGTCGGGGCCGTACGATGGATCCCCCAGCGCTCCTCGGAGGGGATATCCTCGCCCTCGAAGTCGATGCCTTGGCCTAGCACGTTCATGATGCGGCCGAGCGTCGCCTTGCCGACCGGCACCTTGATGGCGGCACCGGTATCCTCGACCTCGACGCCGCGCTTCAGGCCGTCGGTGGAACCCATGGCCACCGCACGCACGGTGTTGTCGCCTAGGTGCTGCTGTGTCTCCAGCGTCAGCTTCACCTCCGGAACCACCAGAGCGTTATAGAGACCCGGAAGCTCACCCGCTGGAAAGCGGATATCGACCACTGGCCCAATGACTTGCACAATCGTTCCCTTACTCATGATTTCCGACCTCTCTTTATCAAAAACAAAACTTATTGAGCCGCAGCAGCGCCGCCGGCAACGATCTCCGCCAGCTCCTGCGTAATGGCAGCCTGCCGCGCCTTGTTGTAGGTAATACGCAGGTCGCCGACAATCTGGTTGGCGTTGTCGGTGGCACTCTTCATCGCCACCATGCGCGCGGATTGTTCACACGCTTTGTTCTCCAGAACGCCGTGGAAAACCAGCGCCTCGACATAACGCCGCAGCAAACCGTCCAGCACCTGCTGGCTGTCGGGCTCGTAGAGATAATCCCAGTAGCCCGGATGCGTCGGCTCCTCCGACGTTTCGCACGGTAGCAGACGGGTCACCTGGGGCTCCTGAGTCATCGTGTTGATGAACTCGCTGAACAGCAGATAGACCTCGTCGTAGTGCCCCTCGCGGTAACGCTCCATGGCCAGTCCGGCTGCGCCGATCACATCGCTCAGCTCGGGGGAGTCCGGGATGTTGTCCGAACTGCCGGTCACGTCGATACCGATGCGCTTCATGAACATGCCGCCGCGACGACCGATGTTGATCACCTCAACCTCTGCTTCCTGTGCCTTAAGCGTCTTCACGGCCAGTTTCAGTGCGTTGGTGTTCAGACCGCCGCACAGCCCCTTGTCCGTGCTGATCAGCACCAGACCGATGCGCTTGACCTTGTCTCGCGGCGTGAAGAAGGGGTGCCGATACTCGGGATGCGCCTGCATCAGGTTGTCGATCACCCGCTTGATGCCCTCGGCATAGGAGCGCCCGTCAAGCACGCGATCCTGTGCCTTGCGCATCTTGCTGGCCGCCACCATCTCCATCGCCTTGGTGATCTTGGCGGTGTTCTGGATGGCCTTGATCTGCCCGCGGATTTCCTTTGCTGATGCCACGCTCTACCCCTCTAATCCTAGTAGGTGCCCTTGGCCTTGAAGTCGGCTACGGCCTTCTTCAAACCCTTGACCACATCGTCGCTCAGTACGCCTTCGGCATTCAGTTTGCTCATCAGCTCCATGCAGTCGGACTGCAGGTAAGCCTGATAGGCCTTCTCGAAATCGCCGATACGGCTGGCCTCGATGTCGTCCAGATCGCCGTTGTTCAGCGCGAAAAGGCTGGCCGTCATCTGCGCCACACTCATGGGATTGTTCTCGTCCTGCTTCAGCAGCTCGGTGCCGCGCTTACCGCGATCGATCTGCTTGCGGGTCGCCTCGTCCAGATCAGAGGCGAACTGCGCGAAGGCAGCCAGCTCGCGATACTGCGCTAGATCCAGACGCAGGCCGCCACCGACCTTCTTCATCGCCTTAGTCTGGGCCGAACCACCCACACGCGAGACCGAGAGACCGGCGTTTATGGCCGGACGCTGACCGGCGTTGAACAGGCTTGTCTCCAGGAAGATCTGGCCGTCAGTGATCGAGATGACGTTGGTCGGCACGAAAGCGGAAACGTCGCCCTCCTGCGTCTCGATGATCGGCAGTGCGGTCAGCGAACCGGTCTTGCCCTTGACCTTACCGTCGGTGAACTTCTCAACATACTCCTCACTGACGCGGGAGGCGCGCTCGAGCAAACGCGAGTGCAGGTAGAAGACGTCACCCGGATAGGCCTCACGGCCCGGCGGACGGCGCAGGATCAGCGAGACCTGACGATAGGCCCAAGCCTGCTTGGTCAGGTCGTCATAGATGATCAGCGCATCCTCACCGCGATCGCGGAAGTACTCGCCCATGCTGCAGCCGGAGTAAGGCGCAAGATACTGCAGTGCGGCCGACTCAGAGGCACTGGCAGAGACGATGATGGTGTGATCCAGCGCGCCGTGCTCCTTGAGCGTCTGCACGACGTTGGCCACTGTCGAAGCCTTCTGTCCGACCGCCACGTAGATACAGGCCACGCCCGTATCCTTCTGGTTGATGATGGTATCGATGGCGATGGCCGTCTTGCCGGTCTGGCGGTCACCGATGATCAGCTCACGCTGGCCACGGCCAACCGGCACCATGGCGTCGATCGCCTTGATGCCCGTCTGCATCGGCTGATCCACCGATTTACGCCAGATCACGCCCGGTGCGATCTTCTCGACCGGCTCGTTCATCTTGGCCTCGATCGGACCCTTGCCGTCGATCGGCTGACCCAGCGCATTGACGACGCGCCCCTTCAGCTCGGGACCAACCGGAACCTCGAAGATGCGACCGGTGCACTTAACCTCGTCGCCCTCGCGAAGATGCGTATACTCGCCGAAGATGACGGCACCGACGCAATCCTCCTCGAGGTTGAGCACCATCCCCATGGTGTCGCCCGGGAACTCGAGCATCTCGCCCGCCATCGCACCGGAGAGACCGTAGATCAGCGCCACACCATCACCAATGGTAATGATACGACCGACGTTGGCGTCGGTGGCCTCAGCCTTGAATCCCTTGATCTGGTCCCTGATAATGGAACTGATTTCTGCCGTATCCAGCTTCATATGCATTGCCCTCTAACTATTAATAAACTTCCGATTTTCAATCTCGTTCAGGCGGCGATCTGGCGACGCAGGTTCTCCAACCTGCTGCGCACCGAATGGTCAATCTGGCGGTCGCCGATGCGGACCACCATGCCGCCGATAATATCCTTGTCCTGATGTACGGTGACACTCACCTTCTTGTCCAGCATCTTGCCAAGCGATTCAGTCAGTGCCTTCTTCTTCTTGGCATCCAGCTCGGTGGCCACAACCACCTCCGCCGTCACCTGATCCGCCGCTTCGCGCTGCATCTGGTCGAAAAGCGCATGAATCTCCGGCAGCAGCACGGCCTTGCCGCGCTCGCACAGCAAGCCCACGAAACGCTCAAGCTCCTTGCCAGAAGAGGCGGCAAGCTTGATCAGCAGACCTGCCTTGGCGTCCAAAGGAAGCTCCGGATCGGCCAGATAGGGGCGCACCTCGTCATGTGCGGCGGCTTCCGCAAGCCGCGCCAGCCCTGGCTCAATGTCGACGCCATCACGGGCCAGATCGAAGAGCGCGCGGGCATAACGACGGGCGATCACCTGCGTACTCATGCGTGGCCAAACCCTTGATTGACGACATCCTCGATCAGCTTGGCATGACGCTTGTCATCCAGCTCGGCATCGAGCACCCGCTCGGCTGCCATGACGGCCAGGTCGGCCACCTCCTGGCGCAGGGCCTGACGGGCACGATTGGTCTCCGCCTCGACCTCTTCACGGGCGCTCTCGACGATCTGCCGGGCATCCTCGCGAGCCTTGTTGGTCGCGTTCTCCTGAATCTCCGCCGCGCGCCGCTCGGCTGCGGAGAGGATATCCTGCGCCTTGCCACGGGCCTCCTTCAGCTGCTGAGCGATCTCCTCCTCGGCCTTAGCCTTGGCCTCGCGACCGGCCTCTGAAGCCGCCAGTCCTTCGGCGATCTTCTTCGAGCGGGCCTCCATCAACTCGCTCAACGGACCGTACAGATGCTTCCTCAACAGGTAGAGAAGGGTCAGGAAGACCACAATCTGCCCGATAAATGTCAGGTCAATACTCATGCCACCACCTCGTTACAGATATAACTCTCGGACCTTTTCCTACTTAGCCAAGAAACGGGTTGGCGAACAGGAACCACAGCGCGAACGCCATGATGATGAACGGGAAGGACTCCATGAGGCCGGCAAAGATGAACATATTGAACATCAGCTGCGGACGCATCTCGGGCTGACGTGCGATACCCTCAAGTGTCTTGGAGGTAATCAAACCCCAACCAATAGCGGAACCCAGACCTGCAGCGGCCAGGATCACACCCACGGAAATCGCCGTAGCGGCAGTGATAATCGTTGTTGCATCCATTCTTTCTCTCTCCTATGGCTTTACTTAATTTATAAAATTTCGCTTATGCGATCAGTGCTCTACCGGCTGGTGCGCAATGGACAGGTACACCACGGTAAGAATCATGAAGATGAAGGCCTGCAGCAGTCCGATGAACAGATGGAAAGCGGACCAGCCGAGCCCCACGAAGAAACCAGCCGTCATACTCACGGCACCGCCGCTCAGCAGCAGGAAGGCGATCAGAAGGAAGATCACCTCGCCGGCGAACATGTTGCCAAAGAGTCGGAAGGAGAGCGACAGCGGTTTCGCCAGCTCCTCGACCAGCTTCAGAATCAGATTGATCGGAATCAGCAGCACACCGAGCAGCTTGGCTACCGGATTCTTGGCACCCAGAAGCAGGCTCGCGAACGGCTCCAGCAGCAGCTCCTTCATGAAGTGCACCGGCTTCAGCTTGAACTCGTAATAAAGGGTCAGAATGAACACCGACAGCGCCATGGCGACCGGCAGATTAAGATCGTTGGTCGGCACCTGACGATAGTGCTCCAGCCCGAACATATGGGCGATATTGGAAAACAGGAAGGCCGGCAGGATATCGAGCGTGTTACAGAGAAGGATAAAGGTGAAGATAGTCAGGGCCAGCGGCGCGATCAGCGGATTATGAACCGGAAAGTTATCTTCCACGGTCTCATCGACAAAGGCAACGACCGACTCCATGAAGTTCTGCACCCCGGTCGGGGCACCATCCGTCAGCTTGCTCTTCAACCACAGGGCAAATCCAAACATACTGAGCGCCACGAAGATCGTGGTCAGCATCGTGTCCAGATGAATCTGCATGAACGGATTATTCTTATCGATCACGTAGGACCAATAATGCAAATGCTCCGCAATTCCGCCGCTATGTTCTTGCTCAGTCAATCCTTCAACTCCCCTTGATCCTGAACCGATTCACTTGCACCGGACAGGGCATACACAAATATGGCCATCTGTGCCACCAGCATGCCGGCGGCTACCGCTAGCAGATGGAGACCCAGCCTGTAGGCTGCAAACAGCGCCAGCAGCAGAAACAGAAACCGCTGCACGGCACCGGCGTAGACGACCCGCTGGCTGTTGGCCCGATCCAACCTCGAGGCCCGATCCATGCGCTGGGCAAGCCAGAAGGCATTCAGCATGGAGAAGCCGATGCCGTACGCCACACCTGCCGCTATCACCGGACCCTGCCACCATGCGGCAGCCGATGAAGCCACTGCGCCTGCGGCCAACTGCAGCAAGAGAATCCTGCGAAGGCCGGACCATATCAACCGTCCGTTCAAGATCCTGTTGTCGGTTCCGGCATGCGACGGCACGGAACCCCCTCCCGAAGGCGCAGCCCCGGAGCGGCGCGATTTCTACCATCGACCCTCGCCGGTTTCAAGCAGGAATTCACGGACAGAATGGAAGTTTGCAAAGCATGGCGAACGTCCATCACTGTCCGTAGACCGACTTCAGCCCCTCCAGATACTCGTCGGCACGGGTCTTTCCGTCGCCCAGCCTCGCATCCGGATCCTGTCCCAGCGCCTGGACGCAGGCACGGGCATAGGCGGCGCGCTCCTTCGGCGTCATCCGCTTCCAGTCCGTTGCATCCACCCAGCCATCGCCGGTCTTGTCGAACTTCGCATCCGGCGACTGCTCCCCGGCCGGCGGCGTCGCATTTCCCGATGCCGCGAAAGCCGACATCGCCGGAAGCAGGCAGATGGCCGCGACCACGACAAGGCGCTTCAACTGTCGGACCATCGGTAGCCCACCTCCTAGTAGCGGTAGTAGTCCGGCTTGAAGGGGCCCTCCACCGGCACGCCGATGTAATCGGCCTGTTTCTGGCTCAGCGTCGTGAGGCTCGCGCCGATCTTGCCCAGATGCAGCATGGCCACCTCCTCGTCCAGCTTCTTCGGCAGCGTATAGACCTCGTTGACATACTCGCCGCTCTGATTGAACAGCTCGATCTGGGCCAGCGTCTGGTTGGAAAACGAGTTGGACATCACGAAGCTGGGATGGCCGGTGGCACAACCCAGATTCACCAGACGCCCCTCGGCCAGCAGCGTGATACGATGGCCGTCCGGGAAGATGATCTGGTCGACCTGCGGCTTGATGTTCTCCCACTCGTACTGCCTGAGGCTCGCCACATCGATCTCGTTGTCGAAGTGGCCGATGTTGCAGACGATCGACTGATCCTTCATCGCCGCCATGTGGTCGTGGGTGATAACGTGGAAATTGCCGGTGGTGGTCACGAAGACATCGCCCAGCTTGCAGGCCTCGTCCATCTCGACGACGCGATACCCCTCCATCGCCGCCTGCAGTGCGCAGATCGGATCGATCTCGGTCACCCAGACGGTAGCGCCCATGCCGCGGAAAGCCTGAGCGCAACCTTTGCCGACATCGCCGTAACCGAGCACCACGCAAATCTTACCGGCGATCATGACGTCGGTGGCGCGCTTGATGCCATCAATCAGCGACTCGCGGCAACCGTAAAGGTTGTCGAACTTCGACTTGGTCACCGAATCGTTGACGTTGATGGCCGGGAACGGCAGCTCGCCCCGCTCCTGCATCTGGTAGAGGCGGTGCACGCCGGTCGTGGTCTCCTCGGTGACACCGCGAATGGCATCGCGGCGGCTCGAGTAGTAGCCCGGCTGCTCGGCCAGCCGCTTCCTGATCGCGGCAAACAGCGCCTCTTCCTCCTCGCTCTCAGGGTGATCGAGGACGGAGGAATCCTTCTCGGCCTTGGCCCCGAGAATCAGGAGCAGCGTCGCATCGCCACCGTCGTCGAGGATCATGTTCGGCGTGCCGCCGTCATGCCACTCCATGATACGGTGGCAATACTCCCAGTACTCCTCCAGCGTCTCACCCTTGTAGGCGAACACGGGGATCCCCTCGGCCGCGATGGCCGCCGCAGCATGATCCTGGGTCGAGAAGATATTGCAGGAGGCCCAGCGCACCTCGGCGCCAAGCGCGATCAGCGTCTCGATCAACACGCCGGTCTGGATGGTCATGTGCAGGGAGCCCGCAATGCGTGCGCCCTTCAGCGGCTTCTCGTCCGCATACTTCTCGCGGATCGCCATCAGACCGGGCATCTCGGTCTCGGCGATGGCCAGCTCCTTGCGCCCCCAGGAGACCGTCTCCGGGGAGAGGTCCGCCACTTTGTAATCGGTAAATTCAGACATGGTTATACTCCTATACATTGTCCAACCGGACATAGATATATGAGCACCGTTAAAACATGTTTTCCGACCGAGCCTAGCAGGCCGCCGCCATGGCGATCCTGTTGCAGTGCCCCTCAGTCAATCCGGATTGTGTTGGCCGGCAAGCCGATGGCCCGCCGCCGCGTCAGATACCCGCTGCCGCCCGGAGCGCCTCGGCCTTGTCCGTCCGCTCCCAGCTAAACTCCGGCAGCTCACGGCCGAAATGGCCGTAGGCGGCCGTCTTGCGGTAGACCGGACGTACCAGATCGAGCATCTTCGCGATCCCGTAGGGGCGCAGGTCGAAATGCTCGCGCGCCAGCTTCACGATCAGATCCTCCGCCACCTTCGCGGTCCCGAAGGTCTCGACCGAGATCGAGGTCGGTTCGGCCACGCCGATGGCATAGGAGACCTGGATCTCGCAACGGTCGGCAAGCCCGGCTGCCACGATGTTCTTGGCTACATAACGGCCGGCATAGGCGGCCGAACGGTCCACCTTGGAGGGATCCTTGCCCGAGAAGGCGCCGCCGCCGTGACGGGATGCGCCGCCATAGGTATCGACGATAATCTTGCGCCCGGTCAGGCCGCAGTCGCCGACCGGACCACCGATGACGAATTTGCCGGTCGGGTTGATGTGGAACTTGGTATCGTTGTCCACCCACTCCTCCGGCAATACCGGCAGCAGGATATTCTCCATCACCGCCTCTTTCAGGTGACCCTGTTCGATGTCCGGATCATGCTGGGTGGAGAGCACCACCGCGTCGATGCCGACCACCTTGCCGTCACTATAGCGCAGCGTCACCTGGCTCTTGGCGTCGGGCCGGAGCCACGGCAACACCTTCTCCTTGCGCATCTCGGCCTGGCGCTCGACCAGCCGGTGGGCATAGGTGATGGCCGCCGGCATCAGCACGTCGGTCTCGTTGGTGGCGTAGCCGAACATCAGCCCCTGGTCGCCGGCACCCTGCTCCTCCGGTGACTGGCGATCCACGCCCTGGGCGATATCGACCGACTGCTTGCCGATCAGCGACATCACCGCACAGGTGGAGCCGTCGAAACCGACATCGGAGCTGGTGTAACCGATATCGCAGACAACCTTGCGCACCAGCTGGTCGAGATCGACCCACGCCTCGGTGGTGATCTCGCCGCCGACGATCACCGCACCGGTCTTGATCATCGTCTCGCAGGCCACGCGGGCGCTGGCCGGGTTCGGATCCTGTTCGAGAATGGCATCCAGTACCGCATCGGAGATCTGGTCGGCCACCTTGTCCGGGTGCCCTTCGGATACGGATTCACTGGTAAAAAGGTAGTC
>DATFLK010000109.1:0-2181 GCA_035267815.1 Mariprofundaceae bacterium | reverse complement strand
GCGGTCGATCATATCGACAAGCAGGAGAGGCTCGACTACCTCTCCTTTTATGATGAACTCACCGGTTTGGCAAAACGTTCCCTTTTCCTAGAGCGAGTCTCGCAACATATCCGAAGAAAAGAAAAAATCGATAACAAAATGGCTGTTTGCGTCATTGATCTGGAGCGCTTCAAGAACTTCAGTGACAGCTTCGGATGGCTGGCCGGAGATGATCTTCTGAGACAGGTGGCCGGTTGGCTGGCGGATGCGCTGGAGGATGTAACCCTGCTGGCCCGGCTGGATGCTGATCACTTTGCGATTCTGGTACCCGATGTCAAAACAGACTCCGGTCTGGCGAGATGGATATCGTATTTGATGAACGGTTTTTTGGAGCATCAGTTTCGGGTATCGACCGACGATACGCCTTTCCGTGTGGCTGCAAAGGCGGGGTTGGCCGTATTCCCGCATGACGGCGAGGATGCCGATACCATGCTGAAGAATGCCGAGGCAGCGCTCAAAACGGCCAAAAAGAGGGGAGATCGCTATCTTTTCCATACGAAACGGATGACCGAATCGGTCGCGGAGAAACTGCTTCTCGAGAATCAATTGCGTGAGGCGCTTGAGAAGGAGGAGTTTGTACTTTATTACCAGCCCAAGTTCGAACTTGCCAGCGAGAGTATCAGTAGTGCTGAGGCATTGATCAGATGGAACAGTCCGCACATGGGACTGGTGCCCCCGGACCAATTCATACCAGTACTGGAGGAGACCGGACTGATTCATGAGGTGGGACGTTGGGCGCTTCGCAAGGCAGTTGAGGATTATCTCCGCTGGCGCTCCGAGGGTCTGAAAGCGGTCCGCATCGCGGTGAATGTCTCACCAATGCAGCTCAGAGATTCGGATTTTATCAATGTGATCAAAAGCAAGCTCAACCTTGACCGGACAGTGGCGGATGGGCTGGAGCTGGAGATCACCGAAACGATCCTGATGGAGGATATCGAGCGAACCATTGACAGGATACAAGCGTTACGCGAGATGGGCGTGCATGTCACAATCGATGATTTTGGTACCGGTTTCTCATCGCTCAGTTACATTGCCAGGCTGCCGGCTGATACGGTGAAGATTGATCGTGCCTTTGTGGCGGGCATGACTGGCGGACCGGAAGGGCTGGCCCTTGTCTCGACCATCATCAATCTTGCGCACTCCCAAAGACTGAATGTGGTGGCCGAGGGGGTGGAGACGGTGGAGCAGGCACGACTTCTCCATATGCTGGGGTGTGATGAGGTTCAGGGCTTTTTGTACGGAAAGCCGTTATCTTCCGATCTGTTTGAGACGAGCTTTCTGAAACCGGCCAGTTCGACATAAGGCGTGATATCGAGAGGAGAGGTATGAGCGGTCAGTATATGGAGTCGGCCGATTCCGACGTGTTCGTCTATCGCATCGACCGGGATGACCGGATCACCTATGTGAACAGGTCATGGGAGGCGTTCGCTGCCGAAAACGGCGGATTCCCGGACTGCACCTTTGCCAATATCCAGGGCAAGCCGATCTGGCCCTATCTCTCCGGCAGCGAATCGCGGATGATCTATACCCGCATCTTCGAGAGGGCGCGCACTACCGGAAAGACCCTGTCATTCAGACTGCACTGCGATTCGATCGAGACGATTCGTGTCCTGCATGCCAGCGTGATTCCTCTTCCCGAGGATGCACTGGAGGTGCGTTTCAGCCTCGTCGAGGAGAAAGAGCGCGATCCCGCCGCTGCACAGGCGATCGCCGGCATGGATCAGGGCATCATCTCGATGTGCAGCTATTGCGGTAATCTGCAGGACAAGCATGACGAATGGCGCCCCGTTGAGGTGGGGGTGAGCGCCATGGATCTGTTCGGCTTCGATGAACTGCCCAAAATCAGTCACGGCATCTGTCCGGCTTGCAGGGAGGGCTTCCTTGACTCCCTTCGTGAAGAACTCTCCTGAGCGAGTACGTTCCTCTGAGAAACAGTGGGGAATGGTCTACACTTCTGCCAGACCCGGACGGGAACGCGGTTTTTCGTGTTACCGGTGACGACGGACAGCGTGTGTCGATGCGGCACCATCGAACGGGAGACGCTTCTGTAAACATCCGACACAGGCAGTGATATCTACATAGGAAGCGGTACAAGGGCAGAGAGCCCGGCATCGGCCGGACGGGCGAGCCCGTGTCCGTATG
>DATFLK010000108.1:0-13263 GCA_035267815.1 Mariprofundaceae bacterium | reverse complement strand
GAAGCTTGTCTCGCTGACCGACAAAAGGGATACCATTCTCATTACCGGCGAGCACGGCATGGATGATCGGGGGTTCCATATTGATCGTTCGCCCCTTGTTACGGATACGCCATTTATCCTCTCGGGGCCCGAGGTTCACCGAAAGGCGCAGGCATACCGTGTGTTGCAGATCGACTGGGCGCCCACACTTTCCATCCTGAATGGAGTCAATCCGGTTTACCCGTCGTCACTCGCCATACCGTCTCTGCAGCTTCTGAAGCTTCCGGATGTGACGCGACAGAATTTGATTCATCGATTTGGAGCCCATCTGGATCCTCATCGATCCGTCACATCGAAAAAGGAGCTGCAACGCCTTCGCGCCTCCAGGCTGACCAAGGGCCATGATGCGCCCTCTCTTGTGGTTGTGCTCGCGATCCTGGTCCTGTGTGGTTTGGGGCTGGTATATCTCGTGTTCCGGGCAAAGCAGGGTTCTCATCGTATCAGAAGGGCGGTGGGTTACGGTGTCTTCTCCATCGCTCTTGTCATGCTTCTTATCAAGCTCAACATGATGCAAATCGTGGCCTTGGTTCCTCCATTCAGCGCCCATTTCATCAGTGCTCACCTTCCCGGAGTGGCAGCCTGTTTTGTTACCTTTTTCCTTCTTGGACTGGCAGTGCGACGTCTTACTATGACGAAAGAGCAAGCCGTGATCGTGCTATTGGTCGTCTTGAGTCCGCTGATCGCCATACTTTTTTTGTCATCGAATTTGTACCATGTTTTCAGCTGGATGCTGGCAGGAGCCCCCCTGTTTGCCTTGGGGGTGTCCGGGCGCTGGCAGTGGTTTGGACTGTTCCTGCTATTCTGGGTCGGCCTGCTGATTCGCCGGCTCTCCTTTTTTATGGCAGATGGCAGCATGTCCCTTCCCGGGCCGTGGGTGTTTGCGCTGGCCATCGTTCTGATAGTTGCAGCAGCGGCTTGGTTCCGGCGGTATCGTGATGTCGCGGCGTCTACCTATCCAGTTCTGTCCGTGTTGTCTTTATTGCCATCGCTGGCCGTTATCTTTGCTCGTCCAGCTGCGGCATGGAGCGCGCTGTGGCTGATGCTGTCACTGCTGCCTGTCATTATGGTGGCAAGGAGAAGCGGTGAAACACGAAACATCCTCTGGACGGCGTGGGCATCCTTTTTTTACCTCGGGACATCCGGGATCGTCGACCACATGACACTGGTTGTTGTGCCGCCCATGTTCCTGTTGATCTGGCATCTTATCCGTCATGGCTCAAGCCGAGTTGCGGGATTCATATTCTTATGGGTGCTATGGACCATATATATACTTCCGGGTAACTCTTTCGACCTGCGCCTTTCCGATTTGATGGATCCTTTCATTATGAGTACAGGCAGTCCGTCGAACATACAGTGGACCGTTCTGCTTATCATTTCGAGGTATCTCGTGCCCCTTTCTGTTCTGATAGGCATTGCTGTGATGGAGATGAAAGAGGAACGGGGTGACGCGCAAGTCGCTGCAGCCCTGTTTCCGCTGGTGCTGGGAAGCACGGCGCTGCTTTACGCATTCATGATGGCCGATGTTTCGATATCGTCGTGGCAGTACGAGATGCGAACCGTTTTTATATCGATTGCGCTACTTCTTTTGTATGCAGCATATATGGTGGCGCAATGGTTGAACAAATTGGAGGTGTGGAGAGTCCGGGATGAGCGGTAGGGATGAATGCCAATGGTACCGAAGGCCGGAGTCGAACCGGCACTCCCTTGCGGGAACCAGATTTTGAGTCTGGCGCGTCTACCAATTCCGCCACTTCGGCATCGGTTGGTCACAGGCACATGATGCGCGCGGAAGGATTGTCCCGGCGAGCCTCACTGTCAAGGGTACAGGGTATTCCGGGTTGCAATGCGTGGCTTTTTTCGGGTGGAATCGAAGCATGATCGTTCTCTTTACCGATTTCGGACTGGACGATCCCTATACGGGGCAGATGGAGGGGGTGCTTTATGCGGAGGCGCCCGGCACCCCCGTTGTCCGCCTCTTCTCACGAGTGCCCGACTTCAATATTCACGCCGGTGGTTACTTGCTGCCCGCCTATAGTCGGGGATTCCCAGCGGGAACGGTCTTTTTGTGCGTGGTGGATCCAGGTGTCGGCGGCGCGCGTCGTCCCGTGGCGCTGCAGGCAGATGGATGCTGGTTCGTCGGGCCCGATAACGGCCTGTTTACCATGGTGGCCAGACGGGGATCTCGATGCGAATGGTGGCATATTACTTGGCGTCCGGAGAGGCTTTCGTCCAGTTTCCACGGGCGTGATCTGTTCGCGCCGGTTGCAGCCCGATTGGCCCGGGGCGAAGCCCCGCTTGGGGAGAGATTCGAACCCGCCGCATGTGACATGGTTACATGGCCGGAGGAGCTGTTCGAGGTGGTCTATATCGACCATTACGGGAATGCGATGACCGGCCTGCGCGGCCATGCTCTGGACTGCTCGGAGAGGCTTGTCGTCAAGGGTCGTGAACTCGTTCATGCCGGTACGTTTCAGGATGTCCCCACCGGAGAGGCTTTCTGGTATGTTAATGCCAATGGCTTGGTGGAGATTGCTGCGAACCAGGCCAGTGCGGCGGAGCTGCTGACGCTTTCAGTGGGAAGCGGCTTCACATGT
This sequence comes from Mariprofundaceae bacterium, assembly GCA_035267815.1. Lineage (GTDB taxonomy): Bacteria > Pseudomonadota > Zetaproteobacteria > Mariprofundales > Mariprofundaceae > DATFLK01. Next base: position 10,630 of record DATFLK010000108.1, on the reverse strand, counting down.
GTGACGGGGTGATGCGCGATATGAGGGAGCATGAGGAGAAGCTGTACGACGTGGTGATTGCCGGGGGCGGGCTGGCCGGTACGGCGCTGGCACTGGCCCTGGCGGATCTTGATATGCGCGTGGCTCTTGTCGAAATGCATGCTTCCCCGAAAGTGGGTGACGGCCCCGAACGGGTCATTGCCCTCTCGCATGGTTCGCGATGTTGTCTGGACGATCTGGGTGTATGGTCCGATATCGAGGCGCTCGGCGTGGCTCCCATCCGCCATATCTGTGCTCATGAACCAGGCAACCGGGGCGAGGTCCATATGGATCATCACCAAGCCGGTGTCGAGGCACTCGGTTACGTGGTTGAGAATGATGGCATGCTCCGTGTCATGCGGGACCGTTTGGCGCAACAGGCGGCTGTCGATCTCTTCTCTCCGGCGTCGGTGCAGTGTTTCGTCGATGCCGGGGAACGGTTGTGGGTCAATATCGCCGACGAGAGCGGTGAACGGCGCCTGGGTACAAGGTTGCTGGTCGGTGCGGATGGTTCCCACAGCCCGGTTCGGCGCATGAGCGGCATCGGCAGTGTCGGGTGGGACCATAACCGTTTCGGGCTGGTGGCCTCGGTTCGGACCGAGCATCCGCATCGAGGCTGGGCCTATGAGTGTTTCCGTGCTCCCGGCCCCCTGGCGTTTCTGCCGCTGGACGAGGCGCGCTGTTCCATCGTCTGGACGCTTCCACCGATGGAAGCGGGCCGAATGATGACCGCATCGGACAGTGCATTCATGGCGGCGCTGAACCGCGCTGCGGGAAGCCTTGTGGGAAAGGCATTGGGCGAGGTTCTGCATACGGGTGCGCGCGCCTGTTTCCCCTTCGAGTTCCGTCAGGCGAAGCATTATGTGGCCCCAAGGGTGGCATTGATCGGCAACGCGGCCCACACGCTGCATCCGGTAGCAGGGCAGGGATTGAACTTGGGGCTTCGTGATGTCGCCGCATTGGCCGATGTGTTGGCTGGCGAGTGCCGGGCCGGTCGCGACCCCGGTGGTCCTATCGCGCTGGAACAGTACTGGCAGCGCCGTGCTGGCGATACCGTGGCCGTTGCGTCATTCACCGAGGGTTTGAATCTGCTGTTTGCCCCTGATCTCCGGTCGTTGAAAGCGGCGCGTGGTTTCGGTATGTCAGCCATGCAGCGGCTGCCGTTCGCGCGTGACTGGCTGATGCGCCAGGCTTCAGGGCTGGGGCAGATGAATGCCGGCCGGAGGAGGGTGCGGGCGTGAGCGGCAGCGGAAGAGACGGGGGACGTATGCAGCAGGTGGATGTGATCATCGTCGGTGGTGGGATGGTCGGATTGGTACTGGCCTGTGCCCTGCGCGACCGGGGATTGCAGGTGGTGCTGGTCGAACGTGCAGAGAGCGAGGCCCGTCTCTCTCTCGGCCGGGACTGTCGTGTCAGTGCCATTGTGGCGGGTACGGCAGAGATTCTTCGGGGTATCGGTGTATGGCCTCGAGTCGATGATGGGGCGGGTGCCATCCGGGGTATGCGCGTCTGGGATGACCAGCGCTTCGGCAGCATCCGTTTTGAGGCCGAGGAGGTTGGGCTCGACGTATTGGGCTATATCCTCGAGAACAGTCGGTTGCAGTCCGCCATGCGGGAAGTGCTGACGGAGGATGCATCGGTCGAGGTGTGTTGTCCGGCCGAGATTGAGTCGGTGGCTTGGCATGCCGATGCGGTCCATGTCACGCTGGATGATGGGCGGATGTTGTCGGCTTCGCTGGTAGTCGGCGCCGATGGAGGGCGTTCGTGGCTACGCCGAGAGGGTGGCGTCGGCATTTGTGAACACGATCTCGGACAGCGTGCGATTGTCGCAACCGTGCGTTCCCGGCTCTCCAACCGTCAGACTGCCTTTCAGCGCTTTCTCCCCACCGGTCCCTTGGCATTTCTCCCATTGAGCGCGCAGCTCTCATCCATCGTCTGGAGTGCGGAGAAGCGGGAGTCCGAACGGCTGATGGCGTTGGACGATACCGGTTTCATGGAGGCTCTGGATCTCGCCTTTGGTCCGGTCCTCGGCGGTGTGGAGGCCGTCGGCGAGCGCGCCGCCTTCCCGCTGCGGAGTCAGCTTGCCCGGCGCATGGTGCATCGGCGCATGGCATTGATCGGCGACGCCGCGCACGTGATTCACCCGCTTGCCGGACTGGGTGTCAATCTGGGTATCCGCGATGCCATGGTGCTGGCACAGGAGATCGTCGATGCGCACCGGTTCAGGGAGGATATCGGCGATATGTCGGTGCTGGAGCGTTTTGCACGTGCGCGGCTGCCCGATAATCTATCCACGTTGGCCGGCATGGAGCTGTTCCATCATCTCTTTACCAGCCGTGTTCCCGGCGTGGGACTCATCCGCTATGCCGGCATGCTGATGGTGGGTAACAGCGGTCCGGTCAAGCGTATGTTGATGCGCACAGGCATGGGGCTGTCACTGCCCGTTCCCGGTCGCATTGGGTAGCCGTTGCTGACGCGGTCCCTCCTTCTGGGAAGCTGCTAATATATTAACAGGAGTGTCGGGATGATACGGAAGATGATTCTGGTCTGTATTGGGATGGTGATGTTTTCACCGAACGTGACCGCTGGGGACAAGGGATTGATGGGCGCACTGATCGGTGCCGGTGCGGGGGCTGCGATAGGTCATTCGGTGGACCGGTCGGGCGGTGCCGGAAAGGGCGCGGCCATCGGCGCCATCGGCGGCTATATTATCGGTAGCCAGCTTGACAAGAACGGCAACAAGCCCGCAGCACAGCATGTCGATCAGTCCGCCGGCACCGCGCTCTCCGACCCCGAATGCCGCCAGGGAAAATCCTATTTCGAACGATCGCAACGGGCCTCGGATATCGAGGACAAGGTCTTCTATCTTCAGCAGGCAGTGCGTTTCTGTCCGGCCAATGCGCGCGTACACAACGACCTTGGCGTCGCCTATTATCACCGCGATGAACGGCATGACCGGGAGCGGGCCAGAATCGAATTCCGCGAGGCCCTGCGAATCAATCCTGATTACGCCGTGGCGAAGAGCAATCTCGACCGTCTTTGATCGGTATGCACGATGATTTGATGGTGTCCAGCTGAAGAAGACGGAAACGCCGCCTTCCTTTGATGATTGGAAGGCTTAGCCGGAAGGGCCGACCTTGATGATGACCTTGGTGGTCAGCATGCTGGGCTTGATGGATATCTGGCAGGAGCGGTTACCCTTCATGAAGAATAGGTCGATGTCGTTGTCCTTATAGGCATTGACGAACTTCCAGCCCTGCTCCGGCATCTGGCCGCGGAAAAACTCCGATACGCTGGGCGCGGTCACACGACCGGTATAGGTCATCACGCCGATGACGACGTTCGGCGCTTCATACACAAAGCTTTGCGAATCGTCACGCTTGAGCTCGGGAGGAATCGGGATGTCGCCGAATTCGGTGATGACCGGCGGCGGAGTCGCCTTGCCGCTGTCCTGTGCGGTTGCGGATGAAGACTTGGCTGAACCGCTGTCCGAGGATTTGGCCATGTTTTGCATGGTTTCGCAGCCGCTCAGCATCAGGGCCAGCGAGAACAGAACAACAGGCAGTGTGCGCATTTTCATTCCTCCCGTAACCGCCTCAGACTGCCTCAACTTGCTTGTGTTTGACAAGTTGCCGTGAATCGGTTGGATCGCTGACGTACGGCGGTTTTCAACTGACCGCAGGCAGCATAGATATCCTGCCCCTTGCTTTCGCGGACTACGGCGATACGCCCTGCCTCCACCAGGATGTGGCGGAATGCTGACACCCGTTCGTCATCCGGACGACGGAATGTGCTTCCGGAGAATGGATTGAACGGCAATAGATTGATCGTGCAGGGAATGTTGGCGAGTAGCTCGAGTAATCGTCTGGCGTCATCGTCGGTGTCGTTGATTCCCTTGAGCATCACATACTCGATGAGGATACGCTTGTCGCCACGAATGCGGACGTAGTCACGCAGAATGGCGATCAGCTCCTCCATTGGCCAGCGCCGGTTGACCGGCATCAGCCGTTCGCGTACCGCATCGGTGGTGGCATTCAGCGATACGGCTAGGTTGCACGGCAGCTCATCCTCCAGCATCTGCCGGATACCGGGTACCAGTCCTGCCGTAGAGATGGTGACGCGGCGGGGAGAGAAGGCCATGCCGAGCGGGTCTGTGACGATGCGGATGAATCGTGCCACCTCCCTGTAGTTGTGCAGTGGCTCGCCCATCCCCATCAATACCAGATTGCGCGGAGGCGTGCCGCTCTGTTGTCCTGCACGTACCTGGGCAACCATCTCTGCTGCCGTCAGGTTGCGGGTCAGGCCTGCCGTGGCTGTCAGACAGAAGGTGCACCCCATGGCGCATCCGACCTGGGAGGAGATGCACTGCGTCAGCCGGGCCGGGCCAGGGATCAGGACGGTTTCGACCTCCCTCCCGTCGGGCATGGCGAGGAGTAACTTGCGGGTACCATCCTCCGCCTTATGGTCGGCGATGCAGTGCGTCTCCGGTGCTTGGGCATATTGCCGAAGGTGTTGGCGCAGCGTATTCGGAATATCGGGGATGGCATCGGGATCGGTGATGCCGTGCCGGAATATGCTGGCAATCAGGCGTTCCGTATGAAGCGGTTTGGCTCCCGCCTCTTCACACAGTTCGGCAAGTTGGGCCCGGTGCATCCCGGTCAGAAAAGAGGAGTGATTGCACATGGATGATTCGTTCTGACGGATGTTGCACGGGCCGGGCCGGTCATCGCTGACCGATCCGGCCCGGTGTTTGTGCCGCTGTAACAGACCGTTTACAGACCCCACTTGGCCTTGTTCTGTGCCACTTCCTCAGAGCTGGGCGGTTCGTGCTCATCAGCCTCGGCCAGTACAAAGGCGTCGCGGTCCGTGTCGGACAGTTCATTCAGGGCGATATCCTCTTCAAAAGCGTCCGGAATATCCTCTTCGGGATAGATGGCCTCCCAGGGGCACTCCGGTTCGCATACTGCACAGTCGATGCACTCTTCGGGCGAGATATAGAGCATATTCGGGTGCTCTTCCGAGACCTCCTTGGGCTGGTAGAAACAGTCCACGGGGCATACGGAAACACACGCCGTATCCACACAATCCCTGCACAGTCGGGTGACGACAAACGCCATAATGATCTCTCCTCAAGGAAACTTTTGGAGCCCGGAATATAGCACATGCCTCCTCCGGTAGGCCAGTCCCGGACGGATCGCGCGGGGCGGGCAATGGTGCTAATGTTCGGTCATGCAGTTCTCTCCATTCGCGCATCTGCATGTGCATTCCGACTTCTCCCTGCTATCCGGGGCCATGCCGGTCGGGAAGATGCTCGATATGGCTGCGGAAATGAAGCAGCCAGCCATCGCGCTGACCGATCACGGCAACCTGTTCGGCGCCGTCGAGTTCTATGCCGAAGCGATGCGGCGTGGCATCAAGCCGATTCTGGGCTGCGAGGTGTTCCTCTGCGACGATCACAGCAAGCGGGTTGCCGACGGCTCCAGGCAGCCGCGCTATCCGCAGCTGCTGCTTCTGGCGCGCAACAACCATGGTTGGAAGAACCTGATGCGGCTTGTCTCCATCGCCTACCTGGAGGGCTTCTATTACAAGCCGAGGGTCGACAAGCAGTTGCTGCGGCAGTTTGGTGAGGGGCTCATCGCGCTTTCCTCGGGCTGGAACGGCGAGATTGAGCGTCTGTTGCAGCAGGGCGACCGGGAGGGTGCGGCACGCGTAGCCTGGGAGTACACCGAAATCTTTCCGCATCACAGCTTCTTCATCGAGCTGCAGCGGCACGGCGCCACCGGCCAGGAGGCGTTGAGTCGGCAACTGATCGAGCTGGCGCACGAAACCGACATTCCGCTGGTGGCGACCAACAACGCCCATTTCCTCAAGCGCGACGATTTCCACGCCTTCGAGGCGATGCTGGCCCTGCAGCAGAACAAGACACTGATCGATGATGTCAGCGGCCACTATACGCCCGAGTGCTACCTGAAGTCGTATGACGATATGTACGAGCTTTTCGAGGATGTGCCGGAGGCGCTGGAGAACAGCCTACATATCGCCAGCCGCTGTAATGTCGATGTCCAGTTCGGCAACTATCAGCTTCCCGATTTCCAGACGCCCGATGACTCCGATCTGGTTGAATTTATGCGTCGCCAGGCGATCGAAGGACTCGATGCGCGTTGGTCCACGATCACAGCCGGCATTCCCGATGCTGACCGTGAGGTGTATAGCCAACGACTTGATTATGAGCTTGGGGTCATCGAGAAGATGGGCTTCCCCGGTTACTTCCTGATCGTGGCTGACTTTATCGGCTGGGCCAAGGAGCATGATATCCCCGTCGGTCCTGGCCGCGGTTCGGGCGCGGGCTCGCTGGTCGCCTACGTGCTCGGCATCACCGATCTCGATCCTCTCCGTTACGGTCTGCTGTTCGAACGCTTCCTGAATCCGGAGCGTGTCTCCATGCCCGACTTCGACATCGATTTCTGCATGAGTCGGCGTGACGAGGTGATCCGCTATGTGACCGAGAAATACGGTGCCGAGCGCGTGGCGCAGATCATTACCTACGGCTCCATGAAAGCCAAGGCGGTGGTGCGCGACGTCGGTCGTGTTCTTGGGCTGCCCTACATCAAGGTGGACGAGGTGGCCAAGCTGGTGCCCAACGATCTCAACATGACGCTGGAGAAGGCGTTTGTCAGCGAACCGCGGCTTGGCAAGCTGGTGAAGAGCGATGCCGATATCGGCCGGCTGTTCGATATCGCGCAGCGGCTTGAAGGACTGCATCGGCATGCCGGTAAGCATGCTGCCGGAGTAGTGATTGGCCGTTCGGACCTAGTCGAGACGGCGCCACTTTATCGGGACCCGCGCGAGGGCGGCGCCGTGGTGCAGTGGGACATGAAGTGCGCCGAGAAGGTGGGACTGGTCAAGTTCGACTTCCTCGGCCTGAAGACCCTGACCGTGATCGACCTGGCCTGCCGTTTGATTCGCAAGCACGAGGGGCAGGCCGCTTTCGAGATCGGCAGCATCCCGCTGGACGATGCGGCCACCTTCCGGCTGTTGCAGCGAGGTGCCACCAGTGCCGTGTTCCAAGTCGAGTCCTCCGGCATGCGCGATCTGCTGGTCCGTCTCAGGCCGGACTGCTTTGAGGACATCATTGCGCTGGTCGCGCTCTATCGCCCTGGGCCGCTGGAGTCCGGCATGGTCGAAGATTTCATCAACTGTAAGCACGGCCGGCAGAAGATCGCCTATCCGTTGCCGCAGCTGGAGCCTATCCTGAGCGAGACCAACGGCGTTATCCTCTACCAGGAGCAGGTGATGCAGATCGCGCAGGTGCTGGCCGGCTATACGCTCGGGCAGGCGGATATGCTGCGTCGCGCCATGGGCAAGAAGAAGCCGGAGGAGATGGCCAAGCAGCGCAAAATTTTCATGGAGGGGGCGGAGAAGAACAGTGTGCCGGCCGACAAGGCCGAGCAGATCTTCGATCTGATGGAGAAGTTTGCCGGCTACGGTTTCAACAAGTCCCACTCCGCCGCCTACGCCCTGATCGCCTACCAGACGGCCTATCTGAAGGCGCATTTTCCGCAGGCCTTCATGGCGGCCACGCTTTCGTGTGATATGGGTAACAGCGACAAGGTGCAGATGCTGATCGCCGATTGCCGGAGCATGGAGATTGATCTGCTGCCGCCCGACATCAATGCCTCCGACTGGGAGTTTGTGCCGGAGGGGGATGCCATCCGCTATGGTCTGGGCGCGGTCAAGGGCGTCGGCGAGGCCGCTGTGGCGGAACTGGTACGGGTACGCGAACAGGATGACCCATTCACATCCTTCGAGGATATGTACATGCGGATGCCGCCGCGCGTGCTCAACAAGCGTATGCTGGAGGCGCTGATCAAATCCGGAGCGCTTCATCCATTGATTCCGCATCCCAATGCCGCCCTGCAAGGGTTGGCCAAGGTGCTGGAGGATCTGGGGCGCAAGCGTCGGGAGCAGGAGGCACGGCAATCGGCCCTGTTCGAGGTGGCGGAGCCTTCAAAGGACGGCAATATCTTTGCCGATGCGCCGCGCTGGGGGTTGGGCGAGTGCCTGCAGGCCGAACGCGAGGTGCTTGGTTTCTATCTGACGGGCCACCCTTTGGAGGAGTACCTAGGCCGGGTGACCGGCATGAGCAATACCAATCTGTCGCAGGTGTGCGAACTTCCAGATGGCGCCAAGGCTGTGCTGCCCATCGGCATCAGCAGCGTGCGCGTGCATCGGGGCGCCAAGGGGGCGATGGCCTTCGTGCAGATTGAGGATCTGCATGCCAGCGCCGAGATGGTCTGCTTTGCCAAGCTGTATGGAGCGGTGGCCGAATACCTTGATGGCGATCAGGCGCTGCTGGCAGCCGTGCGGGTGGATCGCTCACGCGGCGAACTCTCGCTGATCGCCGAGGATATCGTGCCGCTGGAAACGGTGTTGCCGGAACTGGTGCAACGTGTCTGTATTGTCACAAGTGCCGTGAGCTGGGATGCCGAGATGGTGGACAACTGTCGTCAACTGATCAGTGAGCATCCGGGAACGGCAACGCTTGCATTCCATGTGCGTATGGCCGATGGCAGTATGGCCGAGCTTGCATCCCCGCTCGGCGTGCAATGGAATACCGAGGTGCGGCAGAGGCTCGAGTCCTGGTTCGGTGTGGATGCGTTGCAGTTGCAGTGCAGGCCGTGGCAGCCGGGACAGCATGTCGCGGGAAGCAAACAGGAAGAGAGGGTACAACATGCCGCTTAGTTATCTCGAATTCGAGCGACCCATCGCCGAGTTGACCTCCAAGATCGAGGAGTTATCGAGCATGGGCGAGAATGAGAAGATGAATATCGCCGAAGAGGTCGAGCGCCTGACCGAGAAGCGTGACAAGATGGTCAAGCAGATCTATGCCAAGGCGAATCGCTGGCAGATCGCGCAGCTGGCGCGCCATCCCGACCGGCCCTATTTCCTTGACTATGTTCCACTGATCTTCGACGACTTTCAGGAGCTTCATGGTGATCGTACCTTTGCCGATGATCACGCCATTGTCGGCGGCATGGCCCGTTTCCGTGAACAGACCGTAATGCTGGTAGGGCAGCAGAAGGGACGCGACACCAAGGAGAAGATCCGCCGCAATTTCGGCATGCCTCGCCCGGAGGGGTACCGTAAGGCGCTGCGCCTGTTCAAGCTGGCCGAACGTTTCGATATACCGGTGATGACCTTTATTGACACGGCCGGGGCGTGGCCCGGTGTCGATGCCGAGGAGCGTGGTCAGAGCGAGGCCATTGCGCGCAACCTGATGGAGCTGTCGCATCTGAAGGTGCCGGTGATCTGTACGGTGATCGGCGAGGGCGGTTCCGGCGGTGCGCTGGCGATCGGTGTGGGTGACCGTCTCTATATGCAGGAGTTCACGACCTATTCGGTGATCTCGCCGGAAGGGTGTGCGGCAATTCTGTGGCGCGGGCGCGAGTATGCCGAGCAGGCGGCCGAGGCGTTGAAGCCGACGGCCAAGGATCTGCTCGAGCTGGAACTGATTGACGGCATGATTCCGGAGCCGATGGGCGGCGCGCACCGCAATCTCAAGGGGGCGGCCGAAATGATGGCCGACAACCTGGAGAAGGCACTGAGCGAGCTTCTCAAGGCGCCGCTTCCGAGGCTCTTGGAGCAGCGCCAGAAGCGGTTGCGTCGTCTGGGAGCATACGGGGAGGGTTGAGGGCTACACCTCCCCTTGTGCAGGATGGGGATGGTTCGTATGCTTCGTCGCCCTGTTTTGCTACCCTGTGGACGGGTGGTCCCAGTACGGAGAGGTACTCGAAGTGGTCATAACGGCACCGACTCGAAATCGGTTGGAGGCGAAAGTCCCACGTGGGTTCGAATCCCACCCTCTCCGCCATATAAGAGTCCGAAGATGGACGATGAAAGCCAGCAAACCTTGTGTTTGCTGGCTTTTTTCTTGGCGACTTATCCCACCGTTCTGATCATGCTGTTTCAAGACCGTTGTCACTCTAAGTCTGTCCTAAGAAAAGACGCATATAGTGTTCATTAAGGGCAGGGGGAAGTCTGACAAGAAAGGATTGATCATATGAATAAGTATTTGATTTTATTGATTCTTTTCGGCTTGGTGGCGCTTCCTGTCTCTGCGTATGCATTCAAAGGCCAGGCACTCTCCAACGATGCGAAGATATCCATAGAACAGGCGCGTACAACGGCATTAAAGTCCTGTCCGGGCAAGATCTCCGACGAGGAGTTGGAGAAAGAGAAGGGCGGAAGTGGGCTGCGTTATTCTTTCGACATGAAGAACGGGAAAGACGTGCAAGAAATCGGTATCGACGCGGTCACTGGCAAGGTGCTAGAGAGCCGCAAAGAGGGCGCGCATCCTGATTGATTTCCCTGTATCCGTGAAGTAACCGATGGAGGGAGAAACTTTGTCTTCTGTCTTCACAATAAAGCCAACGGCGAAACTGAATCGCCAACATCCATATGACGGCTGACAGACAGAAGATAATAAATATGCATAAGGGGGCTTGCGTCCATGGAAAACAATAAGCAGCAGGTTTTCAGCAAGGTTCCGGAAGTCACTCTGGTCTTCTGGATCATCAAGATCTTTGCCACGACGCTTGGTGAAACGGGCGGG
>DATFLK010000107.1:0-14979 GCA_035267815.1 Mariprofundaceae bacterium | reverse complement strand
CTTCGTCGAAGGGCATCGGCATGCCCATGATGTGGGCCGAGCGGAACAGGCGCCGGGTATGGTCGCCGAGCCGGAAGATGGCGGTGCCGCCCTCGGCGTGATAGGCACGCACCCCTTCGAATACCCCCATGCCGTAATGCAGCGTGTGAGTGAGTACATGCACCTTGGCGTCGCGCCAGGGAATCAGTTCACCGTCAAACCAGATCTGGCCGTCGCGATCTGCAAAATCCAACATGTCAGGTTGTCTCCTTTTCGTCGTCGGCCGCTCCGTGCGTGTCCGGAAGCAGGCGGTTGAACAAATGGCGTACACGGCGCATGCGTGTCTGCAGTGAGGCCACATCGCGAACCGATGTATGCCGGCGCAGGGTCTCCCATTCGGGATCGCTGTCACTGGCGGGCAGACTACCGACCGATGACCACAGCTGCACGCGCAGGGCATTCTCCATCTGCCGGTAGTCGAGATAGGTGTCGGCCAGCTCTGTAGCCGACGATCTCCATGCCGCGGGTGCGGCGTCCGGCAGTGTCCGGAGGGTGTCGACGGTGCCCGTACGATCTCCGCCCCAGACAAGGCGGCTATACTGAGCCAGGAACTCGATGTCGACAAGGCCTCCGGGATCCTGTTTTAGGTTGATCATGCCGGGATCACGGCTGGCCAGATGGGTCTCCATCTTGCGGCGCATCTTCCGCATGTCGGTCGCCAGTAGGGAGGCATCTCTTGGCTGGGTCAGCACCTGATTGACGACCTGCATGACGGCGCCGGCGGCGTCAGACGAGCCGGCTGCGATGCGTGCCCGGCAGAGAGCCTGGTGCTCCCAGCTATGCGCTTCCTGCATCTGGTATTCGCGAAAGGCGTTCAGGGAGGTCACCAGGACACCGGACTGGCCGGAGGGGCGCAGTCGGGAATCGAGTTCGTAGCCGGCGCCGAAGGGCGGCTGTGTGGTCAGGTTCTGGATGATCCGACGGCCGAGCCGCTGTGACCACTCCCGAATGCTCTTGCCCCTCGGGCCGGCGGCGGACGGATCGTCGTGCACTAGAACGAAAACCATATCGAGATCGGAGACCAGCCCCATCTCCCGGCTGCCGTGTTTGCCCAGCGCCATACAGACCAGCGGGAAATTATCCGGCAGGCCGAACTGTCTCAGGCAGAGGTCGAGTACCGCCCGGGTGGCGAGATCGGCCGTGTCGGCAAGCCAGTCGCCGATGGTCAGCGGATTGGCTTCGTCCGCCACGATGGACATCGCTGCGGTCAGACGCGACTGGTCGACAAATCGGCCGAGGTCGGCCAGATAGGCCTCCGTCTCTTCGGTGTCGGAACGCATGTCGCGCAGCTGCGCATGAATCATCTCCAGGCGCGCCTCGCCGCGCTCGGGTTCCAGCGGCCACTCCAGCCAGGAGGGGTCGTGGGCCACGTGCTCGGCGATATAGCGGCTGGCCGCCAGCGTGTCGAACAGCCACTTCCGGACCCCCGGGTTGCTGTCAAGAAGATCGATCCAGGTGGCGCGTCCGGCGATCTGCTGCAGCAGCTTCAGCAGGAACTCGATGGCCTGCACCTGGTTGGCGTCGCCCTGCCATGCCTGCATAGCGCGATCGACCAGGCGGTCGATGGCGGCATTGCAGCGCTCCGGCAGCAGGCCGGTGTGGCGAAGTTCCTGGAAAGCCTGCAGGGCAAGAGATATGCGCCGCCGTTCCGTCCTGCTTCGATACTGAAGCAGCTCTTCCCACTCCTCCTCCGGCATCTCCAGCCACGAACGTCGGCGTGGATCCTCCTGTTCGGGGAACTGCCGCCGGAAGTAGTCGTGCACTAGGTCGGCCTGTTGCCGCATGGCATTGTCGATGTCGGGATTGTCCAGCGCCATGGCAAGGTAGGAGGCATAGTCCTGCGGCAACCGGTGGGTCTGCTCGCCCCGCCGCCCCTGCAGTGCGTGTTCGATACGGCGCCAGAAGCGGTAGGCATCCCCCAGTAGGGCGGCATCCTCCTGTTCCAGCACGCCGGCCTGCTGAAGGGCGGCGATGGCCCGTAGGGTTCCACAGGGTCTCAATGCTGTGTTGCGTCCGCCGTGCAGCAGTTGCAGGGACTGGATATAGAACTCGATCTCCCGGATGCCGCCGAGACCGCGTTTGACGTCGAAGCCTTCACCGATGCCCCGCTCGCCGGCCTGGATGTCGATGCGCCGCTTCATGTCTGTCAGGGCGTGGACGGTGGTGTAATCGAGATAGCGGCGATAGACAAAGGGCGCGATCTCCCCGATCAAGCTTTCTCCGAGCCCGGCATCGCCGGCCACTGCTCTGGCCTTGATCAGCATCGCCCGCTCCCATGTCTGGCCGTAGTTTTGGTAGTGCTGCAGCGTGGCATCGAAGCTCAGGCATATCGGTGCCGCATCGCCGCCGGGGCGTAGGCGCATGTCGACCGGCCATACCCGGCCGCGATCGGTGATCTCGTCGAGCAGACGGATCAGCATGCGGGCCAGGCGCTGGAAATAGTGGGCGGTGTCGATCGGTTTGCGGCCGTCGCTCTGTTTCGTCTCCGATTGCCAGACGAACAGCAGGTCGATATCGGAGCCGAGATTTAGCTCCGTGCCGCCCAGTTTGCCCAGGCCGATCACGCAGAAGCGGCCGTCCGGAATTCGACCGAAGCGTGGCTCGAGCTGCCGTATGGCCATCTCCAGTGCAATGTCGGTTAACTGTTCCGCCAGCTTCGAGAGGGCCGTGGCGGAGATCATGACATCCCTTCCGAGGCCCAGCTCCCACCACAGGATATGGCGAAGCGCAAGGCGTTTTCGGTGCCGCAGCCAGCGCATGTCACGGTTGATGTCCGGTGGCTCGTCGGCGTGATGCCACCGTATCGGTGGCAGGGGGAGTGGCTCTTTCGCGCTGAACAGTGTCTCGATCTCGTCCGGATTGGCATCCCGCATGACCTCGGCGAACCATGGCGAGATGTCAAACAGCCGCCGGATATCCGCTTCATGCTGGGGTGCCGCGTTAATGCAGCGGGAGATCAGTGGGTCGGACATGGGTGCCTACGCTAACGCGAGTGCGGTGAAAAGGCAGTATGCGAACGCACAGATCACTTGCTGCGCCGGTACGATCCGCTAGCCTGACTCGCGACAGACCATCATGCGAGGTAAGAGAGAAGACCGTGATTCGCTGTGAAGACATAGGGAAGGTGTTCGGTTCGATGAGTGCACTGTCGCATATTGATATGCATATCCGTGAACACCAGACGACGGTAATTATGGGGGGCTCCGGCTCGGGTAAGACCACGCTGCTTCGGCTGATTGCCGGCCTGGATCAGCCCACCTCCGGCCATATCTGGTTTCAGGATGAGGACCTCTCCGCCATCTCGCGTCGTCGCCTCTACGAGCTGCGCGAGTGTATGGGCATGGTGTTCCAGTATTCGGCGCTGCTCAATTCGCTGAATGTGTACGATAACGTGGCCTTCACGCTGCATGAGCATACGGATTTGGACGAAGATGTGATCCGCACCGTGGTCACCATGAAGCTCGAGCAGGTCGGTCTTCGTGGTATGGAGCATCTGATGCCTTCAGAGCTCTCCGGCGGTATGGCCAAGCGCGTGGCGCTGGCACGGGCGCTGGCGATGGATCCGAGAATCGTCTTCTTCGACGAGCCGACCTCCGGGCTGGATCCCATCTCGGCCGGGGTGATCACCACGCTGATCGGCGACACGACGAAACGGGCGCATATGACCTCGGTGGTGGTGACCCACGACGTCAAGGCCGGGCTCTCTATTGCCGACCATGTGGTGTTGTTGTGGCAGGGCGAGATCATCGCCGAGGGCACGGCCGAGGAGATTCGCAACAGCGATGATGAGCGTGTGCGGCAGTTCATCGAGGGGAGTCCCGACGGGCCGATTCCCTTCTCCCGGAGTCAAACCTCCTATATCGATGATTTGCTGCATAAGCCTGGCACGGTGAGGTTGAAGTAGTGGGCAGGGTGAACGGTTTTTTCGGTATGCTGGGGCGGACCTTTCTGGGGTTGCTCGGGCGTCTGGGTGATACTGCGGTACTGAGCGCCTCCTCGCTGAAGCTGCTGGTGGCACCGCCGTGGCAGGGGCGCCATCTGGTGATCCAGATGTTCAATGTGGGGGTGAACTCGCTGGTGATCATCCTGATTACGGGTGCCTTCACCGGCATGGTGCTGTCGCTCCAAGGCTACTATACCCTCTCCAAGTTTGGTTCGGAGTCGCTGCTTGGTTCGGCGGTGGCACTGGCCATCATTCGCGAACTCGGGCCGGTGCTGGGGGCGCTGATGCTGACGGCCCGGGCCGGTTCCTCGATCACGGCCGAGATCGGGATCATGCGGGTGACCGAACAGGTGGATGCGCTGGAGATGATGGCGGTCAATCCGCAGGCCCGGATTATCATGCCGCGGATCATCGCTGCGACCCTGGTGCTGCCGCTGCTGGTGGCTATTTTCGATCTGATCGGCATCGCGGCCGGTTATCTGGTCGGCGTGGATCTGTTGCATGTCAATTCGGGCTCTTTCGTGGCCGAGATGCAGGCCAAGGTGACCACGCACGATATCAACGCTGGCTGGATCAAGGCGGTCGGTTTCGGTTTTCTGATCGGGGTGATTTGTACCTATATCGGTTATCGGGCGACGCCGACTACGGAGGGCGTGGGGCGGGCCACGACCCAGGCGGTGGTGGTGACGTCGGTGGCGATCTTGGCGCTTGATTATATATTGACGTCAGTCTTTTTATAGGAGATGGATGATGGGCGAGTACAGGCGTATTGAGGTGATTGTCGGCATCTTCGTGTTTATCGGGATTGTCAGCATGGGCTATATGGCGCTCAAGCTTGGCGAGGTCGGCGGGCTCGGTGCGACCGGCTATGAGCTGACCGCGCGATTTTCGAATGTCGGCGGGGTTCGCCCGGGTGCCGATGTCATGATCGCCGGTGTCTCGGTCGGGCGTGTCGAGAAGCTGCGGCTGAGCAAGAGCGACCAGGCGCTGGTGACGCTGCGTATCAACAACGATGTGAAGGTTAGCGACGATGCGATTGTCTCGGTTCGCACCAAGGGGATCATCGGCGATCGCTATCTCCGTATCTCCCAGGGGGCGGACGATACATACCTCAAGAACGGCGATGAGATTATAGAGACCGAATCCGCCATCAATCTCGAGGATCTGGTGGCCAAATACGTCTTCTCCGGCTCGAAGCCCTGAACCGAACGGCAGGCTGTGTTGCGCCGGCGGGGGAATGATTGCGCCATGCCCCGACCCCTTTCATCGGTTATCATCTATATGACGATATGAAGGAGCGATTCATGATGAGGAAAGTTCTTTTTGCCATGGTGCTGATGGCAGTACTGCCGATGACGGCGCAGGCCGAGGATGGCCCGAAGCAGATAGTGGAGAAGGCCGTGAACGGCGTCGTGCAGGTGCTTAAGGCACGGGAGCACCCCGACAAGCTGACATCTGAAGACAGGGAGGCCATCCGCAAGGCGGTCGAGGGGTATTTCGATTTTCGTGAAATGGCCAAACGCTCGCTTGGCCGCCCTTGGCGCGATCTGGACGATCAGCAGCGCAGCGAGTTCGTAGAGGTGTTCCGCGAACTGCTGGAGCGCTCCTACGGCAACCGCTTGTCGGAGTATCACAACCAGACCATCAAGTACGGTCATGTGCTGGTCCGGGGCGCGCGCGCGGCGGTCGATTCGGAGGTGATCGATGCGGACAAGAAGACGCCTGTCCGCTACTACCTGCACCATGCCGACGAGGGGTGGTTTGTCTACGACATCAAGATCGAGGGCATCAGTCTGGTCAGTACCTTCCGCACCGATTTTGCCGGCATTGTCGACAAAAAGGGCTTCAACGGGTTGATGGGCAGCCTGAAGGAACGTGTCCAGAATCTCAGAAAGCAGGATCAGAACCAGAAGGGATAAGGGGTTTGCTGCCGCCCCGTATGCGTTGTCGCTATCATGTGGGCTAGAACCAAGAACGTACTCGCTTCGTGCCGCCGCATTGCATTGCTGCTTATGCTCTGCCTTGTGGTCTTTGTGGCATGGCTGTACTGGCATGCTCCGCCACTGAGCGAGATGCGCCCCGAGCTGGAGGCGCTGCTCAAGGTGCAGCTGCACCTGAAGGCGGTGCGGCTCGGCCACCTGTCGTGGTACTGGACCGGCCATACATGGGCCACCGTCGACCATGTTTCGTTTACCAGCGAGGACGGCCATCTGCAGGTGAATGATGCGGAGCTTGCCGTACAGCTCTCCACTTGGGATCTGCTTGCCGGTCGCATCACGCCCACTTCGGCCACGGTGCGCCGGGGGCGTGTCTCGATTCAGGTGCCGGAGGACATCTCCTTCGCCAAGCTAGCACTTCCTCCCATCACGCTCGGCCTGAAGGATGTGGAGCTGGCTTGGCGCTATGGCCGCATGCATGGACTGCTGCGCCATCTGAGTCTGCAGATGGATGGTGTGAAGCGTACGCTGGAGGCGCAGTCCCCGGCGGCTGCGTTGAACATCTCGCTGGCCGCGGACATGGCTCCCTCGTCGGTGGAGATGACGTTCCGGAACCTCGACTGGCTGCCGGATCGGATGCGGCGGTATGTGCATGGCCAGGCCCGTGGCGAAATGACACTGCATCGGGAGCAGGCGCGCCAGTGGCAGGCCGACCTCCGGATGCATGCGAACAATCGCGTACATTTGGCCGACCGTTCGGGACAGACGATCTTCCATGTGGACACATTCGAGGCCGGCCTGCACGTCGAGATGGCCCGGGAGGCGTTTCGGCCCGAAAGGATCGAGATTCAGCATGCCGACTGGCACGACGGGAAGGATACGGTGGCGCTTTCCGGCGACTGGCAGGGGGGCAGGCTGCACCTCAAGCTGGACGACGGCGCCCTTGCCATGTCCCGGGTGTGGGGCTGGCTTCGGGGGATGGGTGGCAGCGTTTGGCAGGAGTGGCTTCAGGGCATGCAGGCGGGGCGTGCCGACGGTATCCGTGGCGAGCTGGAGATGAATTATCCGCAGTTCGGTCGCCTGCCCGATGTGACCCGGTTGCAGCAGGCACGCTATCGCCTTCATGCCGGCATTCACGATGCCGACATCACCCTGGGCACATCCGGGGACCATCTCCGGCATGTGGATGGTGCGATCAACCTGGATGAACACGGATTGCAGGCGCATGCCGACCGGGCGCAGCTGCCCCATAATGCCGGGCAGGTGAAGGGCAGCGTAACCATCCATGACTGGCACCATGTCGCCTTCGATATTCAGGGAACGGGCGAGGTGGATGCCGCCGCACTGCAGTCATGGCTGGATACCGGCTCGATCCCCGACCTGAAGCTGCAACGTGCCCCCTCCACTGGCATCTTCTCGTTTCACTGGCTTCCGGAAGAGGATCGACCGCGTCAGGGGGCCGTGACACTGGTGCCTTCGGATGCGTGGAAAGGGGAGTGGCGTGCCATTCCCGTGCAGATGTCCGGTGGCGAGGTGCGCTGGAGTGTCTCCGAGGGGCTGGCCGTCAAGTCCATGTATGTCCGCTTTCCGATCGTCAGTGGCCAGTTCGATATCGCATTGAAACAGGGAAGGGGGCATGCTTGGCGGTTGGCACACCTGAAGGCCGGCTTCAGCGCCGATTTCCCGAAGGTGGTGGCCCGGTACCGTCTGCCACTCGATGCCCCGCAGGGGACGGTGCATGGGGAGCTGTCGTTTGACGGTAGCTGGCGGGGGATGGTGAACCTGCGCGATGCGGCCTGGCGGCACCTGTTGGGCGGCAACAAGCAGGCAGGGGAGCCGTTTGTGCTGCACCTTTCCGGAGATCAGGCCGCCGGCGGGATGAAGATGAAGGCGATACGGGCGCAGGGTGCCGGTATCGACCTGAAGGGGCGTGGTGCGGTCACGCCTTCACAGGTCTACCTGAACCTCCACAAGCTCAAGGCCCCTGCCTTTGCGGGCGGTGTGGAGGTCACGGTACCGCTCGACAAACGCCAGCCGCTGGAGGTCAACGCCCAGGCCAGCTTCATGGATCGTCAGGCGCTGCCGGACAAGATTCCCGCCGCCATCTCGGAGCGGCCATGGGTGCTGCGCGCCAAGGTTGCCAGGCTTCACTGGGATGCGATGCTGCTCAAGGGGGTGGACGTGAAACTGGCCTCCAGCCGCCACGGTGTGGGCGTGCTGCAGGCCGACAGCCTCGACACCTCCAGCCTGCATGTCTCCGATGTGCAGGCCTTCTTCCGGCTCCCTGGCAAGGGGAGGGTGGATCTTCGGCGGCTGACCGCCGAACTGCTGGGGCAGCGGCTGATGCTGTCGGCGACCATTTCCCCTGCACCCCATGGCGGCCTCAACTGGCAGGGGTTCGCCAGCGTCGAGGGCGAGTTCAGTCAGGTGATCCAGCGGCTCGACGCCTCGAAGTTGTTCAATGGGGGGACGGTGCATGCATTGATCTCCGGCAAGGGGTTACTGATGCCGGACCAGCCGTGGTGGACCCATCTGCAGGGGCGGCTCCGTCTTCGGGCCGATGACGGGCGTATCCTCGAGGGCGGTACAATGAGCAAGCTTTTGGCCGCCTCGAGCCTCTCCGACCTGCTCCATTACCTGACACTCAACCGGAAGGACCTGACCGGCCCCGGTACGCTCTACAAACATCTGCAGCTGGAGGCCTCGCTGGAGGGCGGCGTGGCGCATATCAGGAAACTGGCGATGCGCGCCTCCGCGATGGATATCGCCGGGCAGGGAACCCTCCGTCTCGATAACGGTCATGTCGATCTGATGACGGTGGTACGACCGCTGCAGAATCTCGATGCCATTCTGGGCGCCATTCCGTTGCTGCGGGACATACTCGGCGGGGCGGGAAGGAGCGTAGTTCGGCTGGTTTATCATGTGTACGGACCGCTGCCCGATGCCAAGGTGAAACAGATCACGCCCGAAGAGGCGGGGCTGGCCACACCGGGGCTTCTGGAGAGGATGATCACGCTGCCGCAAAGGTGGTTCAGCCACGACAGCAAGGCTAACTGATCCGCCTCGGGCGGGTTTCGCAAGTGGAGCGGCTGGCATATACTGGCGGGTATGCGGCTGATCATGCTGGATACCGAAACGACCGGGCTTTCGCCGCTCAATGGCGACCGGATGGTGGAGATTGGGGCGGTGGAGGTGTGTCACCGTTCCATCCAGGAGGGTCGCTCCTTTCACCGTTACATCAATCCTGGCCGGCCGATTCCCGAGGAGGTGGTACGCATTCACGGCATCAGCGATGATGACGTGAAGAACGAACCGCCATTCGACGAGATCGCGCCGTCCTTTCTCGAGTTTGTCGATGGGGCCACGCTGGTGATCCACAATGCCGGCTTTGACCTCGGATTCATCGCCAATGAGCTGCGTCTCGGGGGCTTCGACGATATCGGACATATGTCGGTGATCGATACGCTCGATCTGGCGCGCCACCGCCATCCGCATCAGCGCAACAACCTCGATGCGTTGTGTGATCGTTACGGGGTCGATCGCAGTCGCCGTACCCGCCATGGTGCGTTGCTCGATGCCGAACTGCTGGCCGAGGTCTATCTGGCCATGACCGGCGGACGCCAGTTTTCACTGGATACGGACGTGCATATTCAGACCGTCTCCAACTTTGTGCGGTTGCCGGAGACCCAGAGCGGCCGTGACGAGAAGGTCGAAACCGCAGCGATGATGCGACGTCCGCCACCGCCGGTGGATGAACAGGAGATGGAGGCACATCAGCTTCTTCTGGAGCGCATTCATCAGGAGAGCGGCCAGGCGATTTGGCTTCTCCCGCCTCAACAGGCCTGATTCCTTTTGACTGACGGGAGAGACACATGCTGCCATCCTCCATTCTGATGGTGTGTACCGGCAATCTGTGTCGCAGTCCGTTCGCCGCCGGCTACATGCAGAAATGTCTCGCCGAGGCACAGGCAGATGTGGAGTGTTTCAGCCGTGGCCTGGTGGCCCTGCCGGGACACGGGGCACCCGAGACGGCCAGACAGGTGGCACTCGAATTCGATGTCGACCTCTCCGGTCATGTGGCGCAGCCCCTTCTGGGTGCCGATCTGGACAGGGCGGGGCTGGTGCTGGTGATGGAGCGTGGCCACCGTCAACATGCGGCCAAGCTGCGTCCGGCCAGTATCGGCAAGGTGTTTTTGCTCTCCCAGCCGGCCGGCGGGGAGACGATCGAGGACCCCATGGGGCGAAGCGTGGAGACGTTTCGCCGCGTGTACAGCGAGATTACCAACCATGTCGAAAGCTGGATGCGGCGTTTCGGTTACTGATGCGATGGCGGCTTGCGTCCATCACGGGCCGCTTTAGGATGGGATCGGTTGTACGGCAGGATGGCGATGCATGCGGCAGCGCCTCTGTATCATTCAAACACGCGGGTGTAGTTCAATGGTAGAACATCAGCTTCCCAAGCTGAATACGAGGGTTCGATTCCCTTCACCCGCTCCATCTTATTATGTCTGACGACAGTGCACCTTTAGAAGGCCTGGAGATTGATGACGGGCAGCACAAACCGCTGCGGGCGCTTGGCGGCGAACTGGTACTGCTCACCGGGCCGGTTGGTTGCGGCAAAACCCGTTTTTTGAGGAAGATGGCCGGATTGAGTCCGTTCGACGGGCATCTCCGCTGTCGTCTGGCGGGGATCATCTGGCCCGATATCAGGGCACATCGTCACTGGGTACGGATGCGGATGGACACCGTCCCGGCCTTGTGGCTGGGGCAGCGTGTCGGTGAGGAGCTGGGATTCGGTCTCAGCCCGAAGCCCGATATCCATCGCATGCGTCATGCGCTCGACCGGTGGCATTTGGAAGAGCTTGCATTAAATGACACACTTGCCGGACTTGACCGCCTGCAGGGGGTCCGTCTCTGCCTGGCAGCCATGTCGCTGGCCAGTCCCAAGCTGGCACTGCTGGATGATCCGGTCTCCAGCCTTCCCTTGGCGGATGGCGAGCAGTTGCGCCGGGAGATAGCCGCATGGGCAGAGTCATCGAGGTGCATCGTGCTCGCGGCATGCAACCGCTGGCAGGAGTGGCACGAGGCCAGTCAGGTATGGCATATCGCATCGAGAGGGGAGTGGCCACAGAGGATGGAGACAGAGAACGATGAGTGAACTGATCCGTTTTTCCTTTCCCTTGAGTCAGCGGATGCAGACCTTTCTGCAGCTTCAGGAGGGGCTGCAGTGTCTGGAGGATGCCGTGCGTTCCGAACAGCCCTATCTGTGGCTGCAGGCGTGTACCGACATCCGGGCATCGCTCTGCGGAGAGCAGGGGCGCAAGCCGGCATTGCCCGAGGTGGTGGTGCTGCTCGAATCGATGCAGGGGCATCTGAAGAAGCTGGCCTCGGAACATCCGCGTTTCGAGGCGGCGATCACGGCCTCGTGCGACGATATTAAGCGCCATGTCGAGATCCTGCAGGCAACCTCCAACAGGATTCCGGAAATGTTGACCGGCGATGCATTGATCGGTGGATACCTCAATGCGTTGAAGAAGCAGGACTGGCTCGGGCACAAGATGGGCCTGCCACAGGCGCTGTCCGCCCTGTGGGCGAACAGGGAGCGTCGGCAGCAGCTGCATGATCAGTTGGGAGGACTGCAGGAGGCGACTGGCGTCCTCTACAGGATGCTGCATGACTATGTGGGCTGGGAGGCGAGGACCGCGCAGGGTGGCGGCGATCAGCTGACGCTGGAGCGCGAGGGCGGTTTCGGGCTGCTCATTATCGGGCTGGAGCCCGATCAGGTCAGCCAGGGCATTATGCCCGATCTTTCGGGGAACCGGATTGCTGTGCGTGTCCGGTTCCAGTCCTGGGCACCCGGAAAATCGATCCGCCAGCTCGAGGACGATGTGCCGTATCATATGATGCTCGTGCCGGTCTCCTGATGGCGCCACTGAACCTGGCCACACGGAGGGGGTTCCACTGTCCCGTCTGCAGGAAGGAGGTAGAGCGCTCGGCCGCGAGCTTTCCTTTCTGCAGCGAGCGCTGTCGCCTGATCGACCTGGGAAAGTGGGCGGAGGGCGATTACCGTATCGCCGGCGAGCCGGCCACGTTGCCGGACGACTCCGATGAGGGGTGATGCCGCACCGCTGATTCTGGCCTCCACTTCACCGTATCGTCGCGAACTTCTGGCCCGTCTGCGCATCCCGTTTGAAGCGGCTTCGCCATCGTTCGAGGAGCAGCGGCCGGGCGGTATGGCCGTGGCGGATCTGGTGCGTCACAACACGGTGGGCAAGGCGCGTGCCGTCGCGCGGGCCCGGCCTGATGCGTGGGTGGTGGCCTCCGATCAGTTGGCGGCCTGCGAAGGGGAGGTGCTGGGCAAACCGGGCGACCATGCGACTGCCTGTTCGCAGCTCGAACGTCTCTCCGGGCGGGTCGTGGATTTCATGACCGGTGTGGCATTGCAGGGGGCGGGTGTCGAGTACTATGAGATGGTCCCGTTTCGCGTGTTTTTTCGAAAGCTCTCTGCGAGCGAGATCGATCATTATCTGCGGCTCGAGCAGCCGTACGACTGTGCCGGAAGCTTCAAATCGGAAGGGCTTGGCATCGCCCTGTTCGAATGGATGCAGGGCGATGATCCGACCGCGCTGATCGGACTGCCGCTGATTACGCTCTCCGGCTGGCTGAATCCGTTGCAGGAGATGGAACGAGGCGTGGTCTTGTCGTAACCATGTATGTGGGGCAACCGGAGGCGGAACTGCGCCTTTGCCCCGATCCCGGGAATATAGGAGGCCATATTGGCCAGACCGAATTACCAGTACGAGAAACGCCAGAAAGAGCTGGCGAAGCAGAAGAAGAAAGAGGAGAAACGGCAGCGCAAACTGGCCAATCGCGAGCGCCCGTTCGACGAAGAGGCTGCCGAACAGGATGCTCAGGCCGGTGACTCTCCGACCGATAGCTGAGAACGCGGCGACAGGGCGGCGCGTTGTGATCCCGCTGTTGCATTAGGCTCTAGAGGGCTGTTTTCTCCGGCCATCGGCATTCGTCGTGGATGGGGCATACCGGGCATTTGGGTTTTCTGGCCGTGCAGATATAGCGACCGTGCAGTACCAGCCAGTGGTGCGCATGTTCCAGAAACTCGGCGGGGATCACCTTCATCAGCCCCTTCTCCACCTCCAGTGGTGTTTTGCCCGGTGCCAGACCGGTGCGGTTGGCGACCCGGAAGATATGGGTGTCCACGGCGATGGTGTGTTGGCCGAAGAGCACGTTCAACACCACATTGGCGGTCTTTCTGCCGACACCCGGCAGCTTTTCCAGCGCTTCACGATGGTCCGGCACCTTGCCGCCGTGTTCGCGCACCAGCATCTCACAGGTGCGGATAATGTTCTTCGCCTTGCTGTTGTAGAGGCCGATGGTGGCGATGTAACGCTTCAATCCATCCTCGCCGAGGTCGAGGATGGCCTGCGGCGTATTGGCAATGGGGAAGAGTCTGGCGGTGGCCTTGTTGACGCCCACATCGGTGGCTTGGGCCGACAGGATCACCGCCACCAGAAGTTCGAAGGGATTGCTGTATTGCAGCTCGGTGCGCGGCGTCGGGTTCTGTGCCTGAAGCTTCTCCAGCATGCGACGCACAGCAGCCTTCGGCATCGTCTTTGTACCGACTCTTTTTTTTGCAGCGGGAGCCATGCGTTCGGTTACGGATTGACCTCTTTGAGGGTCATCGTCACCTTGCGGTTGACGATGTCGCCGGCGGGATCGAGCACCTGTTCGACGAGGGTCAGCCCGGCACTGCTGATCTTGGTGATGCGGCCGTTGTTTTTCCCCATGTAGTTGCCGACCTTCACCATATAACCCTTGCCTTCCGGGTCCTGGACCATGGCTGCGCGCCTGTCACCCATGCTCATGACGGCCACGAGCGTCAGTGTCGAGAGATCGAAGTTCTCAAGCTCCTCATGGGGACGGGTGGCAAGATTGGCACGATGTTTGGCCAGAATCGCCTGTTTGCGCTGGGCCACGCGCGACAGATAGGAGGCGAAGGGGTCGCGGACGGCCTCGATGTCCACAGCCGGCGCCTTGACCATATGCTGTGTGGCCTTGGGGGTGCTCTCTTCCGCCGCTACATTCGGCTTTCCGGCGGGTATCTTGTCCGCGGACTGGGCATGCGCTGCCGTTGCGGCAAACAGCATGCAGAGCATCACGGTATATGGACGCAACATATTCGATCTCCCCCGATGTTGGCGGCTGATCGTCCGCCTCATCAAGCAGTGCATGAGTACATTATGCGCAACGTGTTGAAACCGCAAGGATGTTGGCATCTATCGAGACATGCTAGAAGCGGAAGAGGGCGCCGGCGAAGGGGCCGGAGAAGCGCGCGTCCGCAAAGACGCCGGAGTTGTCCACCTTCAGCTTGATGTAGCGGTAGCCGCCGAAGATGCCGAGCATCGGCAGTGGCGAGAATTCGACCTGTGCCTCGC
This sequence comes from Mariprofundaceae bacterium, assembly GCA_035267815.1. GTDB lineage: Bacteria > Pseudomonadota > Zetaproteobacteria > Mariprofundales > Mariprofundaceae > DATFLK01. The sequence goes on along the minus strand of DATFLK010000107.1, from coordinate 607 downwards.
CGTCGAGAAAATGGTTACCGGCATAGCCGAGATAGCCGATGCGTCCGCTCAGGCCTAGGAAATCGGCCAAGGCTACCCGTCCGCGCAGACCGATTGTCGGGATGGGGATTGTCGCGGAGCGTGTCTGATTGATGCCGAGTGCACTGGCGTTCAGCGTGGTTTCCGCCTTGGTGATCTTGACCGATGTATCGATGCCGATCTGCAGACGTGACGGGGCATCGTCCATGTTGATCAGGTAGTAGGTGTAGGAGATATCGTAGATATCCGCCTTGAATGTACTGGCGACGGTACTGCCGGCGCTGTAGGTCTGGCCGTTGAAGTTGACCGTGCGCTGCAGTGTGCCGGTGCCGGTGAACTTCAGTGGCAGGTAGGTGGCCGAGAGTCTTCCGTCACCAAGCTGCAGCGCGGCTTCCACCATGACACCGTTGCTTCGGCTCATGCCGAGGTCGCGGTCCATGTCGACCCGTGTGCCGGCGATTCCTGCGCCGGTGGCAGCAACCTGGCCGCTGGGGTTCAATGAGATATACCCCGCTTTCAGGGAGAAGATCTCGTCCGCACTGGCCGGAATCGTGACCAGGAAGAGGGAGAGGGTGAACAGCATCTTGAT
>DATFLK010000106.1:0-3251 GCA_035267815.1 Mariprofundaceae bacterium | reverse complement strand
AAGGCAACCTGCCGCTTGACCGCTGGCGAATCCCCCTCCGTCAGACTGATAAAGAGCGGCGTGTTGGCCACGGGGTTCATGATGGCGAAGAAGGCCATCACGACGGTAATCGTATGGTGCAGCAATCCGGTCATCCTGTTGTCTCCCGTCGGACTCAACATAGACAGCCATGATACGGGCGTCAAAACAGCATAGCCCGTTCGGCTATGCTAAATTGATCGTATGGCCCAGCTTGCACCCCCTTCACCTGTCGAAGAGCGAGAAATTCTGGCATGGATCCGCGCGCATGCCCCCATCACCATGCTCTGCGAGGCGGGTGGCTGGCCGGACGATGAGCATGCGAGGATCGATATCTGCAACAAAAACGGGTATGAATGGATCGTCAACATCACCGTGACAGAATCGGTCATGGAGATCTCCGAATGCGATGTAGCCGAATACAGCCGCTGCGGCAAGTTCACAGTCAGCCTCGATGACGCAGGTCGCCCCGAAGAAATCCGTCTACTCTACCCGATGTGATGCCATGCCGGGCTTCCCAGGCACTGAAAAGCGGCGTGCTCTATTTCGCGATAGTTTTCGCCGCCGGCTTCACGTTTGGGACCATCCGCCTGCTTTGGCTGGTGCCTCAAGTCGGCGAACGGGTGGCGGAGCTCTCCGAGATGCCATTGATGTTCGTCGCCATCGTACTGGCTGCACGATGGATTGTCCGGCGCTCCGTCATACAGCCCACCACCAGCCACTACCTTGCCATCGGCACTATCGCACTCACCCTGCTGCTGACTGTTGAATTCACGCTCATTCTCGGCCTACGCGGCCTGACTCTCGGCGAATACCTGGCCGGCCGCGACCCGGTTTCCGGTGCGGCCTATCTCATCATGCTAGCTCTGTTCGCTCTGATGCCGCTACTCCTATCCTTGCGCATAAACCATCGGAAATAAGGAAAACAGGAGTATTTGCGGGTCAAGGAGGGCTGCTCTACCCTCCAACACTCATGATCCGTCAAACAGCCATGCAACATGCCCGCCATATCCTGAAATCGGTCTTCGGGTACGACGACTTCCGGCTGCATCAGGCCGATATCATCTCCGCACTGATCGACGGGCGCGACGTCATGACACTGATGCCGACCGGCGGCGGCAAGTCGCTCTGCTACCAGATCCCCGCGCTCGTCCGCGACGGCACCGGTATCGTCGTCTCGCCGCTGATCGCGCTGATGCAGGACCAGGTCGATGCCCTGAGCCAGCTCGGCATCCGCGCCGCCTTCCTCAACTCCACCCTCTCCGCCGCCGAACAGCGCGATATCGAGAGGAAACTTCTGGAGAATAAGCTCGACCTGCTCTACATGGCGCCCGAACGGCTCCTGAATCCAGCCACGCTCGCACTTCTGGAACGTACCAATCTCGCGCTCTTCGCCATCGACGAGGCGCACTGCGTGTCGCAATGGGGACACGATTTCCGCAAGGAGTACCAGCAGCTTTCGATGCTGCACGAGCGCTTCCCTGATGTTCCCCGTATCGCGCTGACCGCCACGGCGGATGCGCGCACGCGAAGCGAGATTATCAAGCAACTGGCGCTCGACGATGCCGCCCTCTTCATCAACAGCTTCGACAGGCCGAACATCCACTACGCCATCCACGAGAGCGGTAACAGCCGCGAGGCGCTGTGGGGGTTCATCTGCGAGAATCACGAAGCGCATGCCGGCATCGTCTACTGCCAGACACGCAAGGATGTGGAGAAGACCGCCGAGTGGCTCTCCGGCAAGGGGAGAGTGGCACTCCCCTACCACGCCGGGCTGGCGCAGGATATCCGGCAGAACAACCAGCAGCGCTTCCTGCGCGAGGACGGCCTGATCATCGTCGCCACCATCGCTTTCGGCATGGGTATCGACAAGCCCGACGTGCGCTTCGTCGCCCACCTCAACCTGCCGAAGAACATCGAATCCTATTACCAAGAGTCGGGGCGCGCCGGCCGCGACGGTGCTCCCGCCGATGCCTGGATGAGCTACGGCCTCAAGGATGTCGTCGGCCTGCGCCGCTTCACCGAGAACAGCGATGCCGACGAAATGTTCAAGCGCGTGATGCACCAGAAAACCGACGCCATGTTGAGGCTATGCGAGCTAACCACCTGCCGCCGCGCCGGGCTTCTGGCCTACTTCGGCGAGATGATGGAAACGCCGTGCGGCAACTGCGACAACTGCCTCAATCCACCCGAGACGTGGGATGCCACCATCGCCGCCCAGAAGGCGCTCTCCTGCGTCTACCGCACCGGCCAGCGCTTCGGCGCGCAGTACGTCATCAACGTGCTCACCGGCAAGGACGACGAGCGCATCCGCAAGAACGGACACGACAGGGTATCGACCTTCGATATTGGCCACGAACACACCGCCATCGAATGGCGCGGCATCTTCAGCCAGCTGATCGCCCACGGCTATCTCGCCACCGACACGGAAGGCTACGGCGTACTGAAGCTAGCCCAAAAGGCCTCGCCGCTGCTCAAGCGCAGCGAAATGCCGGAACCGGTGATGCTGCGCGCCCTGCGGAAGAGCAGAACCAAGGCGAAGAAGAGGGCCTCGACGGCCGCAGCGGATCTCTCGTCCGAGGATACGGAACTATTCGAGGCGCTGCGCACCGTGCGTACGGAACTGGCCAGGGAACAGAACGTCCCGCCCTACGTCATCTTTCCGGACCGGACGCTGACCGAGATGGCCATCGCCAAACCCACCAATGAAGTAGAGATGCTTGAGGTCTCAGGTGTCGGACAGAACAAATACGCCCGCTATGGCAACGCCTTCCTGAAGATCATCGAAACCTGTCGCGGTACAAGAAAGTAACTTCGAACTGTTACGTAACAATTTAAGGCTGCTGTCGCCCACTCACAGAAAGCGAATTAATCATAGAGAAAGCCTGTTCGCGAGCCTCCTGAAGATCGTTGCAGAAGCAAAGACTCTCACCGGCGGAAATACCGGCACGGTCCAGCAACTGATGAATGCGCGGAGACAAATTGCTGACCACAACCAATATACCGCCCTTGGAAAGACGGTTGAGCAGTGACTCTAATGCCACCATGCCGGTCATATCCATCATCGGCACATCGCTCATATCGATGATCACCACCCGCACGGTGCCGCGCACGCGTTGAAGGACCCCCATCGCCTTCTCGGCAGCCCCGAAGAAAAGCGGACCGCGAATGGCGTAGACGGCCACCTCCTCCGGAATATCCGCTAGACGCTCGTGCTCGTGGCTCTCCAGCAG
>DATFLK010000105.1:0-3492 GCA_035267815.1 Mariprofundaceae bacterium | reverse complement strand
AGCTCGGGCGGGGCGAGCGATGGTGTACCGCCTCCGAAGAAGAGGGTGGCAAACCGGCGGCCGGCGAACTGCGGCTGTGTCGCCCAGTATGCCAGCTCCTGCACGAGAGCCTCTCGGTAGGCCTCCCAGGGGTGTTCGGGGCGTACGTGCGAATTGAAGTCGCAGTAGGGACATTTGTGGGCGCAGTAGGGGATGTGCACATAGAGCTGCAGCGGGTGGTTGCCGGCCGGATTGCCGTGCGGATCGGATCTGGTCATCGGCCTAGAGGAGGACCACCTCGTACTGTTCGGGACCGAGGGCCTCGTCGCTCTTCAGCGTGATCTCCTTTTTCAGGAAGTTCTCGAGGTTGGCGATCCCCTCGCTCTCCTCGCCGAGCAGCAGGTCGATGATCTCGGGGTGGGCGATCACCATCAGTTTGTTGCATGGGTAGGCACGTGATTCGGCCACCACCTCACGAAAGAGCTGGTAGCAGATGGTGGTCAGGCTCTTCACGTAGCCGATACCGTGGCACTGTGGGCATTCGCGCAGCAGTGCGCGCCCCAGTGAGTCTCGGGTGCGCTTGCGCGTCATCTCCACCAGCCCGAGCTCCGAGAAGTGCACGATGTGCATCTTCGCCTTGTCCCTGCTGATCGCCTCCTCCAGCACCTCGATCAGCCGCTTTCGGCTCTCCTCCTCCTGCATGTCGATGAAATCGACGACGATGATGCCGCCGAGGTTGCGCATCCGGAGCTGGTGCACGATCTCGTGCACCGCCTCGAGGTTGGTCTTGAAACCCGTCTCCTCCATGTTGCGCGAGCCGATGAAGGAGCCGGAGTTGACATCGATGGCGATCAGCGCCTCGGTCTGGTCGATGACGATGTGGCCGCCCGACTTGAGATCGACGCGCCGTTTCAGGGCACCGTTGATCTCCTTCTCGATGCCGTAGACATCGAAGATCGGGCGCTGGCCGGGGTAGTAGTAGAGCCGCTTGGCGACATCCGGCATGAAGCGCTTGGCAAACGATCGCATGCGGTCGTATGCCTCGCGCGAATCGATATGGATCTTCTCCACCTCGTCGTCGACAAAATCGCGCATGACGCGCAGGTAGAGGTTCAGCTCCATGTGGATCAGGGAGCCGGGGGTGGCATTGCGGATACGCTGCTCGATATCCCGCCAGAGGCGGAGCAGAAACTCCAGATCATGCTGCAGGTCGAAGAGGTGATGGCCCTCGGCCACCGTGCGGATGATCAGCCCGCCGCTCTCCGGCTTCAGCGCCTGGCCGATCTCCAGCAGGCGCTGGCGCTCCTCCGGATCCTCGATGCGGTGGGCGATGCCCACTTGGTTGTAGTGCGGCAGGTAGACAAGGTAGCGGCCGGCTAGGCTGATCATGCTGGTCAGGCGCGGTCCTTTGGAGGAGATCGGGTCCTTGGAGACCTGGACGGTCACCTGCTGCCCCTCTTTCAGAAGGCTGGTGATATCGGGCAACTGCTTGGCCGGGCGACGACCGTTTTCGTGCTTTTCGGAGGCCTCGTAATCGTCATGATGCCGGTCGTCGCCGTTCAGGACCGGTTCGGCTCCGGCCACGTCGCCGACATAGAGGAAGCCGGCCCGTGGCAGGCCGATATCGACGAAGGCGGCCTGGATGCCAGGCAGTACGCGCTGTACGCGTCCGTTGTAGATGTTGCCCTTCAGGCCCCGTTCGCGTTCCCGTTCGATATAGAGTTCCTCGGCAAGCCCGTTCTCGACACGGGCGATGCGGGTCTCGAAGGGGGTGACGTTGACCAGCAGTTCGGCGCTCATGTCCTATGGATCTCGGCGAGCATATTCAGGGTCATCCGGACCGGCAGGCCGATGACGTTGTCTAGCGGGCCGTCCACGGCCGTCACGAAGGCGGAGGCACCGGCCTGAATGGCGTAGGCGCCGGCCTTGTCCATCACCTCGTTGTGCTGCAGGTAGGTCTCGATCTCATCGCGCTTAAGAGTGGCGAAGGTGACATGGGTGCAGGCCATGTCGGTGCGTTGTTGCGAGCCAAGTCGCGTGCAGACGCCGGTATAGACCTGGTGGGTACGGCCGGAGAGACGTTCGATCATCATCCGCGCCTCGTCGAGGGTGGCCGGCTGCCCGATCGCCGTCCCGTCGAGGCAGACGAGCGTATCGGCTGCGACGACGGGGATGTCGGCGATGTCACAGGCTGCAGCCTTGCGTTCGGCCAGCCGTACGACAGTCTCCTGTACCGTCTCGTTCTCGCCGATCGATTCGTCGACATGCATCGGTCGCACCTCGACGGCCAGGCCCGCGGCCTGAAGCAGTTTCCGCCGACGGGGAGAGCGGGAGGCGAGGATGATCTGCATGGCCGGTATGGTAGCTGTTCCGGCGGCCGCTGTAGAGTGGAAACATCAAACATTTCCGTGGAATGGAGCGCTGCATGCTTGACGCATCCCTCCGTGCCCTTACGATGCGACGCAGTGAAAAACTCTCTATCCAATCCGCTGGAACAGGCTGCGGGACTCTGTGCAACGGAGATGCAGGCTGTCGATGACTGCATCCGCGAGCAGCTTCAGTCCGATGTGCCGATGATTCCGGCCATCGGCCACTATATCGTCAATAGTGGCGGCAAGCGGCTGCGTCCGCTGCTCTGTATCCTGTCGGCGCAGCTGTTCGGTTATACGGAGCAACGCCATATTCCGCTGGCCGTGGTGGTGGAGTTCCTGCATACGGCATCACTACTGCACGATGATGTGGTCGATTCGGCCGAGGTGCGGAGGGGGATGCCGTCGGCCAACGGCGTCTGGGGCAACCAGGCCAGCGTTCTGGTCGGCGATTTCCTTTTCTCCCGCGCCTTCGAGATGATGGTCGAGGATGGCGACATGCATGTGCTGGCCCTGCTCTCGCGTGTCTCCAACACACTCGCGGAGGGGGAGGTGCTGCAGCTGCTGCGCACCTTTCATCTCGAAATGACCGAGGCGCAGTATCTGGAGGTAATCGAGCGCAAGACCGCCGTACTCTTTTCCGCCGCCTCGGAGATTGGGGCGCGGGTCAGCGGGCAGTCCGATGAAGTGATTGCTCGGATGGCCGAGTACGGCATGTGTCTGGGCGTGGCCTTCCAACTGATGGACGATGCCCTGGACTATGCGGCCGAGGCCGAGGCGGTGGGCAAGCCGGTCGGCCATGATCTCGAGGAGGGCAAGATCACCCTACCGCTCATCCATGCCATTCAGCAGGACGAGGCGCTGGCGCAGATCGTCGAGGGGATTGCCGAACGTGGTGCCTATGCCGACGGCGAGCGCGAGGCGGTACGCCGGGCGGTCGATGCGGCCGGCGGCATCGATCGTTGCCTGGTTACGGCGCTCGAGTATGCCGAGCGCGCCAAGGGGGCGCTGCCGGTGGAGGAGGATACCGAGGTCCGCCGGCTTCTGGCCGCACTGGCCGATTTTTCCGCCAAACGCCCTTATTAAGGGTTTCGAAGCGCTTGCACACCATGGGTCATCCGCCTATGATCCGCGCCCTCGCAGC
>DATFLK010000104.1:0-2827 GCA_035267815.1 Mariprofundaceae bacterium | reverse complement strand
CTTCTACCGCAAGCACTATGTGGCGGCGAACGCCATCGTCGTCGTGGTCGGCGATGTCGATTTCAACCATATCAAGCGGGTGGTCGGCCGCACCTTCGGCAAGCTTCCGAAGCGGCCGGCACCGGCCCGGTTCAATCCGGTGGAGCCGGAGCCGCTGGGGTCGAAATACCTCGTCGTCCATCTCAATGCCAAGCTGCCGGTGGTCGGCATCGCCATCCCGATTCCGGCTTGGCGCCCCGGCCATAACGACCGCGAGGCGGCGGCGCTTTCGGTGGCGACGGCCCTGCTCTCCTCCGGCCGTTCGGCGCTGATGGATCAGGTGCTGGTCGACAAGAAGCGGCTGGCCTTCTCGGCTGGTGCCGGCAATGACCCCTTCGGCATGGGACTGGATGTCTGGTATGCCGAAGGCGATCTCGGGCCGAAGCAGACGCCGGTGGCGTTCGAGAAGGGCTTCTGGAAGCTGATCCATCGGCTGGCCACCAAACCCGTATCAGAAAAGCGGCTGCATGCGGTCAAACAGCGGATGATCGCCTCCGAGGTGTTCGCCCGTGACTCCCTCTATCTGCGCGCCAAGGAGATCGGCCGGACCGAGGTGACTGGCATCGGGGCGGAGAACCGCATGCACTGGCTCGACCAGATCCGCAAGGTCACGGCCAAGGATGTGCAGCAGGCGGTGGCGAAATGGCTGCGAAAATCGCGCGCCACGACAGGCGTGCTGAAGCCGAAGGTGAAGTCATGAATGCATCTGACCTGATTCCGAGCCGTGTGATTTCGATGCGCCTGCTGCGCTCCGGGCTCGTCCTGATGGCACTGCTGATCTGTGCTCCGCTTCAGGCGCGAGCCATCCCGGCGATTCAGGAGGCGAGGCTCGACAACGGCCTGCGCGTGCTGCTGATGGAAGCGCATAATGTGCCGATGGTGAGCATGCGCCTGATGTTGCCGGCCGGCAGCAGCCACGATCCGAAAGGGCATGGCGGTGCGGCCAGTCTGCTGGCCGACATGCTGACTGACCACACCGCTAGGCACGACAACGTGGCGTGGTCCGGGCTGCTCGACTATGATGCGATCCGGCTCGGCGCGAGCGCCGGCAACGATGCCCTCTCCGTATCGATGACCGTGTTGACCGAGAATCTGCCGCAGGGGTTTTCGGCGATGGCCGAGGCGGTGATGCACCCGGGCTGGGATGCGAAGCGGTTCGGCATCTTGAAGACGAACGCGGTGTCGGCGGCCCAGAAGGCGCAGGAGGAGCCGCGCGACCGCGGTTCGGAGGCGATCAGGAAGTTGCTCTACGGCGATTATCCTTATGGCCACCGCAGCAGCGGCAGTGTGGCCAGCCTGAAGCGGGTCAGTCTCGGTGACCTCAAGACGCTCTATCGCGACCAGGTACTGCCGAAGGGCGCCGTACTTGCGGTCAGCGGCGATATCCGCATGTCGGCGCTGCTGCATCGGCTCAAGCCGCTGCTGGCCGACTGGAAGGGCACGCCGAAGCAGGGTGTCTTCTATCTCCGTCCGGCCAGCCCTCACGCCGCCAAAACCGAGCATGTGGAGATGGATACCGAGCAGGCGCATCTGCTCTTTGCGCGCCTCGGGCCCGACCGCCGGTCGGACGATTTCTTCCCCGCCTTCGTGATGAACCACATCCTGGGCGGTGGCGGTTTCTCCTCGCGCCTGATGGAGGAGATCCGAGAGAAGCGCGGGCTCGCCTACGGCGCCTACTCCTACTTCATGCCGTTGGCTGCGCCCGGTCCCTTCATCGTCGCATTGCAGACCCGTGCCGATCAGGCCGACACGGCGGCGAAGATCGTCCGCAAGGTGCTCAGACAGATGTACGAGGGGCATATCAAGAAGGCGTGGCTGAAGGCGGCCAAGGATAACCTGGTCGGCGGCTTCGCCCATCGGATGGACGAGAACCACAAGCGGGTCCGACTGATCGGCATGATCGGATTCTACGATCTGCCGCTCGATTACCTGCAGAGCTGGACGAATCACGTCAACGCGGTGACGCTGGCCCAGGTCAAGGCGGTGGCCCGCCGCTACCTCAATCCGGACGACTGGGACTATGTCCGGGTTGGCCCGGCCGATCGCCACTGACGGCAGGATTCCCCTCCCTAAAACCCGATGGGCGCCTCTCCACGCATTACGGCCGGCAGCTTTCGCGGTCGCATCCTGCGGGTGCCCGATGCGGCGGGCCTGAGGCCGACGCCGGCCAAGGTGCGGCAGGCGATGTTCAATATCCTGGGCGATATCGAGGGAGCGCGCGTGCTCGATCTTTTCTCCGGCAGCGGGCTGATGGCGCTGGAGGCGCTGTCGCGCGGTGCCTCCGGGGTGGTCTCCGTTGAGCGCCAGCGCCGTACCGTCGGCCACCTTCAGCAGGTGCGCAGTGATTGGGGACTGGATTCCCGTTGGCACATCATGGCCGGCGAGGCGTTCGCCGTGCTAGAGAGGCTGCGCGGCGAGCAGTTCGATCTGATCTTCGCCGATCCTCCGTATGACAAGGGGTATGCCGAACGGATACCCGAAAAGCTGGACGAGACCGGCATCGATTGCCGCCGATTGGTGATCGAGGAGTCGGCACGCGTGACGCCCGCATGGCCGGAAAGCTGGACGGCCGAGTCGCCGAGGCGCTACGGTGACACCTGCTTACATTTTTTACACCGCTGTTGAACGACCCTGAAGGGAGAGCCCATTGAAACGGACCGCCATCTATCCCGGTACATTCGATCCCATCACCCTGGGCCATGTCGATGTGGTCCAGCGCGGCCTGAAGCTGTTCGAGCGCATCGTCATCGGTGTGGCTGAGAATCCCGGAAAGGGCCCGATGTTCGAT
>DATFLK010000103.1:0-8240 GCA_035267815.1 Mariprofundaceae bacterium | reverse complement strand
CTGCTGGAGGAGGAGAACGTCTCCAAGATGGATAACTTCCTGGCGCTGACCAATGATGACGAGACCAATATCCTCGCCAGCCTGATCGCCAAGAAGTATCAGGTACCGCACGTGATCACACTCGTCAACCGCGCCATATACGGCGATCTGGTGCGCCAGATCGGCCTCGATATCACGGTCTCTCCGCGTCTGACGACGGTCTCCTCGATTCTCAGCCATGTCCGCAAGGGGCGCGTGCTCGGGGTCTCCTCGCTGGGCGACGGCAGCCTGGAGGTGATCGAGGCGGAGGCGCTGGAGACCAGCGATATCCTCGATACGCCCCTGAGCGAGCTGAAACTGCCGCCGTCGACGGTGATCGGCGCGATTCTGCGCGACGGCAAGGTGATCAGCCCGAGCGGCCATACCCGCATCAAGCCGCAGGACCATGTGCTTATCGTCACCAGCAATACCTCCTCGCGCGAGGTCGAGAAGCTGTTCGAAGTCCATCTGGAATTCTTTTAGCGATGACCGGATTGCAGGAAGGGAGGACCGGCTATGCATGCTAGGGGTGTGATATGGACCCTGGCGATGCTGTCGGCCCTGTTCGGTACCGGCATGATGGCCACCTCCCTGGTGGCCGTCTATTACCAGACCGGGCACGCCTACCAGTTCCTCGGAAGCGGCGCGGGGGTCTCCCTAGCCGGCCTTGTCGTGATGCGCCTTACCGGCCCGGCACCCACCCAGATGAGCCACCGGGACGGATTCCTGGTGGTGGCGCTGGCGTGGATCGTGCTTTCGACGCTCGGTGCGGTGCCCTTCTGGACCACCGGTACATGCCATTCGCTCGTCGACGGCCTGTTCGAGTCGGTGTCGGGGATGACCACGACGGGGGCCACGGTGCTGACCGGTCTGGATCATATGCCGCCTTCGATTCTTTTCTGGCGCTCGATGCAGCAGTGGCTCGGGGGCATGGGGATCATCGTGCTGGCCGTGGCCGTGATGCCACTGCTGGGTACCGGCGGCATGCAGCTTCTGAAGGCCGAGGTGCCGGGGCCGGTCAAGGACAAGCTGACGGCGCGCGTGGCCGAAACGGCACGGGCGCTGTGGTATGTCTATCTCGGTATGACGGGAATCTGCACCCTCGCCTACTGGTGGGCCGGCATGGGGTTCTTCGATGCCGTCAACCACGCCATGTGCACGGTTTCCACCGGCGGCTTCTCGACGCACGATGCTAGCTTCGGCTACTACTCGCTGCCGCGCCTCCATATGATCGCATCGCTGTTCATGTTTCTCGCCGGCATGAACTTCGCGCTCCATTTCGCTGTGTTGCGACAGGGCGGTTCGCTGCGCCCCTATTTCTCCGACGAGGAGGTCCGCACCTATGCGCTGTGGGCGCTGGCGCTGATCCTGCTGACCGGCTGGCTGTCTCTGGTTTCGGACGGGGATCGCTGGGACATGATCATCTTTAACACGATCTCGGTGGTCTCGACCACCGGCTTCACGGTCAGCGACTACAGCCTGTGGCCGCCGGGGGCCACGCTGCTCCTGCTGATGGCCATGTTCGTGGGGGCGTGCGCCGGTTCGACATCGGGCGGCCTGAAGGTGATACGGGTGCTGCTGCTGTTCCGGCAGGGCATGCGCGAATTGCGACGCCTCGTCCATCCACATGCGGTCCTGCCCGTGCTGATCGGCAAGCGGCGCGTGGCGCCGAGCGTGACCGAGGCGCTGTGGGGCTTCGCGGTGCTGTTCATGGCGTGTTATTTCTTCATCGCCGTGCTGGTGTCGTTGACCGGTGTGGATATGATCACCGCGATGTCGGCCTCGGCAGCCTGTATCACCAGTACCGGCCCCGGTTTCGGCGGGGTGGGGCCGGCGCATACCTACGCCTTCCTTCCAGATCCGGCCAAGGTCGTACTGATGTTCGGCATGATCCTGGGGCGGTTGGAAATCTACACGATCTTCGTACTGCTGATTCCGGAGTTCTGGCGCCGCTAGTCCTTATCGGGGCGAAACATTGCATCGGTGTGGGATAGGTTCAATCTACGCTTCCGGTTCAAGGTGTAGGCTGACGTCGATCAGGCCGCGCACCGGATCGACGGCATCGATGCGCACGTCCACGCGGTCGCCCAGTGCGAAGGCGTGGCCGCTGCGGCGCTCGACCAGCCGGTGGGCGCGTTTGTCCAGCACATAGTTGCCCTCCAGCGTCTCCACGCCCATGGAGCCCTCCGTCAGCATCGGCTGCAGCTCGAAGAAGATGCGCCGTTCGGAGATGCCGGCAATGACCGCCTGGAAGATCATGCCGACATCCTTGCGATGGTAGAGCGCTCCCAGCATCGCCTGCGTATCCCACTCCGACTGGGTCTGTTTGCGCTCCTGCGACGAGGTGATCTCGCCGATGGTGGCCAGCCCTTCGGCAGGCTGTACCGCATCCGGATCCCGGCCCCGGACGACCGCCTTTAGACGGCGGTGGACGGTTAGGTCGGCGTAGCGGCGAATCGGGCTGGTGAAGTGGCAGTAACTCTTGTAGGCCAGTCCGAAATGGCCCGCATTATCGGGCGTGTATCTCGCCTGCTGCATGGCGCGCAGCACCAAGCGGTGCAGCACATGCGCCATCTTCTTGCCCTCGACCTGTTCCAGTACCCGCTGCACATCGGCAGGGCGTGTCGGGCGTGCGGCGTGAATCGGGATGCGCAGTCCGAACGGCTCGAGGAATTCGTTCAGCGTCTCGATCGACTGCTGCTTCGGCGGCTCATGCACCCGGTAGAGCAGCGGCACCTGCTTCTCTTCGAGGAAGTGCGCCACGGCGGTATTCGCCTCCAGCATCATCTCCTCGATCAGCTTGTGGGCGATGTTGCGTTCGCGCACCTGCATGCCGGTGATTTCGTCATGGTCGATGACGGCACGCACCTCGGGCAGATCGAGATCGAGTGCGCCGCGCCGTTGCCGAAGCCGTTCGAACATGCCATAGAGCCGTTCGGCCTCCTTGAGCATCTCCCGGATGCCCTTGTCGGCCACCGCAGTGGTATCCCCCGACTCCAGCCACGCCCCGACCTGGGTGTAGGTCAACCGGGCCTGCGAGCGGATCAACCCCTCGAAGATACGCACGGCCCGCCTTCTTCCGCCGCTGTCGTAGCGCATACGCACGACCATGGCCAGCCGTTCGACCGCCGGGTTGAGCGAGCAGACACCGTTGCTCAGGTGTTCGGGCAGCATCGGGATGACCCGGTCGGGGAAGTAGAAGGAGTTGGCGCGCGTGATCGCCTCGCGGTCCAGGGCACTGTCGGGCGTGACATAGTGGGCGACATCGGCGATGGCCACCCACGCCTCGAAGCCGTCGCCTCTGGGCAGCACGCAGATGGCATCGTCGAAATCCTTCGCATCTTCGCCGTCAATGGTGACGAAGGGGAGGTGGGTCAGGTCGATCCGAGTCTCGAGCTCGTCGGTGGATGGAATATCCGGGATATCCCCGGCCTCCTCCAGCACCGATTCCGGGAATGCGCCGGGCAGCGACTGCTCGGCGATGACCAGCGAGATCAGCGAGGAGGGGCGCAGGACGTCCGCCAGTACCTCGGTCACGCGGCCGCGCAGCGGATGCGTGTCGCGCCGGACCTCGATACGGACCCAGTCACCGTCATGTGCGCCGCCGGCATCCTGCTTGCGGATCAGCACCGGCTCCGGGAAACGGCGGGAACGGGGTTCGACGACACCGGTACCGCCGCGGATGCAGAACTGTCCCACGATACTCTTGCCGGCCGGCTCGACCACTTCTAGTACCTGAGCGTATCTGCGTCCGCGCCGGCTAGCGATACGCACACGGATACGGTCGCCGTGCATCAGTCCCTGCATCTCGCGGCGTGGGACGAATTCGTCGCTCTCACGGCCGGTGCCGAGGCGGACGAAGCCGAAGCCGTCGGGGTGCGCGATCAGCGTCCCGACATGGCTCTTCTCCTCCGTCAGGTGCAGGCGTTTGCCGCGATACTCGATCGTTCCGTCGCGCAGCAGCGAACGGACAGAGCGCTCAAGCGCCTCGTACTGGTCGGCGCGATTCAGCTCCAGCGCCTTGGCCAGTTGCCGGGTCGTGGCCGACTGGCCGGGGGCCCGTTTCAGAGCCTGCAGCAGGCTCGCCGTGCGGATGCCGCCGCGCCGCGCCGCCGGGCCTCTCTTGCCGCCGCGGGGTGTTTTCTTTCTTGACACGGGGCCGCTCCGTTTTACCATTGCGCGCCCGTTACTTGTGATGGGGAGTATGCCGAGGTGGCGGAATTGGTAGACGCGCTGGCTTCAGGTGCCAGTGACCTCACGGTCGTGCTGGTTCGACTCCAGTCCTCGGTACCATTATGGCCCGGTGTTTTGCACCGGGCCCTTTTTTTGTCCCGCGAATACATCATGTACATCATATCGCTACTGTAGAAATCCATGCCTCGAACCTAACATAATCGGGGAGCTGGTGCTTTCTTATTCTCGGTCCTGGTCCCTATACTGTGAGCATGGCGGAGCATGATGCAACGGGTCCCGACCCGGAGATCGAACGTATCGAGGGACTGCTGCAGCGGCTGGCGATGCTGCGTGGCTGGTCGGCCAGAACGACGGCGTCCTATCGTGCCGACCTTCTCGATGTTCAGGTCTTCATTGATGGGCGGGGGAGTTCCCTGTTCGAGGCCGGTGAGGAGGCGTTGCTGGATTACCTCTCCATGCTTGCCCGTCGACGCCTGAAGGATTCCACCATTCGCCGGCGTCGCAGCGCCATCTCCACCTGGTTTGCCTTTCTGCAGCAGGAGGGGGTGCGCGACGACCATCCGGCCTTCCGGCTTCCGGTGCCGCGGCGCCGCCGGGCGCTGCCGAAGATGATCAGCGAGGCGGAGGTCGAGGCTTTGCTGGCGGCGCCGGATGTCTCGACTCCGACCGGTCTGCGCGATCGCTGCATGCTGGAGCTGCTCTACGCCACCGGGCTTCGGGTCAGCGAGCTGGTGGGATTGCGGCTGTCGCAGGTGGACATACACGGCATGCTGGTCCGTGTTGTCGGCAAGGGGGACAAGGAGCGTCTGGTGCCGTTTGGCGAGGAGGCGGCGCTCTGGCTCGATCGCTGGCTGGCCGTACGGCGGACACGGCAGGGCGCGGCGGCCACGCCGTTCCTGTTTCCGGGTCGTTCGGGGCGGGCCATGTCGCGACAGAATTTCTGGCAGCGCCTGAAGCGCTATGCGCTGCAGGCCGGGATGCGCGAGCTCCCCTCGCCCCATACCTTGCGCCATGCCTTCGCCACCCACCTGCTGAACCACGGTGCCGACCTGCGCGCCGTGCAGATGCTGCTGGGCCATGCCAATATCAGCACGACGGAGATCTATACCCATGTCACGCGGGCACGCCTTCACGAGCTGCTGAACCGCGCCCATCCGCTCGGCAAGCCGAAATCCTGACCGGGCCGGAACGCTCTGTCGCGGGCAGACTTTTCCGGACGGGCTGCTATACTCCCACCCACTGATCAGCACCTGTTCATACGGAGGAAAAAGGATTGTGGAAACGGCAAACGGAGTGACGACAACGCGCGAGAAACCGACGTTTGTGCCGGGGCTTGCCGGTGTGCCGGTCACCGAGTCCGCGGTCTCCTACGTGGACGGCCAGAAGGGGCGCCTCGAGTATCGCGGTATCGACATCGAGGAACTGGCCGAGCGGAGCAGCTTCGAGGAGGTCAGCCATCTGCTGCTGTATGGCGAGCTGCCAACGGCCGATGAACTGGCGGCCTTCGATCACGACCTCCGGCATCACCGTCGCATCAAGTACAACATCCGCGATATCATCAAGAACTTCCCCGAGGCGGCGCACCCGATGGATGCCCTGCAGGCCTCCGTGGCCGTGCTCGGCATGTTCTACCCGCTGCCGCACGGCATGGACTCCGACGCCGAGTTTGTCCGCAGCGCCTGTGCGCGTCTGATCGCCAAGATGCCGACGCTGGTGGCGGCGCACGCCCGCATGCGTCGCGGGGACGACCCCGTGGCACCGCGGGACGATCTGTCGCACGCCGCCAACTTCCTCTACATGCTGACCGGCGAGGAGCCGGACCCGCTGTTCGAGCGGATCATGGATGTGGCGCTGATCGTGCATGCCGAGCATACGCTCAACGCCAGCACCTTCTCGGCCATGGTGACCGCCTCCACACTGGCCGATCCCTATACGGTGATCAGCTCCGCCATCGGTACCCTGTCGGGCCCATTGCACGGCGGCGCCAACGAAGAGGTGCTGAGCATGCTCGACGAGATCGGTGCCGTCGAACGGGCCGAGCCGTATCTGAAGGAGAAGCTGGCGAAGAAAGCGAAGATCCCGGGGCTTGGGCACCGCGTCTACAAGACCAAGGATCCGCGCGCCACGCTGCTGCAGTCGCTCTACGACGAGATTACCGAGAAGTACGGCACCGATCCGACCTATGATGTTGCCAAGCATATCGAGGCCCTCTCCCACGACACACTGGGATCGAAGGGTGTCTGCCCGAACGTCGATTTCTATTCCGGCATCGTCTACCGTAAAATGGGAATTGCCACGGATCTGTTCACGCCGATCTTCGCGGTGGCCCGCGTGTCGGGGTGGCTGGCGCACTGGATGGAGCAGCTGGGCCGAAGCCGCATCTACCGGCCCGTGCAGATCTATGTCGGCGAACACGGAAGGCCCTATACGGCGATCGAGAAGCGCTGACCCCGGTCGTCCCGGCCGTTTGTGACCAAATCACTGAGACGAATGCGGATAGCATGGATGCTTTCCCACAGGACGGTGGATATGGAGATGAAGCGTCGTGGATGGTGGGTGATTCTGGCATGGCTTGCGCTGCCGGCGACAGCCGTGGCCGGCGGCCCGGTATCCGGCGATATCGAGGCCGGAAGGAATATCTACATGGTCGGCCAGGGCAGTCAGGTGCCGGCCTGTCAGAGCTGCCACGGTCCCGACGGCACCGGTTCCGATGATATCGGCACGCCGAGGCTTGCCTCCCAGGTATACGCCTACCTCTTCAAACAACTGACCGATTTCGCCACCGACCGCCGCACCGATGATGTGATGCACCAGATGAACGGTATCGCCCATGCTCTAAGCGACCGGCAGCGCCGCAATGTGGCCACCTTTATCCATTCGATGCAGAGCCCCTATACTGGTTCGGATCTGGCGCAGCTGCGCCGCGAGGGTGTCACGATCGGGCAGGCCTCGCGCGGTCGCCGCATCGTGGAGCGCGGTATCCCGAAGCGGGGAGTGCCGGCCTGCCAGGCCTGCCATGGCTTCCACGGACGCAGTGCCGGACGCATGTACCCCAAACTGAGCGGCCAGAACTACGTCTACCTGAGGCATGAGCTGAGGTCGTTCCGCCGCGGTGCGCGCGGTGTGAAGGGTGAGCCGGGGCGGGCCAACGATTTCATGGGGCAGATGCGACAGGTAGCCGGCAAGCTGACGGATCGCGACATCGATGACGTGGCGACATTCCTGACACAGGCCAGGCCGCCGACCGCGCCCGAGAATCCCGATGCACCCGTGCAGCGGTAAGGTCCGGGTCTGTCCGGACCCGTTCGAGAGACGGAGGTGAATCAGATGGAGAAGAGAGGCTGGATGATGTTTGCGATCACCCTGCTGCTGTGGGGCACCGCTGGTACGGCACATGCCGGGGCCGAGAAGCGCTGCAAGGCGTGTCATGACTTCACCACCGGCAAGAACCGGGTCGGACCGAGCCTGAAGGGGGTGCTGGGACGTAAGGCGGGCACCTACCCAGGCTATCGTTACGAGTTCACGACCTATATCAAGGGCAAGCCCTGGGTCTGGGACGAGGAGAAGCTGCGCAAGTGGGACAACGACGCCCCGGCCGCCATCAAGGAGTTCACCGGCAACCCCGATGCCCATACGCGCATGCCGGCCCTGCACATGACCGGCAAGCCGGAGGATGCGATCATCGCCTATATCAGGAAGACGAGCGGCAAGGATGCTGCCGGCAAGTGATGGTGTAGCCTGAAAAAGAGAGGTCGCCCTCCCGCTGAGGGGAGGGCGACCTCGGTGTGACTGGCCTGCGCGATCAGGCGCTGTGGACGATATCGGCGATAAACTTGCCGTAGAATGCCGTCAGGGCAAAGAAAGTCAGCGCCGCTGCGCCGAGGGTGTAGACCAGTTTTCTGATCGCTTCATGGTTTCTCATCGCGACACCTCCTTTCGTGAACGATGATTTGGTGTCGGTATCCACCGACACACCTGCACGATAGGGCGTGGCGATTTTTCTTTCTGTGATTTGGCGCACGACCGAT
>DATFLK010000102.1:0-5000 GCA_035267815.1 Mariprofundaceae bacterium | reverse complement strand
CTGAAATGGCGAAACGCCTTCCAGTTCGCCGGCTTCTACATGGCGGTCGAGAAGGGCTACTACCACGACGAAGGACTCGACGTCGAACTGATCGAGGGCGGGCCGGGCAAATCCTATATCAGGCATGTGCTGCAACCGGGTGCTAATTACAGCATCGCCGACAGCAGCGCGCTGGTCGCCCGGGCCGAGGGCAAGCCGGTCAAGGCGATCGCCGCCATCTTCCAGCACTCGCCGCTGGCGCTGCTGGTGCTGAAAAAATCCGGCATCCGCTCCTTCAAGGATCTGCGCGGCAAGCGCATCATGATGCAGCCCGGTCTGAACGACGACATCCTGCCGGCCCTGCAGATGGCCGGCATCGGCCAGAAGGATTTCACACGTCAGAGCATCAGCTACGACATCCGCGACCTGATCGACGGCAAGACCGATGCCTATGCCGCCTATATCACCGACCAGCCGCAACAGCTCAAACGCCTGGGCATTCCCTATCGCATCCTGCGCCCGAGCCAATACGGGATCGACTTCTACGGCGACACGATGATCACCTCGGACCGCGAGATTCGCCGACACCCCGAGCGGGTCAACGCCATGATCCGGGCCAGCGTCAAGGGATGGACCTACGCCCTCAACCACCCGGACGAGGCGGTCGACCTGATCCTGAGGAAGTACAACACCCGGCATCTTACTGCCGACCGGCTCTATCACGAGGCCCGCATAACAGCCAAGATGGTATTCAAAAACGTCGTGCAGGTTGGCTACATGAGCAACTACCGCTGGCAGCTGATCGCCAACACCTACGCCCAAGAGGGCGTGATTCCGAAGGATTTCCGGGTGGCCGATTTCGTCTACCGGCCGGCGCCCGGCCTGACCGACACACTGGAGCACTACCGCTGGCAACTGGCCGTATCCGCCCTGCTCCTGCTCCTGCTCGCCGTGAGCCTGCACGCCTATCTGCTCAGGCGGACGGTCAGGAGCCGCACCACCACCCTGCGCGAGAACGAGGCAAGACTGCGCACCTTGATCGACAACATCCCCGGCACCATCTTCCGCGCCCGCTTCAATGATACGCACCAATTCGACTTCATGAGCGGCGAGATCGAGGCGATCAGCGGCTACGCAGCAGAGGAGTTCCTCTCCGGCCGGCGCCGCTTCGACAGCATCGCCCATCCCGACGACCTGCCCCACCTAGTGGACACGATCGAGCTCTCCATCCGCACCTCGGAGCCGTACAGCATCGAGTACCGGATCATCACACGGGACGGCGCCACCCGATGGGTGCTCGAAAAGGGACAGAGCGTGTTCGATGCACAGGATCGGTTCAAATGGATCGACGGCAACATCATCGACATCGACTCGCGCAAGCGCGGCGAGGATCTGATGCAGGTCACCTCCGAGATTCTGGAGATGATCGCCGGCAACGTCGATCCCGACGCCATCTTCGCACGCATCATCGAAACCTTCGAACTGCGCCGGCCCGGCATGCGTGCCTCGATCCTGCGACTGCAGGACAACCGCCTATACAAGGCCGCCGCGCCGAACCTGCCCGAGGCCTACAACGAATTCATCGAGGGCACGCCGATCGGCCCGCGGGTCGGCTCCTGCGGCACGGCCGCCTACACCGGAAAGCGGGTGATCGTCGAAAACATCCTCGAAGATGAACGCTGGGCCGACTACGCCGACGCGGTCAGGGAGTTCCCGATGCGCGCCTGCTGGTCGGAACCGGTCTTCGACGCCGACGGCGAGGTGCTCGGCACCTTCGCCATGTATCACGATCACCCCCGCATCCCGGACGAGGAGGAGATCAACGACATCAGTCATGCCGCCCGGCTCGCCAGCATCGCCATCAGCCGCGACCGGAACCTGGAGAGGCTGCGCATGCTGTCGCTGGCGGTCGAACAGGCAGGCGAGATCATCATGATCACCGACCGCGACGGCGTCCTCGAGTATGTCAATCCCGCCTTCAGCAAGCAGACGGGCTATTCCAAGGAGGAGGCCATCGGCCGCACGCCGGCCATCCTGAACAGCGGTAAGCAGAACCAGGCATTCTACCGCCATATGTGGAATACCATTCAGGGAGGCGAGACATGGCAGGGGAGAATCATCGAGGAGCGCAAAAACGGCGAGCGCTACCCCGCCATGCTGACCATCTCGCCGCTACGCGACGAGAGGGGCGAGATCTCCCACTATGTCGGCGTCCATGAGGACCTGACCGATCTGCACCACATGGAGGAGCAGTTCCATCAGGCCCAGAAGATGGAGACGATCGGAACGCTGGTCGGCGGCATCGCGCACGACTTTAATAACATGCTGGCCGGCATCACCGGCAACCTCTATCTGGCCAGGGCACAGCTGGCGGATAGCCCCGACAAGGCCCGGAATGCGCTGGAGAAGATCGATCATATCACCATGCGGGCCAGCGACATCGTCAGCCAACTTCTCACCTTCGCCAACAAGGGGATGGTCGAAAAGAAGACCTTCCCGCTGACACCACTACTGAAGGAGGCGGTGAAACTGCAGCGGGTCTCGATCCCCGAGAATGTTGCGTTCGAGATCGACCTGTGCCGGGAGGACCTACCGGTCTTCGCCGATGCCACGCAACTGCAGCAGATCACCCTCAACCTGCTGAACAATGCCCGCGACGCCATTGCGGAGATGGCGCACCCCGCCATCACCATCCGCCTGCAGCCCTTCCAAGCCGATTCGGCCTTCCTAGCCCGACACCCCCAGCTCAAGACAGCGAAGCTGGCGCATCTGCAGATCTCGGATAACGGTCACGGCATCAAGCCGGAGCACATCCACAGCATCTTCGAACCGTTCTTCACCACCAAGGAGGTCGGCAAGGGAACCGGCCTGGGGCTGGCCATGGTGTTCGGCGCCGTCCAGTCCAACGACGGCGTCATCACGGTGGAGAGCGAGCCCAATGCCGGCACCACCTTCCATATCTACCTGCCGCTGACGGGACAATCCGACACGTCGGACGACAACCAGTCGAAGCCGGAGGTCATGCGCGGCGATGGCGAGTTGATCCTGCTGGCGGATGATGATCCGCTGGTGATCGAATCGAGCTCGGCGGTGCTGCAGGAGCTCGGCTACACCGTGTTGACGGCCGACAACGGGTGCAGCGCGGTCGAGACCTTCCGCTCCTGCAGCGGTATCAGACTGGTTATGCTGGATGTGGTCATGCCGAGTATGAACGGGCCGCAAGCAGCCGACGAGATCCGCCGGCTCGATCCCGAGACCCGGATCATCTTCGCCACCGGCTACGACCGCGATGCCGCCCTGACCGATGCCGACGGGCTCACCAGTGAAATCGTGCTGACCAAGCCCTTTACGGTGGCCGAGCTGAGCGGTGTACTCCGCGATCAGCTCTCGGCCGTCAGCTGACGGTCAACCTCAGGAACTTGCGCTTGCCGAGCTTGATCAGGTAGGGGCCGCCGGCCTCAAGCCGGCAATCCTTGTCGGCGATCTTCTCACCATCGACGGAGAGCGCACCCTGCCTGATCAGGCGGATTGCCTCGCCGTTGCTCTGTGTCAGGCCGGCTTGCGCCAGCGCATGCACGACCCACAGGCTGCCGGCTTCGCCGGCCAGCGTCGCCTCCGGGATATTCTCGGGCAGCTCTCCCTTGGAAAACTGCTTCTCGAAGGCTTCGCGTGCCTTCTGCCCCTCGCCATGACCGTGGAAGCGCTCGACGATCTCGGCGGCAAGACGCTTCTTCGCCTCCATCGGATGCATCGCCTTCACCTCGTCCAGGTCGATATCGGTCAGGAGCTCGTAGTAGGTGATCATGAGATCGTCGGAGACGCTCATCAGCTTGCCAAACTGCTCGCCCGCCGGCTCGTTGATACCGACGTAGTTGTTCAGCGATTTGGACATCTTGTTGACGCCGTCGAGCCCTACCAGCAGCGGCATCGTCAGCACCGCCTGCGCCGGTTTGCCATAGGCCTCCTGCAGCTGCCGTCCCATCAGCAGGTTGAACTTCTGGTCGTTGCCGCCCAGCTCGACATCGGCATCGAGCGCCACCGAGTCGTAGCCCTGGATCAGCGGGTAAAGGAATTCGTGGATGGCGATCGATTGCCCGCCCTTGTACCGCTTCTCGAAATCGTCGCGCTCCAGCATACGCGCCACCGTCGCCTTGCCTGAGATGCGGATCATGTCCGAGGCGGTCAGGTTGTGCAGCCACTCGGAGTTGAAACGGACCTCGGTTTGATCCGGATCGAGCACCTTGAAGACCTGCTGTTTATAGGTCTCGGCGTTGAGCAACACCTCTTCGTGCGTCAGCGGTGGGCGCGTCTCGTTCTTACCGGTGGGATCACCGATCATGCCGGTGAAATCGCCGATCAGGAAAACGACCTGGTGGCCGCATACCTGGAACTGGCGCAGCTTCTCCAGCAGCACCGTGTGGCCCAGGTGCAGATCCGGCGCGGTCGGATCGAACCCCGCCTTGATCCTGAGCGGCCGCCCCTCTTTCTCCGCCTTTTTGAGCTTCGCCTTCAGCTCCCCCCCGGGGAGGATCTCTAGGGCGCCACGCGACAGCAGTGTCAGCTGTTCCTCAATCCGCATATCTTCTCCGATGATTGGTGTGGCGGCATATGGTACGCATTCGCGCTTTTTGCGCTACCGACCGAATTACCTCCGGCTCCACTCCCCCGCAAGCAGACTGCCGATCCTGTATATCCGAAACCGGAAAAGAGCAGCAACGTCGCGACCGGTTTTGGATGCGCAGGAGCGGGAACCCGTAAGGGCTGACGGGATGACTGTGCCCATTTCGTCTACCTACCTGAGTCCTGAATAAACCCAGTAGATACACGAGCTTAGGGGGTGCAGTCATCCTTTTTTTACCGTAGTCAAACGACGAAGAGCCGGGTCTGTATTGCATGTCAAGCGTGGCGCACTGACAGCGTCCGCACTACTCGTCTGCTTTTCCCCTTGACAGGTAATCCACTAAAGTAGTCTCGCGGTGACCCCGGCTTCTTGTATCGTATATCCCATTGCTTTGTATCCG
>DATFLK010000101.1:0-3143 GCA_035267815.1 Mariprofundaceae bacterium | reverse complement strand
GCCAAAGAGGTGCAGCAGGTGTTGATGCAGCTTGAGCAGCAGCACGGGCGTCCGGCCGAGGAGGAGGAGATCGCCCGGGAGCTTGGTGTCTCCCTGAATGTCTACCGCGAGAAACTGAACAATATCAAGGGCATGTCGGTGGTCTATTTTGACGATCTCCCGTCGACGGCGGATGGCGAGGATACTTTCGATGTCCTGGAGGCGATGGCCGGGGAGGCGGGAAAGCTGCCTGAGCATATGGTCGCAATGGGCGAGTTTATGCGACAGCTTGGAGAGGCGATCGAGGATCTCCCGATGCGTGAACGGATCGTACTGACGCTCTATTATTATGAAGAGCTGAATATGAAAGAGGTGGCCCTGGTGCTTGGCCTGACCGAATCGCGCGTATCACAATTGCATAGCCAGTTGGTGCTGCGGCTTCGCGGGCTGCTGAATCTGGAGCTTCCCGATGCCCATGGATGATGATGCCATCGAACCGGTGGGGGCATCCGATGCCTATCCGGCGATCACCTCATTCGAGCGGAAGAGCGAATCGGCGATGCGTCAACGCAAGAAGCATCCGCACCCGAAAGCGGTGCGCTCCGGGAAAACGGATGGAGAGAAGGACGAACAACCGGTAGGGAAAGGACAAGTGGATCGATATGGCTGATTGGATCAATCTCCTGTTTGACGTGGTGATGCTGCTCGCGGTTTCGGGCATGTGGCTGCTGTGGTGGCGAACGAGTCGCAAGCAGCGGATGATCGAGACGATGCTGTTGGAGGCATCGCATGAGCTGGAGGTCGCCACCTCCCGGCTGGGCGAATCGCTTGAATATATCCGGCGTCTGAAACAGGAAAGTGCCGTAGCCCGTCCCGAGCCGCGTGGGCTGGACGAAAGGGTGTTGGTAAAACGTTCCATCGCGCCCGAGGCCGAATATAAACAGGCCAAAAAGGAGTCGCCTCCCAGTGGCCACATCACACAGATGCTTCGCATGCGCCGGGAAGGGAAGGAGATCGATGCCATCGCCGAGGCGCTGAATCTTCCCAAGGCGCAGGTGAAGCTGCTGCTCAAACTACACGCTGCGGGGGAGTGATTGATCTCTTCGCTGCTGGTTCAGGAGCTTCTCTCTCTCCCGAAGGGGACGACGGAGGCACCCGCGCGGCTTCCGTGGGCAAATGGCACAATCCTGTCCGGCCGTTTTGAGACGGCAAGCGACGCGCAGAACGGTATTCTGACCCTGGCGGGTCAGCGTATGCTGGCAAAGGTTCCGGCGGATATGCCCAAGGGTGATGTCTGGCTTCAGCTTCTCGATCGCAATATTCCGGCACATTTCCGTTTTTTGTCGAAGGCACAGGCCGAGGCTGCGGTGATGCGCATGTTGCAGAAGATGGTTTCCCACTCTGATGCCGGGCAGTCCGGCCAAGTCCGTGGTGGTTCGCAGGCGCATGCTTCCCGCGATACGCAAACGGCGACACCCCATACGGTCAGGCCGGCCGTGTTGGAACAATCGGATATCCCCTACCGGTTTGTGCCGGTGGGTATGTCGCCGCCAAGCTGGCTTCTGGTGGACGAACGGGAGGATTCACCCCAAGGCATGCTCAGGGCGGAGTCTCAGGCCCACGGTTTCCGGTTGCAGGGGCGTGTCGACCTTCCGAATCTAGGGCCGGTTGCCTTTTCGCTTGGCGATACCGGTCGTGATGGTATGCGCCTGTCTCTCTTCTCCAGCTCCCGTAATGGTTATCAGGCGTTGCAGGGTGCATTCGCCACGTGGCTGCATCAGCGGCAGGAGAATCTGGATGGCAGTCTGCATATGGGGTTGCCCGATGAGGAAACCGGCAAGGGTGCGACACGGGGGTATGCGTAATGGTTCGGCTTTATGCCGTTGCAGGATATCTGTATAGCGATCCGGGCGGAGGTGGCCATGCCGGATCGTGAGGCGGCCGTTGCTCTGGGCTATGATCCGGATTCGCAGGGTGCGCCCAAGGTGTTGGCGGCAGGCTTCGGCGAGGTCGCCAGGGTGATTCTGGCGACAGCCCGTGAGCATGGCGTTCATATTCATGAGGATGCCAATCTGGCCGAGTTGCTGGCACGTGTCCCCGTCGGCGGGGCGATTCCCGAGGAGGCCTACCAGCTGGTGGCCGAGTTGCTTGCCTTTTTGTGCATGACCGATCAAAAGATGGCGGAAAAATTATCCTCTCCCGAGCGGTAAAAAATGCCGTTCCTTATGCCATATCCATGGCATTGGTGGGCAAAAACAGCATATAGACCCGCTTTTCTCTTCCGAAGGTTTGGCATGGATCATGCTCGCTACTATGGCGTGAGATTGATTCTATCGTGAGGAGCGGGCATGCAGCTTGGTTTTTATGTGGCGGGGGTTTCGGGCAGCGACGTGGATCGCGAGCTCAGCACTCTGACCAACAATATCGCCAACGCGAATACGGTGGGCTACAAGGCCGATCGCACCAGCTTTGCCACATCGCTTGCCAAACAGATCAATGGCGCCGCCGCTTTATCGCAGGGGGCGCCGGCCTTTGCAGGCACCGGCGAGCAGTATGTTGACCTTCGTACAGGTGCACTGACCGCAACTGGCAATCCGCTTGATTTCGGAATTCGCGGTGACGGTTATTTCCGCGTTCGTCTTCCCGACGGATCGGAGGCCTATACTCGGGCCGGGAACTTCCAGATGAATGCCCAGGGAGAGTTGACGACCGCAGATGGCAAGCTTGTGCTCAACGATGGTGGGCAGCCGATCACCCTGCCCCGGAAGGGTCATATCAGCGTCGATACCGATGGCACCATCACTGTCCATGTGCGCGGAAGGACGACACAGACCAAGGTGGGAAAGATCGGCCTGGCGCAGATCATTGATCCGCGCCAAGTCCGGAAGAAGGCGGGGGTGCTGCTTACGACGCCTCCCGGAAATGTGAAGGGCGCGGACTCGAGCGTGAAGGTGATGCAGGGCTATACCGAGACGTCCAACGTCAATTCTGTGCAGGAGATGACGCAGCTGATGAGTGTGCAGCGGAACTTCGACAGCATGATGAAAATCGTCAGCCAGTACAGTCAGCAGATGGATCTTCTGAATCAGCAAGTGGGTCAGATTAAATAACAGGAGGAATCGATTATGATGCGGTCTTTGTGGACAGCGGCGACGGGGATGGCC
>DATFLK010000100.1:0-9265 GCA_035267815.1 Mariprofundaceae bacterium | reverse complement strand
GGGGGGTATCGATGCTGCCATACGGGCGCTGGAGAGCGGGGCGGACTACGTCTCCTTCGGCGCCGTCTTTCCGACCGGCACGAAGGGGGATGCCACGGTATGCGGTATCGAGGTACTTAAACGGGCAAGACACGCCCTTCCTAATGCCAATATCGTCGCTATCGGCGGCATCACGCAGGAACGGCTTCCGGAAGTTCGGGAGGCAGGTGCCGATGCGGCGGCTGTCATTGACGGACTTTTCGGGGAAAAGGACATCAGAACCCGTGCCGAAGCATTGATCGCGACATGGAATCTCGAATCCCCGTCTGCCTGAGCATCGGCGGCAGCGATTCCTGCGGCGGGGCAGGAATACAGACTGACCTGCGCAGCATCGAGGCGTGCGGCATCCGGGCATGCACCGCCATCACGGCCCTGACGGCACAGAACCCGGCTGGCGTCACCCGCATCGAAATCTCGCCACAGGCACAGGTCGAGGCTGAGATACGAGCCATCTTCGACTACTACGACGTACGTGCGGTCAAAACCGGGATGCTGGCCCAAGCCAACACCGTCTCCCTGGTTGCCGACCTGATGGAGGAGCTGCACCCAACGGGGAGGCTGGTGGCCGACCCGGTGATGATCGCCACATCCGGTGCCACACTGCTACAAACGGTTGCGATAAAGCAGCTTGAAACGCGCCTCTTTCCGCTGGCCAGTCTGATCACCCCCAATCTGCCGGAATCCCGAGCCTTACTGGCAGAATATCCAGACGATCAGGAAGAGGCGGTGCAGGCGCTCTATGCGCGTTATCAACGCCCGGTACTACTCAAGGGTGGTCATGGCAGCGGCGATGAGATCAGTGATTTGCTGTTCGACGGTCAGCGGGTCACGCGTTTCACCCATCATCGACAGGCGTGGGGGGTGGAGCAGTCTCATGGCAGTGGTTGCCGGCTTGCCTCCAGCATCGCGGCGCATCTCGCCATCGGCTACGAGCTCACCGAAGCCGTCGGCCACGCCATCGAGCATCTCTTTCCCGATTAAGAAGGCAGCATCCGAAACGGAGATATACGTGACCTTGTCACGTATTGTTGATTGAGATACCGTCGAACCATGCTACCCACAGCGACTAGGAGCAGGGCATGGGACGAAACCGATACACCATCACAGCGAGCGATGCCTGGTATGCAACGCGATGGATCGAAAAGAAGCTGGAAAACCCTATATGGCTGGGTGAAACACGCACCTATACGGCACATCTTGATCTGGAACAGCGCGAGGAGGATTGCAACTCCCTGAACGAGTGGTGCGAGCTGTGGCTCTCGAATGAGCAATGGACGCAGCTCAAAAACGCCATTCGATCCAGCCGACGCCGGGCCAAATCGGACGATTTAATAAACGTGACCCTGTCACGCCATTCCTGGGCCATTCTAAGCTTCTGGGCCAAGCGGGATCGTTGCACCCTGTCGGAAGCGATCGAACGTCGCTTGGGCGGCAAGGGCGGTCCGGTCAGGTAGGCGTTTTATTTCTCTTTCCGTATCTCCGCCTTGGCCTGTTGGTAGAGCTCTTCCAGCGAGGCCATATCCATCTGTGCCATCGCGCTGTCGGACGAAGCCGCCAGCCGCTCCATGCCCCGGAAACGATCGGTAAACTTGCGGTTGGTCCGCATTAGGCTGAGCTCAGCATCCAGTCCCAGCTTGCGGCCAAGATTCACGATGGTGAAAAGCACATCGCCAAATTCATCCTCGAGCCGTTCGAACGGCGCATCCTGCCGCACCTCCGTCTCGAGTTCTTCAAGCTCCTCACGCATCTTGACCATGACATCGGCGGCATCATTCCAGTCGAATCCAACCCTAGCAGCACGTTTCTGAAGCTTTCTCGCATAGGCAAGCGCCGGCAGGGGAGGCACCCCGTCCATCAGGCTCTTCCTTTCCGCATGCTCCGCATCCTTCAGTTCCTCCCATTGCCGGGAAAGATCCTCCGTCTCCACCCGATCGAAGACGTGCGGATGACGACGGATCATCTTCGTGACCACCGATTCCGCGATGTCATGGAGCGTGAACCGTTCCTGCTCTTTGGCGATACGCGCATAGAAGACGATCTGCAGGAGCAGATCGCCCAGTTCGTCCCGGAGGCTGTCCCAATCCTCCCGGTCGATCGCCTCGAGTACCTCGTGCACCTCTTCCAACGTATAGGTGCGCAGTGAACTCAGGGTCTGTTTGCGGTCCCAGGGACACTCCTCACGCAGGACGTCCATCAAAACCTCAAGTTTATCAATGGAATGGACGATTTCGTTCAACTTCTCTTTCGTTGCGCTATCTGCCTTTGTCATGCCATTCAGCGTGCCCCTGCGGCACCGTATATGCAACAGGAAACAGGCCGAGAAAAATCCCCTAATACTTCTGCGAGATTGCCGTTCGCCTGCTACAATGAACACTCAAATGATGCTTTCAAAGGCTCGTGCATGCTCATCCTGACCATCAATAGCGGAAGCTCATCGGTTCGACTCGGACTGATGGAAAAGAAGCACTCTGGCGACATCCGTTGCCATGCGCATGTCCATTTCAATACGCCGGCAGAGAGACCGGCTGTACTGCTCGATGCGTTTCTCGATAACCAACACCAAGCGGGCATCGCCGCGGTTGTCCACCGAGTGGTGCACGGCGGCGACCGGCTCCGTGCCAGCACCGTTATCACCCCGGATATCGAGTCCGGCATCGATACGGCATCGGTGATGGCCCCGTTGCACAATCCGGTCGCCCTGACGTGGATTGCGGCCGCCCGTGACCTGTTTGGCAAGGATATACCCCAAATCGCCGCATTCGATACGGCCTTCTATACTGACATGCCCGATACCGCATCGACCTATGCCTTGCCGCAACGGCTGAGAACAGCCCACCATGTCCGTCGTTACGGCTTCCATGGCCTGGCCCATCGGGGTATGTGGGAGCGATGGCATGATATCAGTGGTATGGCATCTACCGGCAGTGTCATCTCCATTCAGCTCGGTTCCGGCTGTTCCATCACCGCTATCGATCGCGGAAAGGCAATTGATACATCGATGGGTTTTTCGCCACTGGAGGGCTTGATGATGTCGACCCGATGCGGCGATATCGATCCGGGCCTGCTGATCTACCTGCAGCGTTATGCGGGATTCGACCTCGATCAGATCGAACATATGTTGAGTCACGAAAGTGGCCTTGCAGGTATCTCCGGAAGCAGTGGCGACATGCGTGTACTGCTGGAGGAGGGGAGTGCCGAAGCGGAGTTGGCCATCGAGATGTTCTGCTACCGCGCGATCAAGTACATCGGCGCCTACTGGACCATTCTCGGCGGTGCCGATGCGCTGCTGTTTGGCGGTGGTATCGGTGCGCATTCGCCTCCTATTCGTCAGCGCATTACACAGGGCCTGTCGGTACTGGGTCTCGAACTGGATTCCCGTGCTAACGCCCAGGGCGAGGCAGACAGCTGCATCAGCAGTACCGACTCATCCACCGGAATCTGGGTTATCGCAGATCAGGAGCAGCGGATCATGGCAGAAGAGGCAGTATCGCTGCTTGCACAAGGGGCAATCTCATGAACCTATCCGAACTAAACAACGAAGAACTGGAACTGATCAACCGCTGGTGGCGGGCGGCAAACTACCTTTCGGTCGGTCAGATTTACCTACTCGACAACCCGCTACTCGAGGAAGAACTTAGACTGGAACACATCAAACCACGTCTGCTGGGACACTGGGGCACGACACCCGGGCTGAATTTCATCTACGCCCACCTGAACCGCGCCATCCGAATGCGCGACCTGGACATGATCTACGTCGCCGGCCCCGGTCATGGTGGCCCCGGCGTCGTGGCCAATACCTGGCTGGAAGGAACCTACAGCGAATACTATCCCAACATCTCGCAGGACCGACTGGGCATGAAACGCCTGTTTAGGCAGTTCTCCTTTCCCGGCGGCATCCCTAGCCATGTCGCACCGCAGACACCCGGTTCCATCCATGAGGGTGGTGAACTGGGATATTCCATTTCGCATGCCTACGGCGCAGCCTTTGACAATCCGGATCTGATCGTGGCCTGCGTGGTTGGCGACGGTGAGGCCGAGACCGGCCCTCTGGCCACGGCCTGGCATTCGAACAAGTTCCTGAATCCGGCTCGTGACGGCGCGGTACTGCCGATTCTGCACCTGAACGGATATAAAATCGCCAACCCCACCATTCTTGGCCGCATTCCACATGACGAACTAGTCTCGCTGCTCACCGGCTACGGTTATCACCCACACCTAGTCGAGGGGGATGATCCGGTACAGATGCACCGCCAGATGGCCGTCACACTCGCCACCTGCCTAGATGAGATTACATCGATTCAGCAACAGGCCCGGAAAGGAGAGCAGAGTGGGCGGCCGCGCTGGCCGATGATCGTCCTTCGCTCGCCCAAGGGATGGACGGGCCCCAAGGAGGTGAATGGGCTGAAAACGGAAGGGTTCTGGCGTTCACATCAGGTACCACTGTCGGCCATGGCGGATAATCCGGACCATATTCGCTTGCTCGAAGCCTGGATGAAAAGCTACCGTCCGGAGGAGCTCTTCGACACCAACGGCACTCTCATGCCCGAATTGCAGGCTCTGGCGCCCCGGGGCAGCCGGCGCATGAGCGACAATCCCTGCACCAACGGCGGCACCCTGCTCAAATCCCTGCGTCTTCCCGATTTCCGCGACTATGCGGTCGATTTGCCCGAACCGGCGGTGAAGAAGGCGGAAGCAACCCGTGTACTGGGCCACTACCTGCGTGACGTGATGAAGATGAACGCCAAGGCACGAAATTTTCGCGTCTTCGGTCCGGATGAAACGGCATCGAACCGTCTGGGGAACATCTTCGAAGCCACAAACCGAACCTGGATGGAGGATACCATCCCGGAAGACGAATACCTCTCGCCCGACGGGCGGGTGATGGAGATCCTTTCCGAACACACCTGTCAGGGATGGCTGGAGGGGTACCTTCTGACCGGACGTCACGGCTTCTTCTCGTGCTACGAGGCTTTTATCCATATCGTCGACTCGATGCTGAACCAGCATGCCAAATGGCTCAAAACCACTAGCAAGGAGATTCCGTGGCGACGCCCCATCGCGTCACTCAACTACCTGCTGACCTCGCATGTCTGGCGCCAAGACCACAACGGTTTCTCACATCAGGATCCGGGATTCATCGATCATGTTGTCAACAAGAAGGCGGATATCGTCCGTGTCTATCTTCCGCCCGATGCCAACACGCTTCTTTCGGTCGCAGCGCACTGCCTGCAAAGCCGCGACTACATCAATGTCATCGTGGCCGGGAAACAGCCCGATCTGCAGTGGCTGAGTATCGATGAGGCCGTCAATCACTGCACCAGCGGCATCGGCATCTGGGAGTGGGCCAGCAACGATGATGGCAAGGAGCCGGACGTGGTCATGGCCTGTGCCGGCGATACCCCGACGCTGGAGACCCTAGCCGCGGTGAAGATGCTGCGCGACATGGTTCCCGATCTTCGCATCCGTGTTGTGAACGTGGTCGACCTGATGACGCTGCAACCTCACGAGGAGCATCCACATGGCCTCAATGACCGGGATTTCGATGCCCTGTTCACCACCGACCGGCCGATTATCTTCGCATTCCACGGGTACCCGTGGCTGATTCACCGGCTGACCTACCGCCGCCATAACCATCAGAATATCCACGTGCGCGGCTACAAGGAGGAGGGGACTACGACAACACCCTTCGACATGGTGGTCCGCAACGACCTTGACCGCTTTCATCTGGTTGGCGATGTGGTCGACCGTATTCCTGCACTGAGCGCGAAGGCCCCGCACATCAAGCAAGCCATGCGTGACAAGCTCATCGAACACCGGCAGTACATCACGCAATATGGACAGGATATGCCCGAGGTGCGCAACTGGAAGTGGGAGAATCATGAATAATCTTTCTGCCCCGTAACGCGAAACGGGGCTGGGGCTTGTTTCACGGATAGGGGCGGATAGGCTGCGCCGCCACGATGGCTTTTACCCTGAAGAGAGATTCATGAGCTTGAACGACGAAATTGAGAAACGACGCACATTCGGCATCATCTCCCATCCCGATGCCGGTAAAACGACTCTGACCGAGAAACTGCTCCTGTTCGGTGGTGCCATTCAGATGGCCGGCGCCGTAAAGGCACGCAAGGCCGCAAGACATGCCACCAGCGACTGGATGAAAATCGAGCAGGATCGGGGCATCTCCGTCGCTTCGTCGGTGATGAAGTTCAACTATGCACACAATGATCTCGACTACGAGATCAATCTGCTCGACACGCCGGGGCATCAGGATTTCTCCGAGGACACCTACAGGGTACTCACCGCTGTCGATTCGGCCATGATGGTCATCGATTCGGGTAAAGGGGTCGAGCCGCAGACCGAGAAACTGATGGAGGTCTGCCGGATGCGCAATACGCCCATCGTTACCTTCATCAACAAACTGGACCGAGAAGGCCTGGCGCCCCTCGATATCCTCTCCGAGATCGAGGACAAGCTGCAGATCGAATGCACGCCGATGACCTGGCCGATCGGAATGGGCAAATCGTTCCGGGGTGTCTACAACCTGTTCAAAAAAGAGATCAATCTCTTCACTGCAGGCGCCGAGACACTCGATTTCGAGGTGGTCCGAATCAATGATCTGGATGACCCGAAGCTCGACGAAATTCTGGGATCGCAGGCATCCGAACTCCGGGATGACATCGAGCTTCTGGAAGGAGCCGCCAGCCCATTCGAGATCGATCACTTTCTCAACGGCAGCCAGACCCCGGTCTTTTTCGGAAGCGCGATCAATAACTTCGGTGTACGCGAGCTGCTCGACGCCTTTGTCGAACTGGCACCGGCTCCCGGCCCCCGTCCAGCGAAGGAACGGGATGTCAGGCCGCAGGAGGAGGCGTTCTCCGGTTTCTGTTTCAAGATCCAGGCCAATATGGACCCGGCCCATCGCGATCGCATCGCCTTTTTCCGAATCTGTTCCGGAAAATTCGAAAAGGGCATGACCGTACGCCATCACAGGATCAGCAAGGATATCCGCCTCAGCAATGCCACCATCTTCATGGCCAACGATCGTGCCCATGTCGAGGAGGCATATGCCGGTGACATCATTGGCATCCACAACCACGGCACCATCAAGATCGGCGACACCTTCACCAGCAAGGAACCGCTGAAGTTCACCGGTATTCCCAATTTCGCACCGGAGCTCTTCCGCCGCGTCCGCCTGAAGGATCCAATGAAACGCAAGCAACTGCATAAGGGACTTCTGCAGCTTTCGGAGGAGGGGGCGGTGCAAGTCTTCCGTACGGTGCTCGGTGGCGACTATATCCTCGGTGCGGTGGGTGTATTGCAGTTCGATGTGACTGTTGCGCGCCTAAAGGCCGAATACAACGTCGATGCCGATTACGTCGGCACCGATTTCCAAGTGGCTCGCTGGATCGATTGTGCGGATAAGAAGAAGACGGACGAATTCTGCCGCCGCTTCGAGCCGAACCTCGCTGAAGATATGGACGGATTCCTCGCCTATCTGGCACCCAATGCCTGGAAACTGAACTACACCATCGAACAGTGGCCGGATATCGTCTTCCACAAAACCCGGGAACACGTCTGATCCGCTTCTTCAGCCTTGCGCCTCTGCCATATTTGGTCTAAATAATCTGTTGCCTACGGCATTTTCATTCCGAAAGCATGGATCCGGACCTCACAATTGTCACGACGACCCATAGCCTCGGAACGAGGAGGTGTGTCATGGCAAAAAATGCAGAAAAAAAGACAGGTAAGGTCGTTCATTTCTCGGGTGAACAGGAGAAGGAGCCCGAAAAGGCCTCCCTCCGTTCGTTTGAAGATATGGAGCGCATGTTCGAGGACTTTATGTCCCGTAACTGGATGCGACCATCCCGCTGGGAACTGCCGACATTCAGCGACTGGATGCCGCCGTTCGAACGGACGCTCTCTCCACGGGTCGACATCATCGATCGGGACAGCGAGCTCCTGTTGCGGGCTCAGATTCCCGGTGTGAAGAAGGAAGACCTGAATCTGACCGTCGCCGATAACATGGTCACGCTTGAGGGAACAAGCAGCCAGGAAGAGGAGGAGACACGGGACAACTACTACCGTCGTGAATGCGCGCGCGGCTCGTTCACCCGCAACATTCCTCTTCCTTGCGACGTAGAGAGCGCCAAGGCTGAAGCGATCTTCGAAAACGGCATGCTTGAACTGCGCTTGCCGAAGATGAACAAGACCAGACGCCACACGGTCGAGATCAAATAATCAGCACCATGGTGAAACACGACGGGCTTCCAACGGGAGCCCGTCTTTATTTTATCGAACCCTCCCTGCCAACGATAGAATCCAATGGCTTAAAAAAAGAGCCTATGTATTAATTTTCTCTTTCAGTAAGCGAATCTCCTCTTTCAGATCCGCCACGGTAGTTTCGAGTTCACGCATACGATCTTCCATGTTGGAAG
Organism: Mariprofundaceae bacterium; assembly: GCA_035267815.1. Lineage (GTDB taxonomy): Bacteria > Pseudomonadota > Zetaproteobacteria > Mariprofundales > Mariprofundaceae > DATFLK01. The sequence continues at coordinate 791 of DATFLK010000100.1, read as the reverse complement.
GGGATGCCGGCTGAGCAGGGGGGGTCACGACTGGTTCGCCACAGAGAAGGTGCATATAACGCTCCTCACGCTGTCCCGCCGCTTTGGGCAACCTCAGGACAATTGGCTCCTCACGCTCTATCAGCACCTGCAGAACACCCTCTATCTCCTCGGAATCGACGAATTGTGTCATGCGGTTGGTGTTCACTCGGATTTCGTTCAATGTCTGCGCCCCACGCAGCAGCATCACACAGATGATCGCACGCTCCTTGCTCGAAAGCCCCAGTTTGCGGGAGAGGTGCTGCTCGAATCGATCCGTGCGGCCTTGAAGGCTGGCGGTCACCAATCCTTCACGACGTAGTTCATTAACCACGCTGCCAACCTGGCGCTGGTCGAGGCTCATTACCGGATTGCGGCTGCTTTTCTGATTACAGGCCGACACCAGGGCGTTGAGCGTCAAGGGGTAGTAATCGGGCGTGGTCATCTGCTTTTCCATCAGACTGCCAAGCACACGCGCTTCAAGCGGATTCAGCATCGCCTCCGAATCACAGTTTATTGAATCAGTCATTGTCTCTCCGCTTGTTCCTGTCAGAAAATCGGGCAGGGAAGTTACCCTGTCCAGTTAGCATTGGAAACGGTATTCCAACAGAGGGGGGTATAAACGCTTGAGCTTCCCGATCATCGCATTCTAATAACTTTACATAATATACATTATGCGACGTTTATTATTTGGAGGTCAGAATGGACATAGAGACAAAACTACCATTTCCCGAGACAGAATTCGTTACGGAACCGGGGCTTATCGAGTGTGC
>DATFLK010000099.1:0-3505 GCA_035267815.1 Mariprofundaceae bacterium | reverse complement strand
ATGAGCGTCCGGCATCAGGATACAGAACTCCTCGCCGCCGTAGCGGGCGAAGTGGTCCCCGGCGCGGATCTGGTTGCGGACGATGTCGGCGAAGCGGCGCAGCACCTCGTCACCCACCTGATGGCCGTAGCGGTCGTTCACCTTCTTGAAATGATCGATATCGATCAGCAGGGCCGTCAGGCCGCTGTTGTTCCGGGAGGCCCGGGCTAGTGCCGGCTGGGCGACCACATCGAGGCTGCGGCGGTTGAGTGCACCGGTCAGGCTGTCATGCGAGGCAAGACGCTCCATCTCGGCCGCCATCCGGTAGGTCAGAAGCAGGACGTAGCCGACCGTGGAGCAGAGCAACATCAGGCCGACGAAGGCGAAGACGCCGGTTGCGGTCATGGCCGGATGGGGTGGCTTCAGGAGGACACGCTCCGGCGCCAGCCATGCCGCTAGGGCTCGGACACCCATGACCAGTGAGAAGAGCGCGAATACGCCTCCAGTCCACAGATAGGCAGAGTGTAGTCTCCCGCTCGTACTGCGCAGAAGCTCGCGGGCACAGAATGCGTTGACCCCTGCATAGAAGAAGGAGATGAAGAGCAGTCGCAGGGGAAGATCGGGGATCACGAAGAGGAAAAGAGCGTTGATCAGCACCGCGATCGTACCGATGGCGAGGGGAAGAAGCGCATGTGTCTCTTTTTCTCGGAATTTTCGGATCGCGACCAGAAAGAGGCCGTTGCCGTAGCCGAATAGCATATTGGCGGGCATCAGGAGCCAGATATCGCCCTTGTGCCGAATCAGGTGGGTGGCGATGACCAGCGCGAGGCTGATGAGTACAATGCCTAGAGACCAGTCCCTGATGCCGCGTGCCTGCTGGATGTGGCGTCCGACCATCAGCAGCATGGCAGCCAGCACGGTATTGATCAGCAGGCACATGACCGTCAACGTCATCATGTCGAGCTGTTGGATCATGCTTTTCCCCAGCGGTTGCCACCGAATACCTAAACCATTCGGTGGCAGGGCGCGTTCCCTCTCGTTTCGGGTCAAGCTATCAGTGTTTGAGAGAGCCATAAACCTGCTATTTTCCTGATGCGGGACCGGTGCTCGCCATGCAGTATTACAGTGATTATCATACGGCCGCGATGGCTGACCGGCCCATGGAGTGCCATACGTGAAAGTCGATATCCTGAACCCCGAACACCCCGACTGGGATAGCACCACCGCGGCCATCGCGCTGGTCTATCGCAAGGCCTACGGTGCCCGGATCAAAACATTCATGCCGCAGCTTTTACGGGTTTGCGACCGGGAGGGAGTGTTCCGGGCCATCGTCGGTCTGCGCGAGGCCGCCACCGAGCGGCTGTTTCTCGAGACCTATCTGGACGAGCCGATCGAACAGGCGATCGGACGCATGACGGGGGAAAGGGTCAATCGGGATCAGGTGATCGAGCTCGGCAATCTGGCCGAATCACGCCCGGGCGACGCGCGGCTTGGCATCATCGCCACGACGCGCTATCTGCATGTGCTCGGTTTCCGCTGGGTCGTCTTTACCGCTGTGCCGCAGCTTCTGAACGCCTTCAAGCGCCTCGGCATGGAGGTGAATGAGATCGCCGAGGCCGATCCGGCGCGATTGCCCGCCGACCAGCGCGGTATCTGGGGCAGCTATTACGAGGAGCACCCCAAGGTCTGTTTCGGCGATGTCGCCAGCGGCTATATCAACCTGACCGACTTCGAGAACGCCTGGCTCACCGCCAAGGACGCGGCCGACGAGCAGCTCGCCAAGCGGGGCTGACCCTCCCCCGTTCGGGCGGTTAGCCCGTAGCGCTTCCCTTTTCGCCGGAGATCAGCCTGTCGATGCTCCACGGACCGGCGCCCGCCGCGGCCAGGTAGAGGAAGACGAAGCAGTAGAAGGCCGCCGCCTCGCCGTGGTTCACGATCGGCCAGAAACCGTTCGGTGCGTGCGCCATGAAATAGGCGATCGCCATCTCGCCGGAAAGGATGAAGGCGACCGGCCGGGTGAAGAGCCCGAGCAGAATAAGAAGACCGCCGAACACCTCCAGTACACCCGCCAGTCCGATCAGCGAGAAGAGCGGCACATGACTGCCCGGTGCGTGCGCCGGATTCATCGCCATGGGAAAGCTGAACAGCTTCATTGTGCCGTGCTCCATGAACAGGAAGGCGACGATAATACGCAGTACGCTCAACAGTTGCGGTGACCATTTGCTCATCCAGGACATATGCCAATCTCCCAATGCATGAAATTTGGTGATACCCGTTCATTCGATATAGACGCCGGGACAACATTGCGCAAATTCCGGCTGTGGTCCCGTAGGGAATTGTAAAAGGCGTTTCACTGGCGCCTGTGGCCGGAAGCGGGGCACTAATCGGCCTGATTGCGCATGAAATCGGCGATCTTGTAGAAGTCTGCTTTCAGCTCTTCGCGCAGTGCCTCATCCTTCACCGTTTCATCCAGTGCACGGCCCATGCAGAGCATCCACTGGCGACTTTCATCGTTGCCGATGGAAAACGGCATATGGCGCATGCGCAGGCGAGGGTGGCCGTACTTCTCGATATAGAGTTTCGGTCCGCCCATCCAGCCGGAGAAGAACATGAAAAGCCTCTCCTCGGCTTCTGCAAGGTCCTCATGCATGTCGCGGATGCCTTTCGCCTCCGGCATCGAATCCATCAGTTGATAGAAGCGATGTACCAGACGGCGCACGCCATCTTCACCGCCAATGCGTTCGTAATAGGGCCTAGAATCGCTGCTTATCTGCATGGGGGGGTAATCTTCAACAGATGGCCCCGAAGTCAATCACAGTTTAAAAGGGGGCTTTTGCATATCTCCAAAACTAAAAACCAGCGGCCCTTTCGAAGGAAACCGCTGGTTTTTTGTTGGTCGGATGACCGCGCCGTCTATTTCGAGGCTACGTTCATATCGAAGCTCTTCAGGTAGGCGATCTTGCCGGACGGGAGCTTCATCCTGAGCCAGTCCGTCTTGCCTTTGCGGTGCATCGGAAGCTTCGCATCCTCCCGGTACCAGCCAAGCTTCTTCGTATGGATGGTCGGCTTGGCGCGCAGGTTGCGGTAATCGCTCAGATCGAAGTGATCCCTGCCGCTGGTATGGGTCAGGTTGTTGCGCACAGAGGCCACGATGGCGCGCTCGACCGAGGGCTCGCGCATCCTGCTGCGCACCTTGATGCGCATGGTCGTCAGCCTGGGCGTCATCTTCTCTAGGCGGATATCGCCCTTGAGCTTGCCATTGGTGAATGCGATGGCGTAGCCGTTCTTCCGGAACTCGACGACATCGGCATCCAGATTCATGGCATGAAGGCTCTTCTGGACGGCCGCAGTGGTCGGCTCGATGTTGCGGGCAAAGCTTTCCTCTTCGCTGCTGAACTCGGAATGTACCGCCTCGAACAGGACACCCGGCACCGCGGAGACCGCGGTGACGGCGGCGCACCCCGGCAGGAACAGCAGGGCGAGCAGTAACGGGATATGAGTCACGTTTCGCATATCCCGTATCATT
>DATFLK010000098.1:0-2410 GCA_035267815.1 Mariprofundaceae bacterium | reverse complement strand
GGCAAAACGGCCGCGCCGCTCGCCTATATCGCCGGCACCACCGGCGTTATCATCGGCGCCGATCTGCTGCATCTGAAGGATATCGCCAAGCTCGGCGCGCCCGTCGTCTCCATCGGCGGGGCCGGTACCTTCGACGGCATCGTCCTCACCGGCATCGTCGCCGTGTTGCTGACCTGACATGGAACAGCCCATCACCGGTTATCACCTGGACCATGAGCATCACTGGGTGGCGGAGCTGGCCTGCGGCCACTTCCAGCATGTCCGCCACGATCCGCCCTGGACCGAGCGACCGTGGGTCACGACCGAAACCGGCCGGGAGCAGATGCTGGGTCAGCGGCTGAACTGCCGGAAGTGCGATACAGGTGCGCCGCCGGACCATCTGCCCGCTTGATGGGCATCGACCTAATCCGCTGGAACGAGTCCGAGAATGGCGCGCTCTCCGGTGACGCCATGCGCCGCAGGATGGAGGGGCTCGGCTGCACGGTCACGCAGTATACCTACCCGCCCGGCGCCGTCTTCCCACCGCACACGCACGACGTGGACAAGATCGACGACGTCCTCTCCGGCCACTTCAGGATGACGATGCTCGGCGAAACGGTGATTCTGGAGGCAGGGGAGATGCTGGCCGTCCCGAGGAACACACCCCACAGCGCCGAGGTCGTCGGCGACGACGCCCGTCATCTCGCTCGATGGCGTCAAACGATTCTGAACCTCTTTTGCCTGTATGATGACCTTGGATAGTTACAAGAAATCAGTTGCCGAATTCTTCGATGCCCGCGCCAACTACAGCCGCAGCGAGCTTCATGCCCGCATGGCCGATCGCCTCTTACGGCTCGCGGCACTACAGCCGGGAGAGCGGCTTCTGGACATCGCCACGGGAACCGGTTTCGTCTCCATCCCTGCCGCTCGTCTTGTCGGGGTGCAGGGGATCGTGGTGGGCGTGGACATCTCATCCGGCATGTTGGAACAGGCTAGGCAAGCAATCGCAACAGCTCGCCTTCAACTGTTGGGCAGAGGACTCGCATGCGATGGGTCATTTGCTTCGGAGCATCGCTGCCAAACACGATATCAGGATAAACACCATCGGTCGGGACATCGGCACACCTGAACGCTGCCGGCCGTTCTCACGGCTGCCGGGTTTGTTCGACAAGAAGTCGTGGTGGAGCCAACGGCCAAATATCTGTCAGCGGATCACTTAGCGGACGTGTTTGAATCTGCCTGAAGAGTCCGCTTTACAGCATCAGAACGGGCGACATCGACCTTGTCCGTGATATGCGTAATGAATACATAGTCCGAGCACGATCGACTCCTGTTCGAAAGAGCCTCGATACGGAAATGGGCGCATACTTTGTTTGGCTTACAAACAACCCGCCTTACCGAACTCATTCTGACCGAGTCTTATCCCCGCGACCTGCATAGGCATGAAAAAAGGCTCCCGGAGGAGCCTTTTCGTTAGATGTGGATCGCTTCGTCTTCGGAGTCGAGCACCGATTCGTGGATCATCTCCGAGAGGGTCGGGTGCGGGAACATGTGATGCGCCAATTCCGCTTCCGTGGTTTCCAGCGTCCGCGCCACGCCCAGCGGCACGATCAGCTCGGTCGCCTCGACGCCAACGATGTGGGCGCCCAGCAGCTCGCCCGTCTCGGCGTGGAAAATCGTCTTGACCATCCCCTCGGTCTCGGCCATACCGAGCGCCTTGCCGTTCGGGGCGTAGGGCATGCGACCGATCTTGACCGGGATGCCCTCCTCCTTGCACTGCTTTTCGGTCCGGCCGGTCGAGCCGACCTGCGGCTGGCAGTAGGTACAACCCGGCACATTATCGTAGTCCACCTTGTGCGGCTGTTTGCCCGAGATCGCCTCAACGCAGACGATGCCCTCGTGGCTGGCCACGTGCGCCAGCGCCGGCGCGCCGATGACGTCGCCGATGGCGTAGACACCAGGGTGGTCAGTGCGGTACCAATCGTCCACCTCGATCTGGTTGCGATCGACCTTCATCGAGGTGTGCTCGGCACCGATGTCGTCGGTGTTGCCGACTACGCCGACGGCCACCAACACGCAGTCGCCCTCGACCTTATCGGTCTTGCCCTTGGCCTCGTACTCGACCACACCCTTGGTCTTCACCTTCTTGGCCGATTTCACCATGGCGCCGGTGACGATCTTGATGCCGTTTTTCTTGAAGCTGCGATCGACCACCTTGGCAATCTCGTGATCCTCCAGCGGCAGGATCTGGTCGGCCGCTTCCAGCACGGTCACCTCGGTACCCATGGCATTGTAGAAGTAGGCAAACTCCATGCCGATGGCACCACTTCCGATCACCACCATCTTCTTCGGCAGTTTCTCCATCGACAATGCCTTCTTGTAGGTGATCACCACCTTGTCGTCGACCTCCATGCCGGGGAAGGCACGGGCG
>DATFLK010000097.1:0-6219 GCA_035267815.1 Mariprofundaceae bacterium | reverse complement strand
TTGCTGCTCTGGATCACCTTGGCGGCGCCCTGATAGGCACGCTGGAACTTCAGCATACTGATCAGCTCCTGATCCATGTTAACGCCGGATACCGACTGCCGCTGCGAGGAGAGCGAACTGGCCTCCGCCTGCCGATAGGAGACCTGTTGGTTGGCTGCGGCCACATCGAGGCCGAAATTGCCAGCCAGATTACCGGCCCGCTGTACCGGACTGGCGGCGCTGCTCCCGTCCACGCTCATCGATTTATCGCGCAGTCCCAATATCGCTTTCGCTACCGTATTGTCACTGGTGGAAACTTGGGAGGTGGTCGGATTGATGGCTGCCGTGGCAATGCGCCCCGGATCATTCTGAATCCCGCTGGAAACGGAAATATCGCCAGCCGAACCTCCGTGGAAGAAGCCATTCACCTCATAGGCCGCCAGAAAGTTGCTGTTGTCACTCCCGAATACCACGCGGTTCCCGTTTCCGTTCACCACAAGACGCCCATTCGAAACGCTGGCCGTGGCCCCGTTGATGGCGTTAATCTGGTTCGCGATACCGCTAAGCGTCGTAGTGCCGGCCTGCACCGAGATCGTCGTGCCGCCCGGGCCGGGCGGATTGAGCGGCGTCCCCGTCGAATCGAGCACATGAACCTTGAACGATCCGGTCTGGATCTTGCCGGAAAACGGTACGTTGTTATCCAGGTTCACTGCCGTAGTGGTGCCATTGGGAGCGGTCGCCGCCTGGCCGGATGTATAGGTCGAGGCCGCGGTGGTGCCGGTTCCGTTGACGTGCTGCTGATTGACCGAAAAGATCAGATTCTTGGCCAAGCTGTCGAGCGAACCGATATAACCGCCCAGCTTGGTGTCGCGCAGGGCCACCAGCGCACCGATCTCTCCACCCTGGTCGATACCGGAAGCGGGCAAGCCGTTATCCGCAAAGACGATGGAACCGAAAGAGGGCCCATTTGCGGTAGCATGTTGCAGATGGCGGACCGTCCCGCCCTGCACCAGCAGCCCGCCGCCGGGTGTCTGGAGCATCATGCCGCCATTGTTGGTCGACACCTGCTGTACCGGAATCAGTTTGGCAAGATCCCTGACCGCCTGATCCCGCTGGTCCCGCAGATCGTTGGCGGTCGAACCGGTATTGCCCGCCTCCACCTTGGCGATCTTCTGATTCAGGCTACCGATCTTGTCCAGCAGGGTATTGGTCTTGGTAATCAGCGGATCGATCTTCTGGTCGGCCGATTTCTGTGCATCGGTCAACTGCTTCCGCATGGAGGTGATTTGCGTGGCGAGATCCTGTGCGCTGGAGAGCACACGCTGTCGCAGGGTCGCATCCTGCGGCGTGTTGGTCAGCTGCTGCTCGGCGGTAAAGAAGGCATCCAGCGTCGATGCGATACCAGGGGAGCCGAGGCTGCCAAATGCTGCCTGCACCCCGGACAGGCCCTGCTGCATGGTCTGGGCATACGACAGCTGACTGTTATTGGCGAACTGGGCGGCCGTCAACGCGGAGTCGACCGAACGCTGGACATTTGCCAATGCCACGCCATTGCCCAGACTCACCGACTGGCCTTTGCTATAAATATGGTCCGGCTGCGCACTGACCAGTTGCGGTGTCTGCCGTGAATAGCCGGGCGTGTTCACGTTGGCGATATTCTGCGAAATCACATCCATCGCCTGCTGCTGGGTTCGCAGGCTGGTCGCGGCCACCTCCAGGCTCTTAAAGATGCTCACAATGCACCTCCCGGCCCGTAGGTGTTACGGGCCTCGAGCACCCCCATCTGCTGCAACACGCCCGAGGTCACCTCATACGCCGCATGCAGCCGGATCGACTGCTCCTGATTGGCCATCTCTAGCTTGACCATTCGCTCATACAATTTGCGCCGAATGGCCTGCAATGCCGGTGCCTCATCGGCCAGATAAAGGTCGATCAAGGCCTCCAGGCTCAGGGCATCGGGCACCTCGGCCCGACGCATCAGGTCACGGCACTGCTCCTCGAGCGTGGTGAGCTCCTGATGGCAATTGCGACGAATCTCGACCAGTTCAATCAGCGCTTCGCCGTCAAAACGGTTCACAGCCTCCCGCTCATGCATGACGACACGCTCGAGCTCACGGCTGATGACATCCATCCGTTGCAGCAATTGCCGCAGTGTGTCGGCAGAAACGGTACGATTTACCATGGCCGTTCCGCCAGCGCATTGGCGATGATCCGCTCCGCCACACGTTCGCCATCAACGTGGTATTCGCCACGCTCCAGTGCATCACGAATCGACTCGATCTGCTCCATGCGAACCTCGGGCATGTCCGCCAGCATTGCCTTGGCCTTCTCCCGAAGGCTGGTGGCATCGGCCACCTTGACCTGACCGCCACCCTTACTGCTGCCGGACGCCTTCGCCTTCTTCTTGGCGCCTTTTTTGGCAGCACCCACACCGGAAGAGGGGCCAAGCCCGCTAATTCGTACCATAACGATCTCCTCTTTCCTTGCCCACGGGATTGTTCTTCATATCGGCCGGAAGCGCCTGGACTTGAGCCTGCGATGCCTGCTGAAGATCCCGATAGATACTAGCCGCCATCCCCATCGGGTCGGTACGGCTCGCCGCTTTTGCCACCGCCTGGTCCATCATCGAGTGATGCACGTTCTCGGCAAACCCGGATTTCAACAGTCCCGACTTCGGCATCGACTTGTGCATCTCCGAAAGCATCTTCTGGATAAATACCGCCTCAAACTGGAGGCTTGCCTGCCAAAGCTTCTTGTCGCGGGCCGGCTTCGCAGCGGATGGATGATTCGCGCCCGCTGCTTCGTTTCGCTGCGCCTGAGCGGACAGCGGCATGCCGGCGTGTAACGATGTTATCCTGTCCATCAGATCATCCTCAGTTCGGCGTGCAATGCACCGGCAGCCTTGATCGCCCGCAGCACCGCGATCAGGTCGCTGGGCGTGGCACCCACCGCATTCAGTGCTGACACCAAGTCGCTCAACGATACCTGCTTCGGCAGAACGACGAGCTTCGATTTTTGCTGATCCACCTGTACGGAGGTTCGATTCACCTTGGTGGTCTTGCCGCTGGCGAAGGCATTCGGCTGGGAGACCTGCGGTGCCTCGGAGACCGAGACGCTGATATTGCCGTGGGCCACGGCCACCGTATCGATACGCACCTCGCTGCCCATCACGATCGTGCCAGTACGCTCGTCCATGACGACAACTGCCGGATGATCCGATGTCACCTCAATGGCCTCCAGCTTGGAGATCAGCCGGACCGCATTGGCGGTCGGGTTCCACACCTCCACCGTATCGGCATTGATGGCATGGGCCATGCCATCACCCAGATTGGCATTGATGGCATCCTGCACCCGCTGTGCCGTGGTGAAATCGGGCTGCCGCAAATCCAGAACGACCTTATCCTGATTATTACGCAGGCCGCCGGGAGATGCCTTTTCGACATGGGCACCGTTGGGAATCCGTCCGGCGGTCGGATGGTTCTGCACCACATTGGCCGCCTTGCCGCTTGCCGTGAAAGCCCCTACCGAAATGGAGCCCTGCGCGATGGCATAGATCTTCTTGTCACCGCCCAACAGCGGGGTCACCAGAAGGGTGCCGCCGCGCAGGCTCTTAGCGTTACCCATGCTGGATACGGTCACATCGAGCTTCTGTCCCGGGCGGGAAAACGGCGGCAGTTCGGCCGTGACCATCACCGCAGCGACATTCTTCGGCTTCAGGCTGGATACATTGACCTGGTTGCGCAGGCTGACTCCCAAACGCTCCAGCATCGACATCACCGAATAGATCGAGAAGGGCGAGTTGTTGGCCTTGTCGCCGGTCCCGTTCAGTCCCACAACAATGCCGTAACCGACCAGCGCATTGCTGCGCACCCCCTCGACGTCGGCAAGGTCCTTGATGCGTTCGGCCGAAGCGCCCAGCGGCCACGCCATTAGCGCCATCTGCAAAAGCAGGATAATCGAGACGAATTTCCTTAGAATGGCCATATCTGATCCAATGTCCGTGACAGCCAGCCCTCATGCGCCACCGTGGCCAGTTCACCGCCACCGCCGTAACTGACCTTGGCCTGCGCCACCTTGGATGAGGGGATGGTGTTGTCCGGTGCGATGTCCATCGACCGGACGACCCCCGAGAAGGTCAGCTCCTGGGGCTGCTGATTGATGGTGACCTGACGTCGGCCCACCACCTTCATATTGCCGTTGGGGTAGCGCTTGGTGACCACTGCGGTCACGCTGGCGGTCAGGGTATCCGAGTTGTTCGTGCTGCCCGATCCCTTGAAGCTCCGCTTGTCGCTGATATCGATGGCGCTGCTCGGGTTGAACCGCGTGTTCTTGGCCGCCAGGGCCGAAGCGTAACCAAGCGCGGCATTGATGCTTGTCTGGTGGCTGCCGTCCTTGCTCTTGGTTGTGCCCAGAGAGCGGGTCGCGCTCGCCTTCTCGGAGACTAGGATGGTCACAAGATCCCCGACATGATGCGCCTTGGCATCGGAGAACATCGACCCGCCACCGGCCCAGAGTGAGCCCGTTTTGGCGACATCCAGCACCTGATTCTCCAGTGCGCCATCCACCTCCTTGGCATGCTTGTCGGTCGTGACCGACCGGACACTCGGCATGCAGGCTGACGACAACAGGGCAACCGCCACCATGGAAAGTACAAATCGATTCATCCCGCACCACCCTTCACAAAGACATAGGCCGTGTTCTTGTCGACAATGGTGGCCTGAAGCACCTGACTGCTCTTCATGTTCTGTACCTGCACCCTGTCGCCGCGCCCTGCAGGCGCCAGTACCTTGCCCACCGTGCTGACACGGATACCACCGATACGGGCCACAAGCGTGACCAGATCACCGCGCTGAAGTAGCGGCGGACGGAATATGTAACTCGAATAGATCACCTCGCCTGCGTTCAGCGGGCGTGTGGTTCGCGTGCCAGCGAGATGTTGGGGATTGCGCCACCAGTGGCCAGTGGCATGGCCTGCGATATCGACATGCGCATGCTCGAGCATGGTTGAATCAAGCATGGTCCGGGCCGGGATATCATCCCTGGCGACCAGCGCATCGACCCACCAGTGCAACCGAACCGGCACATACCATCTGCGCACATTGGCGCCGCGGCCCTTCTCGGCAATCAGCGAGACCTGTGCCGGATGCCCCGCCAGATGCGGCAGGTGCCAGCGCAAACCTCCCTTGGCATCGGGCCAGCGCACCACCTCGATCAGTTCGGCTTTGGCACCACCTGCCTGCACCCCATGTTCGAAAAAGGCATGCAGCGAATCGCGCATGGCAGCATCTTCGGCATACACCGACTGGCTGCCGATGAAGAGTGCGAGAAGAAGCAGACCGAACCGCATGGCCGTTAACGCTTGATGTTGTTGGCCGATTGCAGCATCTGGTCGGATGCCTGAATGGCCTTCGAATTCATCTCGTAGGCACGCTGGGCGGCAATAAGATTCACCATCTCCTCCACCGCATTCACGTTGGCCATCTCCAACGTACCCGAACTGATCGAACCCACACCGTTATTACTCGGCGTACCGACCGTCGGTGAACCGCTGGCCTGCCCCTGCTGGAACAGGGAGTGGCCGAGGCTGGTCATCCCCGCCGGGTTGGTGAACATCGCCAACTGCAGCTGTCCCAGTGTGGTGGTTGTGTTGCCCGGCTGCACCACGGAGACGGTACCGTCCGGCGCCACGCTGACCGACTTCGCATTCGACGGGATGGTGATCGTCGGCTGTACCGGATAGCCGTCCTGCGTCACCAGCTGGCCGACGCTGTTCACACTGAAAGAGCCGGCACGGGTATAGGCCAGCTGCCCATCCGGCATCTGCACCTGGAAAAAACCGCGACCCTGAATGGCCAGATCGAGAGGATTGTTTGTCTGCTGGAAACTCCCCTCCGAGAAGTTGCGCCCCACACCGGCTGTACGCACACCGAGGCCCACCTGAATGCCGTTGGGCACCTGGTTGCCGACACCATTCTGGGAACCGGGCGAGTTGATCTGCTGGTACATCAGATCTTGGAAATTGGCGCGCCCGCGCTTGAAGCCCGCCGTATTCACGTTGGCAAGGTTATTCGAAATCACATCCACATTCAGAGACTGGGCGGCCATCCCCGTCGCCGCTGTCCACAAAGACCGCATCATAATCGATTCCTCCTGTTATTTAATCTGACCCACTTGCTGATTCAGAAGATCCATCTGCTGACTGTACTGGCTGACGATTTTCATCATGCTGTCGAAGTTCCG
>DATFLK010000096.1:0-9965 GCA_035267815.1 Mariprofundaceae bacterium | reverse complement strand
CGGCAGGGCGATGGCACGGTCGCCCATCACCTCCACCGTAATGCCGCCAGCGCCAAAGGTGATCACCGGGCCGAACACCGGGTCGGTGGTCACTCCCGCCATCAACTCGCGGCCGTTGGGCTTAACCACCATCGGCTGGATGGCAATGCCGTCGATGTGCGCATCGGGGCGGTTGACCTGCACGGTCTCGATGATCTCGTGGTAGGCCGCGCGCACTGCGGCAGCGTTCCCCAGGTTAAGACGCACGCCGCCCGCGTCGCTCTTGTGGGTGATGTCGGGCGAATTGATTTTCATCGCAACCGGCATGCCCAGTTCCTGCGCCAGCACCAGCGCTTCGCTGGACGAACGGGCGATCATGGTACTGGCGACCGGGATGTGGAAGGCGGCAAGCAGCGCCTTGGACTCCATCTCGGAGAGCACCTTGCGCCGTTCGGCCAGCGCGGTTTCGATCAGCATGCGCGCGCCCTCCACGTCCGGCTCGTCGTAGTGTGACAGCGGACCGGGGGTCTGCGACAGCAGCCGCTGGTTGCGGTAGAAGTCGGTAAGGTAGGAGAACGCCTCAACTGCCGCCTCCGGCGTGCGGAACGCCGGCACGTGCGATTGTGCGAACAGTGCGCGCCCCGCCCTGATCTGGGTATCGCCCATCCAGCAGGTGAGTAGCGGCTTGCTGAATTGCGCCGCGGCTTCCAGCAGCATTTGCGCGACTTCCAGCGGTTCGGTCATCGCCTGGGGCGTAAGGATGACCAGCACGCCGTCGACGCCGGCATCCTCCATGCAGATACCGACTGCATCGCGGTAACGTTCCGGTGTGGCGTCGCCGATGATGTCCACCGGATTGTTGTGCGACCAGGTGGGAGGCAGCACCTGGTTCAGCTTTTCGATCGACTGTTCGGAGAGCGATGCAACGGTAACGTCGAGATCGACCGCGCGGTCGATCGCCATCACACCGGGGCCGCCGCCGTTGGTGACGATAGCCAGCCGGTTGCCGCTGTAGCGGTGGCGCGAGGCCAGCGATTGCGCGGCGGAAAACAAAGCGCCGATGGACATCACACGCACCACGCCGGCGCGGCGCAGTGCGGCATCGAACACGTCGTCCGAGCCGACCAGTGCACCGGTATGCGACTGCACCGCCTTCGAACCGGCATCGTGGCGCCCGACCTTTATCACGAACACCGGCTTACTGTGCGCGGCAGCACGCAGCGCGCTCATGAAACTGCGCGCGATGCGGATGCCTTCGACGTAGATCAGAATACTCTGTGTCTGCACGTCGGAAGCCAGATAGTCGAGAATCTCGCCGAAATCGATGTCGGCCGCAGTACCCATCGACACCACACTGGAAAAACCGATGTCGTTGGGCGGCGCCCAGTCGAGAATGGCGCTGCACAGCGCACCCGACTGCGACACCAGCGCTAGGTTGCCGGGCTTGACGCTGCCGTTAAAGAAGGTGGCGTTGAGTCCGATACCGGGACGCATGATACCGAGGCAGTTGGGACCGATGATCCGCACGCCGTAGGTCCTGGCACTGGCCAGCATCTCCCGTTCGATCTCGGCACCGTGACTGCCGGTTTCACTGAAGCCGGCGGACAGTACCACCGCCGCACGCACGCCGTGTTTGCCGCAAGCCTCAATGATGCCGGGCACCATCTCCGCGCGTGTGCAGATGACCGCCAGCTCGACCGGATCGCCGATCTGCTCGATGGATGCATAGGCGCGCTGTCCCTGCACTTCCGGGTGCTTCGGATTGATCGCGTACAACTTGCCCTGGTAACCGCCTTCCAGCATGTTGCGGAACACGATGCCACCGACCGCATCGGCGCTGTCGCTGGCGCCGATTACGGCGACCGACTTGGGCGAGAACAGCGTGCTAAGATAGTGTTGCCCCACGGACTTGCCCTCCTGGTTACTTGGAATAAATATAGCACTGCGCTTACAAACTCACATCTTGTCAGGATCAGCCATTGCAGACCGCTTACATCAGCCATCCGGATTGTTTAAAGCACGACATGGGCGCGCATCACCCGGAATCCCCGGCACGACTCGGTGCAATTGAGGACCAGCTGGTCGCCTCCGGTCTGCTAACCTTCCTGCAGCAACACGATGCGCCGCTGGCGACTATCGAGCAACTGACACGCGTGCATGACAGGGAATATATCGAATCCATCCATGCCGCGGCTCCGCAACAGGGGCTTTTCCAGCTCGACCCCGATACGGCGATGAATCCCCATACCTGGAATGCGGCGCTGCGTGCCGCGGGTGCTGCGGTGCTGGCGGCCGAACTGGTCATCGAAGACAAAGCGGAGAATGCATTCTGCGCGGTACGCCCGCCCGGTCACCATGCCGAACCGGCGCGTGCCATGGGCTTCTGCATTTTCAACAACGTGGCGGTCGGCGTGGCACACGCAATGGCAAAATACGGTTTGCAACGCATCGCTATTGCCGATTTCGACGTGCACCACGGCAACGGCACCGAACTGATGTTCCGGGACGACCCGCACGTGATGCTCTGCTCTACCTTCCAGCACCCCTACTACCCCTACCGCGGCGCCGACAGCGGCAACGAACACATCGTCAACGTGCCGCTGCCTGCGGGAACCAAGGGCACGGCATTCCGCGCAGCCGTGAGCGAACAATGGCTGCCCGCGCTGGAACGCTTCCAACCGGAAATCCTGTTCGTGTCCGCCGGCTTCGACGGCCATCGCGACGACGACATGGCGCATTTCAATTTAATGGAAGCGGACTATGGCTGGGTCACGCGGCAGATCAAGGGGATTGCGGCGAAATATGCGCAGGGACGCATCGTGTCGCTGCTCGAAGGCGGCTATGAGCTTCATGCGCTGGGCCGCAGTGCGATGGTCCACATCAAGGAGTTGAGCGGGTTATAACAACCGGGGAAACTGCTGGCCGGTCACCCTAATTGAAGTTCTATACTTAACGATCTTGTCTCTTTTACGTTTTCGATATACATCCATGAAACCGACAACTTGGCATATAAGAAGGAAGATTTCGCCCTTCCGCCCTCCTCGTTTCCGAATGCCTTACGCCTGTGATGGTATACAGTATAAACATCCCATCTCTTTCAACCAGGAGGTCGACATGGCAACAGACTCCGGAACTATAATGAAAATCATTGGTGTTGCCCTAGCAGTTCTGGGAATCGGCCTTGCAGTATGGGGGTATCAAGTTATCCGGTTCTGTCGGATCGCAACTCACACAAGCTGTTACAGGTTCGGAACCAGACAGGGTCATGACCTACTACATTAGTGGTGCCGTCAGTTTTGTGGTCGGCATATACCTTTTCAGCAGGAATTAAACCGGAGACATCATGGAGACCACCAGCTTGATCACCTTTTTAGCCATTGGCGCGCTCGCCGGATGTCTTGCCGGCAACATCATGAAAGGAAGAGGGTTTGGCGTCGCAGGCAATATTGTTGTGGGCGTTGTCGGCGCTGTATTGGGTGGCTTTGTGTTCGGTATGCTCGGTATAACCGCCGGCGGGATTTTAGGCTCTATCATGATGGCTACGATCGGCGCGGTTCTTTTGTTGTTGATCACCGGCCTAGTTAAGAAGTCCTGGCCCCATCACAGGTGGGGATGATTTAGCGGACTGGCCGTCGGCGGTGACATTGATCCGCCAGGGCCTGCCGTTCGGGCAGATGGCCCGGACCACCGACCCGCGCCGCTCAGAAAAAAACATCGCCTTTCATCTATGGATTGGAAAGGAATGATTAATGGGTTTCACCGCCACTTACCCGAATGATTGCGTTATGATGGGGATCTGGTAAGCAGGGACAACCTGATGGATATCGGCTTGATGCCATGGTCCGTCCCTTAACAGGTCAAACCGGCCGGTGGTCAATGGTGGGGTAGTCATGGGTTCATACATCTTTTCGGTTTCCAATCAAAAGGGGGGGAGCGGGAAAACCACGCTTTCGATGAATCTGGCCGCCGGATTGTCGAAGCGTGGACGGACCTTGGTGATCGACGCCGACCCTCAGGGCTCTGCCAGCCAGTGGAGCGGCTCGGCCTCCGGGGAGCGCCCCTTTCCGGTTTCGGTTATCTCCGTCAGCGGCGACCTGGCCCACGAGGTGAACCGCTTCAGCCGTGACTACGACTATGTGGTCATCGACTGCCCCCCAACCCTGGAAACCGAGAACACCTCGAAGGCGATGGTGGCAGCGGACACGGTGCTGATACCGGTTCTGCCCTCTCCGGTGGACCTCTGGGCCAGTGTGCGTCTGGCCAACACCATCGAACAAATCAAGCAGATCAAGCCCCGCTTGAAGGCCCGTATCGTGATCAACCAGCTGGAACCGCGCAGTGCCCTGTCACGCGCCATGAAAGAAGCGCTTGAGGAGTTCGATATACCAGCGCTGAACAGCGGATTACGGCGGCGTGCCATCTATCGGAATGTGGCCATCGAAGGCCGAAGTGTGTATTGCACGGGCAGGCAGGGCCAGCCCGCTGTCGATGAAATCGAGCGGATGATTGAGGAGGTACTATAGGCATGAGTGTTGCATCGAAATTGACCAAGAGTGTGCGCCAGGCAAAGGAGTCGGCTGAGAGCCAGAGCGACGCAGCCGAATCGGAGTCCATGAATCGCCAACCTGATCACCCATCCGGTCCGCGACCGTCACACGACAACAGTGCTGCGGCAAAGTCCGTGCAGAAAACGGAAAAGCCAAAGGTCAGTCCCGGAGATCGAAAGAAGCCCGAGCCGGAATCACCTGTCGAATCTCTGCCCTATCGGCGGGTCTGGCCGGACTAGCTTCACGAACGCTAGTTCAGGGGCCTGACCGTCACCCGGCCGTCGGCCGTAACATGGATCTGATAGCGCTTGCCGTTCGGGCAGGTGGCCCGGATCGTCTTGTTCCCCTTCGCATCCTGGCTCTCGGAGATATTCGAGACGGTCCGCCCGCCGCAAGCGTAGCCGCGCAGAATGATCGTCGTCGCGATATCCTCGGCCTGGGTCACCGCCTGCGCCGGGGAGGCGAGGCAGAGCATCCCCGCGAACATACCCACAAACAGTATCGTATACTTCATGCCTTCACCTCCATCAGGCTCTTCCAGATATCCTCGCGCGCCATGCTGATATCCTTGGAGAGCTTAGGATCATCGTTCAGCAGCGCCAGTACCTTGAGCAGAAGCCCATTGAACCTCGCGTGCAGATCGGCCAGCGAATAGCGCGACGCATCCCGCTTGTAGGCCTTCACCATGTCCACAAGATCGACTGCGTCCGAGCGCAGCGTCAGCTTGGTCAGGAATCCGATCGCATCCGACTTCTTCAACCGCTCGATCAGCTCATCCATGCTGAAGGATTTGGATTCCGCCTCGACCGCTGCGGTCCCCGCATCCACCACAGCCTTGTCCGTCTTCGTCATCTGGCCCTGCTGCCGCGTCGTGCCGGACGGATCAGTGGAGTCGCAGTCGCTCCACGCCGCCGTTGCGGGAACGGTCAACAGGCCGACCAGCAGAATGGCAAGTGGCCATCCATATCGACGATTCGGTGCTTCACCCTTCGGCATCATTCAAACCCCTGTTGAGAGATTAGCACTGTCTGCGTCGAGCTGCGCTCATAGAGCGGTGTGGGCGCGGTAGTGGTTGATCAGACCATTGGTGGAGGCATCGTGGCCGGTAACCGGATCGTTCCCTTCCAGCTCCGGCAGGATGCGGCCGGCGAGCTGCTTACCGAGTTCCACGCCCCACTGGTCGAAGGAGTTGATGCGCCAGACGATGCCCTGCACGAAGATCTTGTGCTCGTAAAGCGCAATCAGCGAACCTAGGGCCTTGGGTGTCAGCCGCCGAAACATAATCGAGTTGGTCGGCCGGTTGCCCGGAAAAATTCGGTGAGGCAGAAGCGCCTCCAGCCGCTCGCCCTGAAGCCCCTCGTCAGCCAGCGCGGCGCACGCCTCCTCTTCCGTGCGGCCACGCATCAGCGCCTCGGTCTGAGCGAAGAAGTTGGAGAGCAGGATCGGATGGTGCCGGCCGACCGGGTTCATGCTCTCCATCGGTGCCAGGAAATCGGCCGGGATCAGCCGGGTGCCCTGGTGCAACAGCTGGTAGAAGGCGTGCTGACCGTTGGTGCCCGGCTCGCCCCAGATTACCGGTCCGGTCGAATAATCGACGGGGTGGCCATCGCGGTCCACGCGCTTGCCGTTGCTCTCCATATCCCCCTGCTGGAAGTAGGCCGGGAAACGGTGCATGTACTGATCGTAGGGAAGGATGGCATGCGACTGTGCCCCAAAGAAGTTGCTGTACCAGATGCCGAGCAGCGCCATGACCACCGGCAGGTTCTCCTGCAACGGAGCACTGCGAAAATGCTCGTCCATGGCGTGGCCGCCGGCCAGCATCTCCTCGAAGTGGTCCATGCCGATCGAAAGCGCTACCGACAGGCCGACTGCGCTCCAGACCGAGTAGCGCCCTCCAACCCAGTCCCAGAATTCAAACATGTTGTCGGTATCAATGCCGAACGCCCTGACCCCTTCCGCGTTGGTCGAAACGGCGACGAAATGGCGCGCCACCCCCTCCCGGCTGCCGCCGTGCTCGAAGAACCAGTCGCGTGCCGTGTGGGCGTTGGTCAGCGTCTCCTGCGTCGTGAAGGTTTTGGAGACGACGACGAAGAGCGTGCTCTCCCAGTCCAGGTCCCGCAGTGCCTCGATCATGTGCGTGCCGTCGACATTGGAGACGAAGTGGACCGAAGGCCCCTGTCTCCCGAACGGCTTCAGCGTCTCGGTGGCCATCACCGGGCCGAGGTCGGAGCCGCCGATACCGATATTGACCACATCGGTGATCGGTTTGCCGGTACTGCCGCGCCAGGTGCCGCCACGTACCGCCTCGGTGAATTCACGCATATGGGCCAGCACATCCCGGACCCTCGGCATCACATCCTCGCCGTCCACCTCGATGGCGCGATCGGAGCGGTTGCGCAGGGCCACGTGCAGCACGGCGCGATCCTCGGTGCTGTTGATCTTTTCACCGTTGAACATCCGGTGCCGCCACCCCTCGACATCGGCCTGCCGGGCGAGGGCCAGCAGCAGCTGCATCGTCTTGTCGGTGATGATGTTCTTGGAGTAGTCGAGAAGGAGATCGTCGAATCGGAGCGAGAAGCGCTCGAAGCGGTCGGGATCGTTTCGGAAGAGGTCGCGCATCTGCACCCCCTCCATCGCCTCTCGGTGGCGCGCGAGCGCCTGCCATGCGTCGGACTGCGTCAGATCAGACATATCGATTCTCCTGTGGCTTCCGAGCGTACTCATCCCGAGGACACGGGCAACCCCTGGCCGATCCATCGCTGTCATTTGCGCCCATCCCCGTTACCATAGACGCCCGAACCACGGCGACGAGGGTTGGATATGTCAAAGCTCAACATCGTATTCGTCACACCCGAGGCCGCACCGCTGGCCAAGACCGGGGGGCTCGCCGACGTTACCGGCTCCCTGCCGCATGCGATCCGGCGCCTGGGCCATCGGGTCACTGTCTTCATGCCGTTCTACCGCCGCCATGTCGAGGCAGCTGGCTTCACGCCGAAACCGGCCGGCCGCATCGAAGATATCCGCATTGACGGAACATCGCGCTCGGCCAACCTGCACCAGATCGATATCGACGGTCTCCGCTTCATGCTGGTCGAGCAGGACGACCTCTACGACCGTGACGGCCTCTACGGCACCGCCGCAGGGGACCACCCCGACAATCCGCTGCGCTACACCTTCTTCTGCCGCGTCGTGTTGGAGGCGACGGGCCGGTTCCCGCGCCCCATCGACGTCTTCCACTGCCACGACTGGCAGACGGGACTGCTACCGCTGCTGCTGAAGCGACAGTACCAGTACAAACCGAAGATCGCCTCGGCAGCCTGCATCTACACGATCCACAACCTCGCCTATCAGGGCATCTTCGATGCCAGCTGGATTCCCCGTCTTGGTCTGCCGATGGAGGATTTCCACCCCGAGGGCTACGAGTTCTATGGCCGGATCAACTGCATGAAAGCGGGGATCGCCGGCACCGACCGGATCACTACCGTCAGCCGCACCTACGCCGAGGAGATTCTCACTCCGACCTTCGGCTGTCAGCTGGAGGGATTTCTCGAACGGCATGTCGACCGGCTCAGCGGCATCGTCAACGGACTCGATACCGGGACATGGAATCCAGCCGACGACCGACACATCGCCGCCACCTATGCCCCGGGCAACATGCGCGGGAAGGCGGCCTGCAAACAGCAACTGCAACAGGAACTCGGCTTTGCCCAGGATTCCGAGTGCCCGCTGCTGGCTGCCGTGACGCGGCTGGTAGAACAGAAAGGGGTCGACCTGATCACCCACTGCATCCCCGCTTGGCTGGAGGCGGGCTACCAGATCGCCCTGCTCGGCACCGGCGACCCGCGCCATGAGACCCTGTTGCGCAAGCTGGCCGACAACCATCCCGAACAGATGCACTTCTACTGTGGCTTCAACGAGGCGCTGGCCCACCGTTTCTATGCCGGCGCCGACCTCTTCCTGATGCCGTCGCGCTTCGAGCCCTGCGGGCTGGGACAACTGATCGCCATGCGTTACGGCACCATCCCCATCGTCCGTGCCACCGGCGGCCTACGCGACACGGTGGTGGACTACACGGCCTCGAAATCGGCCTCGACCGGCTTCCACTTCCGGGAGGCCACGCCAAAGGCACTGGACAAAGCCGTGGATCATGCCGTCGAAACCATCCGTCACCCCGCCGCATGGAACCGCTTGGTCGGACGCGCCATGCGGCGCGACTCCTCATGGGATGCATCGGCCGCCGACTACCTGCAGCTCTACAGCACGGCTATGATATGACGCCCTCCGCCTGCGTCCTTGCCCTCGACGTCGGCGGCACCAACCTGCGGCTGGCGGTGGTGGACGAAGCGGGCAAGATCCATGCTCGGCACGCTATCCAGGCCTCGCTCTCGACGCTCGCCGACGGCATCCCCTCCGAAGCGGCACAGGCCGAGATGCTGGAGACCCTGACCGATGCCATACGGCGTATGATCGACGGTCACCCCGACGTCCGGGCCGTCGGCATCGGCTTTCCCGGCTTCTTTCGGGGCAATTCGGGCACGCTAATCACCTCTCCCAACCTCCCCTATCTGCACGACCTCTCCCTCGCCCGCACCCTGAGCGAGCGGCTTCGGCTACCGGTCGTGGCACAGAACGACGGCCTGGCGGCGGCGCTGGGCGAGTTCCGCTTCGGTACCGGCCGGGGTGCAGAGAGCCTCATCCACCTGACACTGGGCACCGGCATCGGCGGCGGGCTGATCCTGAACGGTGTGCCCTATGCCGGCGAAGGCGGCATGGCCATGGAGATCGGCCACCTGCGCGTCGTGCCAAACGGACGGCTATGCGGCTGTGGTGCCAAGGGCTGCCTGGAGGCCTACGCCTCGGCCCGCGCCGTGGCCGCACGCTACCGGGAGGAACACGGAGGAGACGTGGAGGATGCCGCCACTGTCCAACGACTTGCCCGGCAGGGTGATGTAACGGCCACCCGATTGCTGCACGAGGCGGGCGACTACCTCGGCCGCGCCGTCGCTGAGACGGCGAAACTACTCGATGTCCATCACGTCAGTATCAGCGGCGGCATGACCGCCGCCTGGGAGGAGCTGCTGCCGCCCATGCGAACGGCCGTCGAGCGAGAGGTGATCCCGCCGCTGCGTGGCATGGTGGAGATTTGCCGCTCCGGACTGGCGGACGACGCAGGTCTTCTGGGCGCCGCATCGCTCGCCCTGCTATTAGAGAGGTACGGGCCAGATGGACCCAACCGACACGAAAGTATTTTCCAATCCATAAATGAGGGTGAAACGTGGCGGCGTGAAGTTTGATTCAATGCTGCCTTTGGGGCCTGCCCAAAGATTGTATCGAATAGCCTGCCGCGAGCCTTTTGCAATTGCTCCCATGCGTCAAGGTCGGATTGTTTTGTGGCGATGGCATCAAGGTCTTTCCAGGTGTTTCCGGGCTTGATGTATT
>DATFLK010000095.1:0-8104 GCA_035267815.1 Mariprofundaceae bacterium | reverse complement strand
AGGTCGGCCGCCAGAAGTACGAATAGTACCGAGACCAGCAGAATGGAGAGGCTGGCCTTGAAGTGGCGCACTCGCTCGATATCCGGGATGTCCATCTTTTGCAGTTTGGCGCCGGCTACCAGTACGGCGAGCAGCCCGGCCTGGGCGCTGATGGCATCGGCCAGCATGAAGATGCCCCAGGCGAAGGCGAGGGAGGCGGTGGAGCGCAGCTCGGTATCGCGAAGCCACGCTCCGGCGAGAATCTTCGACAGCAGCCATCCTCCCAGCCAGCCGATGGCGCCGCCGATGGCGAATTTGGTCAGCAGGTGCTGCAGGATGATGCCGATATGCATGCCGGGGACCAGTACCAGCTGCAGCATGACGATGGTCAGGATGGCGCCGCTGGCGTCCACCAGCATCGCCTCTCCGGTCAGGACATGCCGAAGCTGTCGCTCCATGCGGGTCTGTCGTATGATCGGGATAATTACCGTGGGGCCGCCGACGGAGACGAGCGCGCCGAACAGCAGGGCGGTGTTCCAGTTCAGGTCGGTCAATAGGTGGGCCAGTCCGCCGCCGATCAGCATGGTCAGTGCGGGTGAGAGGATCAGTAGTCTGCCGACCACCCACCCCTGCTCCTTCAGGCCGCGCAGGTTCAGGTTCAGGCCGCCCTCGAACAGAATGATCGCCAGCCCGAGCTCGATCAGGGTGTGCATGGCGGGCCGGATGGCCTCGATATGCATCAGGTGAAAGCCGTAGGGGCCGAGCAGCATGCCTGCAGCTAGCCATAGGGCGATGGAGGGCAGGCGCATATAATTTGAGGCCACTTGGCAGGCCACGGCCACCAGTACGGCGGCGACGAACACGCCGGTCGGGCTGGTGATTTCAAGGATTGCGGCAGGCTGCATGGCATGCAGCCTGCCGGTTTGCTGGGGGGGCGGCAATAGGGGCTGCATTCCGGCAATCCCTAACTCCGCGATTGAAAAGCGTATGAAGTGAAGGTGCCGCCTGCCTCGCTTGCGATCCGGTAGGATTGTGGTTATCAAGGGGCTCACCCAACGGGTGATGAAAGGAGGCGGGTTGATGGGAGGTTTGGCACACACGGTGCTTCCGTTCAAGCTGGAGTCGACAGACGCGATGCTGATAGCGAACGCGGGGCTGGCGCTGTTCGGCGAGTTTGTTGCTGGACTGGGCTTATCGCGCTGGCTGGCGCAGGAGGTGCCGAAGCCGGGTGGCGGGAGAGGTTTTGCGGCGGCGTCTTACGTTAAGCCGTTGGTGCTGATGCTCACGGGAGGTGGGCGCTCGCTCGAAGACCTGTGCACCCTCAAAAACGACGATGCCCTGTCCAGTCTACTGAAACAGTTCCCACGGAATTGAACCCCCATCCTAGCTCGCATCCATCAAAATCAGCCTTGGAAGTCGAAGCCATGGCTTGATCACAAATCAATCGCGGAAATCTGGTAAAAGCATGTATTGACCAATAATAATATTAATACGATAATTGTTGGTATGAATATACCAATAAGTATCACTGCCATGAATGGCCCTGCCGATTTGCAGAAGCAACTGGGCGAGAAGGCCAAGGCGTTGCGATTGCATCTGGGCTACAAACGGGTGACGCTCAGCGAGAAGAGCGGTGTTTCGCCCGAGACGATCCGTAACTTCGAGCAGAGCGGCAAGATTACCCTGGAGAATTTTCTCAAGATCGCCTTTGCGTTGGATGAGACGAGGAAGCTGAGCCCCCTGTTCGATCTGCCTGAAATCACTTCCATTCGTGAGATCGAAAAGATGCAGCAGGATTTGCCCAGACGCGGGAAACGATGAGCGTGCTGAATGTGTTCTATAGCACTGATCCGGTATCTCCGGTTGCAGTGGGTCGGCTGGCGATGCATCGCGGCCGCATCTACTTTGAATACGATGCGGCATTCCTGAAAACCGGGCTGGAACTCTCCCCGTTCATGCTGCCGGCCAGAGCCGGAGCCGTGGCGGCGGAGCCGACCCCCTGGGACGGGCTGTTCGGGCTGTTCAACGATTCACTGCCCGACGGCTGGGGCCTTTTGCTGATGGACCGGCACCTGAAATCGCTCGGGGTCGATACCCGTTTTCTGACCCCGCTGGACCGGCTGGCATATATGGGCAGCCGCGCCATGGGTGCGCTGACCTACGAACCGGCCAGAGAGGTCGATGGCGATGCCTTCGAGGTGGATATCGCGTCCATGGCTGCAAGCGCCATCGAGATCTATGCAGGGCATGCCAGCGAAGTGCTGCCGCAAATGGCGCGAGCGGGCGGTTCACCGGCCGGCGCCCGCCCCAAGATTCTGGTTCATCTGAGCGGGGAGCGGATGATCTCCGGCGAGAGCGAGGCACCGGCTGGCTTCGAGCCGTGGATCGTCAAGTTTTTCGCCGGCAGCGAGCGGCCGGATACCGGGCGAATCGAGTATGCCTATGCGCTGATGGCCCGCGATGCCGGCATTACGATGCCGGAGACGCGTTTGTTCGAAGGCGACGGTTCCGCGTGGTTCGGCATCAGGCGCTTCGATCGGGATGGGACAACGCGCATTCACATGCACACGCTGGGTGGCTTGGTCGATGCCGATTTCCGCATGCCGTCGCTGGACTACACCGATGTGCTCAGGGTGACGCAGCAACTGACGCGCAACGAGACCGATGTCGAGCGCGCCTTTGCATTGATGGCGTTCAACGTGCTGGCCCATAACCGGGACGATCACTCCAAGAATTTCTCCTTCCTGATGGATGCAAATGGCGAGTGGCGGCTGGCGCCGGCTTACGATCTCACCTGTTCGCGCGGCATGAACGGGGAACATACCACGGCCGTGGCCGGCGAGGGGCGCAACCCCGGCGAGGCGCATATGCTGAAGGCGGGTGAGGCTGTCGGACTGAAAACGTCTCGCATGCGCCGATGCATCGAGCGGGTACGCTCGGCAATAGCGCGCTGGCCGGAGTGGTGTGACCGGGCAGGCATTGCCGAGGCAGACCGCCGTTTCCCTCCCGTGCCGGAATAACCGGGGACGAAAGATGAAGCCTGGTTGCCGGGGGTTCATGGTTTGTTGACTTCCTCCCCTCCGTAAACGAAGGGGATTTTTAGCCTCATTTCATATTGGAAAAGGCTGCGCATTGACAGACGCGTGTTCACACGTAAAATCCGCCGCCCTGTAGTTCCGGGCAGGGTTCAGGCGCCTAATCTGGGTCCCGCCCCAAGGAGAGAGATATTGGCTAATCATGCATCCGCGCTGAAGCGCGCCCGTCAGTCCGAGAAACGTCGTATGCAGAACCGTATGCGTAAGGGTGAAATGCGCACGGCGATCAAGCAGGTGAACACCGCTGTTGCCGCAGGTGATAAGGATACGGCGAACAAGGCGCTCCAGAGCGCTATTCCGCTGATCGATCGTGCAGGACAGAGGGGTGTGATTCACCGCAGGCAGGCCTCGCGCAGCGTGTCGCGCCTGGTGGCCCGAGTGAAGGCGATGTCCGCCTGATTGCTCACTTTTTCAGTTTTTAAAGCCCGCCTTACGGCGGGCTTTTTTGTGCTTGGTTTCCGGATGAAAGGACATAGGATGCGCTCATGAATCGCAAATCCGATGTTCGGCTGCTCACGTTGCAGGGAGGGGGTGCCTGCACGGGGTTTCAGCGTGAGAGACTGCTTGCGGAGATCCGGAAGGAGTTTCCTTCCATCGCCGATATCGAGGCGTTTTCCCTCTATCTGGCCGAGGTGGAGCCGGCATGGAGCGAGGCCGACACGGTCCGTCTGGCCGAGGTGATCGACTGCGAAGCCGAGCCGTTCGATGTCGCGAAGGCTGCACCCTGGTGTATCGTGGCCCCTCGCATCGGTACCATCTCCCCCTGGTCCTCAAAGGCGACCGACATTGCGCGCTTGTGCGGGCTGGAGCGGTTGCGCCGCCTGGAGCGTGTCACCGTCTACCGTATCCCGTCCGTGCCCGAAGCGGCGCGTGAGGCACTGGCTGCGCTACTGCATGACCGCATGACGGAGTCGGTCCTCTTCGATCCATCCGATTTGGCGCGCCTTTTCGAACATCACCGTCCGGCCGCGGGCGTGACCGTCGATATCCTGCAACAGGGGGGGATGGCACTGGAGCAGGCGAATGCGCAATTGGGTCTGGCGCTGGCGGATGACGAAATCACCTATCTGCTGGAGCATTTTCAGCGCCTGAATCGTAACCCGACCGATGCCGAGCTGATGATGTTCGCGCAGGCCAACTCCGAACACTGCCGCCACAAGATTTTCAACGCCGATTGGGTGGTGGATGATGAGCCACAGCCTCATTCGCTCTTCTCAATGATTCGACATACCCATGAACAGAGCCCCGACGGCACATTGGTGGCTTACAAGGATAACGCCTCGGTGATTGAGGGTGGCGATTCAAGTCGCCTTTATCCGGACGGTGACGGCATCTACCGCTCCCACGACGATACGGTCCATATTCTGATGAAGGTGGAGACGCACAATCATCCGACGGCGATTTCCCCCTTTCCGGGTGCGGCGACCGGTGCTGGTGGCGAGATTCGCGACGAGGGGGCGACCGGTATCGGCGCTAGGCCGAAGGCGGGACTGACCGGTTTTTCGGTCTCCAACCTGCATATTCCCGGTTTTGCGCAGCCATGGGAGGATGATTTCGGCCGGCCAGAGCGCAACGCCTCTGCATTGGAGATTATGCTCGACGGTCCCATCGGCGGTGCCGCCTTCAATAACGAGTTTGGTCGACCCAATATCTGCGGCTATTTCCGCACCTTCGAGCAGCGGATCGGCGATGAGCTGCGCGGCTATCATAAACCGATCATGTTGGCCGGCGGGGTCGGCAATATTGATGCGCGCCATGTGTATAAGCGTGAGGTGCCGGTCGGGAGCCTGATTATCCAGCTCGGTGGCCCGGCCATGCTGATCGGTCTCGGTGGCGGTGCCGCTTCCAGTATGGATACGGGAGAGAATGCCGAGGCGCTCGATTTCGATTCGGTGCAGCGCGGCAACCCGGAGATGGAGCGTCGCTGCCAGGAGGTGCTCGATCGCTGCTGGCAGATGGGCGAGGCCAACCCGATCCGCTTTATCCACGATATCGGTGCCGGTGGGCTATCCAACGCTGTACCGGAGCTGATACATGATGCCGGACGCGGTGGCTGGATTGACCTGCGAGCCGTGCACAACATGGAGCCGGGCATGAGCCCGATGCAGATCTGGTGCAACGAGGCGCAGGAGCGCTACGTGCTGGCCATCCTGCCGGAGGACCGCGAACGCTTCGAGGCGATCTGTACGCGCGAGCGCTGCCTCTATGCCGTGCTTGGCGAGGCGAGTGGCGACGGGCGTCTAGTGGTCTCCGATGCCGAGTTCAACGATCGGCCGGTGGATCTGCCGCTCGAGGTATTGCTCGGCAAGCCGCCGAAGATGACCCGCGTGGCCGAGCATGTTGCGCCCGAT
Source organism: Mariprofundaceae bacterium (assembly GCA_035267815.1). Classification (GTDB taxonomy): domain Bacteria; phylum Pseudomonadota; class Zetaproteobacteria; order Mariprofundales; family Mariprofundaceae; genus DATFLK01. The sequence continues at coordinate 2,679 of DATFLK010000095.1, read as the reverse complement.
ACCGTGCCGTTGGATACGGAGGAGGTGGACGTGCGCGAGGCGGCAATGCGGGTGCTGCGCTTGCCCGCCGTGGCCGACAAGAGTTTCCTGATCACCATCGGCGACCGCAGCGTGACCGGTCTGGTGGCTCGCGACCAGATGGTCGGGCCGTGGCAGGTGCCGGTGGCCGACTGTGCCGTGACGGCGACCGGTTTCGACAGCTATACGGGAGAGGCGATGGCGATGGGCGAGCGCACCCCGGTGGCATTGCTCGATGCGGCGGCTTCGGCGCGTATGGCGATCGGCGAGGCGCTGACCAATATCGCCGCGTCAGCTATAGATGGCATCGGCGATGTGAAGCTCTCCGCTAACTGGATGGCGGCCTGCGGTCATCGCGGCGAGGATGCGAACCTCTATGATGCAGTCCGCGCCGTAGGTCTGGAGCTCTGTCCGGCGCTTGGTATCTCCATTCCCGTTGGCAAGGACTCCCTGTCCATGAAGAGCGTCTGGGAGGTGGACGGTGAGCGACGCGAGATGGCATCGCCGCTGTCGCTCATCATTTCCGCGTTCGCACCTGTGACCGATATCCGTGCCACCCTGACGCCCGAACTGCGCAGCGATTGCGGTGTCACGGACCTGATCCTGATCGACCTTGGCCAGGGGCAACATCGTCTGGGCGGTTCGGCGCTCGCCCAGGTGTTTGGTGCCACCGGCGACGATGTTCCCGATCTCGATGATCCAGAGCTGATGAAATCATTCTTCGGGGCGATCAGGCGACTGAGTAGCGAAGGTGCGATTCTCGCCTACCACGACCGTTCCGACGGCGGGCTGTTTGCCTGTATCGCGGAGATGGCGTTTGCCGGCCGAAGTGGGGTGACCGTACATCTCGATGCGCTGGGCAGTGACGCCACCGGTATCCTCTTTGCCGAGGAATTGGGTGCGGTGATCCAGGTGCGCAGAAGCGAGCGTGAGCGTGTGCTTTCGCATCTGGTCGATGCCGGGGTCGGACATGTCAGTCACGTTATCGGTGAGCTGCGCGGTGATCGGCGGTTGGTCTTCGCCATGCGGAACGAAGCGCTGCTGGATGAACCGGTGCAGGCGCTGCATGGTGTCTGGTCGGAGACCTCATACCGCATGCAGGTATTGCGTGACGACCCCGCTTGTGCCCGGGAGGCCTTCGAGGCCATCGGTGATGCGCAGGATCCGGGCCTTCATGCCGATCTCACCTTCGATTCCGCCGAGGATATCTGCGCGCCGTTTGTGCATGCCGCCCGGCCGAGAATGGCAATCCTCAGGGAGCAGGGCGTCAATGGCCAGTCGGAGATGGCTGCGGCGTTCGATCGCGCCGGATTCGAGAGTGTGGACGTACATATGTCAGATATCATCGAGGGACGTCATACGCTTGCCGAGTTTCAGGGTCTGGCCGCCTGTGGCGGCTTCTCTTTCGGGGATGTTCTGGGCGCCGGTCGCGGCTGGGCCGCGTCGATCCGTTTCCATGCGCGTGCCCAAGACGATTTCGAGGCATTCTTCGGGCGAGACGACACCTTTGCGCTTGGTGTCTGCAACGGCTGCCAGATGATGAGCCAGCTCAAGCCCATGATCCCTGGCGCCGAGGCGTGGCCCGCTTTCGTCCACAACAGATCCGGACAGTTCGAAGCGCGTCTGCTGATGGTGGAGGTGACCGATTCCCCCTCCCTCTTCATGCACGACATGGTCGGTTCCCGGATGCCGGTGATCGTATCGCACGGTGAGGGACGGGCGGAGTTTTCGGATCAGGTGCAGAGGAATGCGTCGCAGGTGGCGCTCCGTTTCGTGGAACCCGGTGGCGAGCCGGCCGAGCGATATCCCTGCAATCCGAACGGTTCGGCGCAGGGAGTGACCGGTTTCACCACGCCGGATGGCCGTTTCACCATCATGATGCCGCATCCGGAGCGCCTTTTCCGTACGGTTCAGCACGCCTGGCATCCCGACGGGTGGGGAGAGGACGGTCCCTGGATGCGGATGTTCCGCAATGCCAGGAAATGGGTCGGATAGTGCTTTTCCGGTGGCACTGGCCGAAGCCTTCTGATACCTTCCGCGTCCATCTATGAATCACGAAACACGTTTCATTTTTGTCACCGGCGGGGTGGTCTCCTCTCTGGGCAAAGGGATTGTCGCATCTTCGCTCGCGGCGTTGTTCGAGGCGCGCGGGCTGAAGGTGGCGATGCAGAAGCTCGACCCCTACATCAATGTCGATCCGGGCACGATGAGTCCCTATCAACATGGCGAGGTGTTCGTCACCGACGACGGGGCCGAGACCGATCTCGACCTCGGTCACTACGAGCGCTTTACCCATGCCACGCTGACCCGCCACTCAAACTATACCACCGGCCGTATCTACGAGTCGGTGATTCGTCGTGAGCGCCATGGCGACTATCTGGGCGCGACCGTGCAGGTCATTCCGCACATCACCGATGCCATCAAGGAGGCGGTGCTCTCCCTGGAGGAGGACCACCCGGATATCGCGATCGTCGAGATCGGCGGTACGGCGGGTGATATCGAATCGCTGCCGTTTCTCGAGGCGATTCGTCAGTTGCGCTTCGATCTCGGTGACCGGCGTACCGCTTATGTCCATCTGACGCTGGTGCCTTATATCGAGGCAGCCGGTGAGACGAAGTCGAAGCCGACCCAGCACTCCGTGCAGAAGCTTCGCGAGATCGG
>DATFLK010000094.1:0-18966 GCA_035267815.1 Mariprofundaceae bacterium | reverse complement strand
GTGATCAGGTCGGGCCGGAGGACGGCGACCGTGATCGCCGCCATACAGAGGATCGATACCCACAGGGCGATGCGCCATTCACGCATGCCCGCCACCCAGTTTCGGAGTTCAAACCGTTTCATACCCGTTCCCTCCGCCGATGGTGCCGTCTCTACGGCAGCAGCGCCAACGGACTGACGCGTGCATTCTCGAAGCGGATGCCCCAGTGCAGGTTCGGACCGGTGGTTCGACCGGTCTGTCCGACCTCGCCAATTTTACCGCCGGTCTTGATCCACTGTCCCGATTTCACGTCGATCTTGCTGAGATGGCAGTAGACCGAGACCAATCCCCGGCCATGTCCGATGACCACGGTGTTGCCGTCCAGGTACATGCTGTGCACCAGCAGGATGCGGCCGGACAGGGGGGCGATGATCGGTGTGCCTTCCGGTGCCGCGATATCGACGCCGGTATGCGGCGATCGCGGCTGCCCGTTGACGTAGCGGCGTGCGCCGAAGGGGGACGAGATGACGCCCTGGACCGGCATCTGCCGGAAGGCGATATCCGGCCTGGCATCGACATGGGCGACGTAGCATTTTTTGATGCTTTCATGGTCGGCATGGATGCGTGCCAGCTCCTTGCGGGTGAAGACGGCCATCCGCTTCTTGACCTTGATGCGGGAGATGCGGAACTGGCCCTTGACGACATCGAGCGTGTCCCGGCGCGTGCGGCTGTGGCCCTGCGGGCCGGTGATACGCCATGTGAGCGCATGCGATCCCGGGTGCGTGGCCAGATCGACACCGATCCAGGCCAGGACCTTGCCGTTTGATAGCCGTTTGCAGGGCCACGCCTTACCCAGGGCATGCACGCTGATACGGCCCGGTGGCAGCGGGGCGGCGATATGCGCGATGCCGCCCTGTTTGGCCTGCCATGTCTTCGCCCAGGCGGCCGTGGCGGGAAGCAGGAGAGTCAGACAGCAGGCGAGAGCGATGGTCGTAAGTCGTGTTGGCATCGTGAGTTACTCCGGTTCGGTGGATTCCACGCGGGTATGTACCCTGCCATCGGCGAAACGAACCTGCATGGCGTCGCCGGTGTGCAGGGCGGCTGCAGAGCTGATGATGCGCCCCCTCTCCGTCATGGCGAGACTGTAGCCGCGCGCTAGAACACCGTAGGGGTCGAGTGCCGACAGGCGTCCGGTACGGTGCTTGAGCCTCCCGGCCAGTCGATCGATATACGGCTCGGGCAGGGCCCGGAGTCGTTGTGCCGGACGTGTAAGTTGCTGGTGGAAGGCGGGGAGCAGGGCGGAGCCTGCGGTGGTGAGGCGGTGGTACGTGGCACGGCGGTGCTGATCGAGGCTGTGCAGCCGTTGCCGCTCGCAGGTAATCAGCCGGTGGTGCTGCCGGTTAAGTCGTTGTCGTTGTCGGCCGAGGCGCAGGCGCGGCTCGAGCTGCCCCAGCCGCTGGCGGGCATCGTGCAGTCGTACGCGGGATGCCCTGATGCTCTCCCGGCCGGCGGCATGCAACCGGTTGGTATGTCGTTCTGTGTGCAGGTGGTGCTGGTCCTGTGAGGTTCGCCATACATGCCGCAGCCGGTCTGTCTGGCTCCGGCGCCGCTGCTCCGAATGGGTAATCAGCTGTCGCAGAAGTTGCTTCAGAAGCGGTAGTCGCGGCAGTCGCTTGCGCAGCTGGTCGATGCCGGGACATGCCACCTCGGCGGCATTGGAGGGGGTAGCAGCGCGAAGATCGGCTGCGAAATCCGCCAGCGAGAAGTCGATCTCGTGGCCGATGCCGGAGATGATCGGGATCGTGCATTCGAACACGGCCCGGACCACGGCCTCCTCGTTGAAACACCACAGATCCTCAGGGCTGCCGCCGCCGCGGACCAGCAGAATGACATCGGGGGGGGTGGGCATGGCCTGCAGGCGGCGGATCGCCGATGCAATGCCGCCGGCGGCCTGGGCTCCCTGTACTGGCGTGGACGAGAGTGTCAGGCGGAGCCAGGCGGGGCGGCTGGCCAGCACCTTACGGACATCCTGGAGGGCGGCGGCCTGTTCGCTGGTGACGATGCCGATATGCCTTGGCAATGCCGGAAGTGGAGCCTTCTGTTCGGTATCGAACCATCCCCGCTCGGCGAAGAGCCGTTTGCGGCGTTCGAATTCGGCTGCCAGCGCACCGCCACCGGCCGCTTCCACGCGCGTGACCACGAGCTGGTATCTGCCCTGCGGGGCGTAGAGGGAGATATGGCCGGTGAAGATATACTGCTGCCCCTCTTCGGGGTGGGCGGTGAGGCGCATGCCGGTGGAGCGCCAGATTACGGCGGAGAGTGCCGCATCGGCATCCTTGATGGTGAAGTAGGTGTGCCCCGATCGCTGCCGGACCAGCCGGGAGACCTCGCCGATGACCCGAATCCGCGAGAACCCCTGCTCGAGCGTCCGCTTGATCCGGGCGGTGAGTTCGCCGACTGAGAGCGGTTGTCTGGTGGCGTCATCCTGTTGCGGCGAGTCCATGCGGGCATGGTAGTATGATGCCTTGCCGTGATCCACAGGTGACGTCGAGGGGGGCGTCTCTCCAAAAAAACGAGGCGATACTTTGCCTGCCGGGCGATGTCAGGCAGGATTGCCGCCACCTTTGGACGGGAGGCGTGATGCAACAGCGCGATCAGTGGCGATCCACCCTCGGGTTTGTGCTCGCAGCCATCGGTGCCGCCGTGGGGCTGGGAAATGTATGGCGCTTTTCCTATCTTACCTATGACAACGGCGGTGGAGCCTTTCTTGTGCCGTATGTCATCGCCCTGTTGATCGTCGGGATTCCCGTACTGATTCTCGAGATGGGGCTGGGCCATCGCATGCGCGAAGCCACGCCGCAGGCATTTGCCGGTATCGATCGCCGCTTTGCCTGGATCGGCTGGTGGGCGGTGGTCTTCGTGATGTTCGGTATCGAGGCTTACTACTGCGTCATCATCGCCTGGTGCGCCGACTATTTTGCATTCTCGCCTTTTCTGCACTGGGGCAGCGATCCGGACCACTTCTTCTTCCACCAGTTTCTGCATCTCGGCGACAAGGCGGATTCGCTGTCGCTCTCCCTTCCCAACATGCCGATTTTAGTCGCACTGGTCGCGGTCTGGGTATTGAACTGGTGGATTGTGGTCCGCGGCGTCTCGCGCGGTATCGAACTGGCCAACCGGATCATGATTCCTTCACTGGGGGTGATCATCCTGATCCTCGTCGTCTGGGCGCTGATGCTGCCCGGTGGCATGGAGGGGATTAAATGGTATCTGGTACCGGACTGGTCGAAGCTGACCGATCCGAAGGTATGGGTCTCCGCCTTTACGCAGATCTTCTTTACCCTTTCGATCGGCTTCGGGGTGATGACGGCGTTCGCCTCCTACCTGCCCGACAAGTCGAATATCACCAAGTATGCGATTGTCACGGCGCTCTCCAACTCGGCCGTCTCTTTCATCGCCGGTTTCGCCGTCTTTGCCACTCTGGGCTTCATGGCGCACCAGACCGGAAAACCGTTCGATCAGGTGGTCACGCAGAGTATCGGTCTGGCCTTTGTCGCCTATCCCAAGGCGATCTCGAGCATGCCGTTTCTGCCGCAGCTTTTCGGCATGCTCTTCTTCGCCGCTCTGTTCATGGCGGGTATCTCTTCGTCGATCTCCCTGATCGAGGCGTTCACCACCGGACTGCAGGATAAGCTCGGCATCGATCGCCGGCGCATCGTGCCGCCGCTCTGCATCATCGGCTTTGTCCTGAGCACCTTCTTCACCATGGATAACGGCCTCTACTGGCTCGATATGGTGGATCATTTTGTCACCAACTACGGCCTTACCGCCATTGTGGCGCTGGAGTGCATCGTGGTGGGGTGGTTCTTCGGCGGTGAGCGCTTCCATGCCTATGTGCTCGATGTCTCCGAATTCCGTTTCGCCCGGCACTACGAGGTGCTGATGCGCTGCCTGTTGACGGTCGGGCTTGGCCTGGCATGGCTCGGCTTCTTCATGCTGGGGGACGGCATCGGGGCTTTCATCGGTCGGTTGTTCGTGCTGGTGACGCTGTTCGCCGTCTGGCTGACGCGCGACTGGTTCGACCTCTCCACCCGCTTTGTAATCCCCAGTGTGACGGTAGCCCTGCTCGACCGTTCGCTGGTCAGCGACATGGCCAAGCCGTACGGCGGTTACCCGTGGGGGAGCATTATCGGGCTGGGTGTCGGCGTACTGGCGTTGACGCTGTTCGTGGCGGTGGCGATCGATCGCTACCGGAGCAAGCCGACGGCCGAGATATCTGGCGGGGATGCCTGAAACATTGCATACTTGATATGAATGGCGTGCGGTGACGCCGCACGCAACCGGCCTGCCGTATCAGCAGGCTCCGACGACAACCTTGGAGGGTGGTATGGCCTTGATGATTACGGACGAATGCATCAATTGCGGTGTCTGCGAGCCCGAGTGCCCGAACGAGGCGATCTATGAGGGCGAGGAGATCTACGAGATCGATCCGGACAAGTGTACCGAGTGCGTCGGGCACTTCGAAGAGTCGCAGTGTCAGATGGTCTGTCCGGTCGACTGTATCCCGCTCGATCCGGATTGCGAGGAGTCGAAGGAAGAGTTGTTGGCCAAATACCGTAATCTGACCGGCCAAGCGTGAAGCAGGGCGCACTCTACATCGTCTCCGGACCATCCGGTAGCGGCAAGACCACGCTCTGCGCGGCGCTGCTGGAGCGCACCCCTGATCTCGGGCTGAGTACTTCCTGCACCACCCGCCCCCCGCGCCCAGGCGAGGAACACGGACGCGAATACTATTTTCTGGACGATGCCACCTTCGAGGCACAACGTGCTGCGGGCGATTTTCTCGAATGTGCTCATGTGCACGGCCACTGGTATGGAACCCGTGCCGCCGATGTCGAATCGATGCTGGAACAGGGGCGGGATGTGCTGCTGGAGATCGACTGGCAGGGAGCGGCGCAGGTGGCTGCCAGGATAGCCGAGGCTTGCCGTATCTTCATCCTGCCGCCCTCCATCGAGGCGCTGGAGTCGCGACTGCGCTCGCGCGGGCAGGACGACGAATCGGTGATCGCCCGGCGTATTGCTGCGGCCCGCGAGGAGTTGGCGCACGCCGACGAGGCGGAGTACCGGATCGTCAACGCCGATTTCGATGATGCCTTGCGGGACCTGCTGGCGGTCTATCGAGCCCACAGGCTTCGCCTGCAGCACTACCACCCGTAGCCGGTAGCATGCACCGGTATCGGTGCATTGCATTTTGACGGAAAGTTTCATATTCTTGAAAAAGCTCAGGAGGTTCATCGCATGGCACGTGTTACAGTCGAGGATTGCATCCGTCATTATCCCAACCATTTCGAGATGGTGTTGCTGGCCGCGCGCCGCGGCCGTCAGTTGCTGCGCGGTGCCGAATCCGTGTCGGAGCAGGAGCACCACAAGCCGGTGGTCCAGGCTCTGAAGGAGATCGGCGAAGGGAAGATCTCCTGGGAGACGCTGTTCGAGTTCGACGATCAGGAGCGTCGGCGCCTGATGGCTTCGGAGACGTCGGAGACGGCAGAAGCCAGGTAAATCCTCTTGATCATCCATTGATCAGGCTGTTGTGAGCCGCATCTTTGAAATCACCGACAGGGTTCGGGCGTATCATCCCAAGGCCGATATTGACCTGATCAACCGCGCCTATGTCTTCGCGGCGCAGGCACATGCCACCCAGACACGCAGCTCCGGCGAGCCCTATCTGACCCATCCGCTTGCCGTGGCCGACATCCTGACCAGCCTGAAGCTGGACGTCGCCAGCATCGTTACCGGTCTTTTGCATGATACGGTCGAGGATACCACCGCCTCGCTGGACGATGTCCGCGAACGCTTCGGCGACGAGGTGGCGCAGCTCGTCGACGGCGTGACCAAGATCGGTCAGATCCGGTTTCCCTCCTTTGAGCACAAGCAGGCCGAGAATTTCCGCAAGATGATTCTGGCCACGGCCAAGGACTTGAGGGTGCTGCTGGTCAAGCTGGCCGACCGCCTGCACAACATGCGTACGCTGGGATTTCTACCGGAGCGCAAGCGAAAGACGATCGCCCGCGAGACGATGCAGCTCTATGCACCGCTGGCGCATCGCTTGGGTATCCACTGGATCAAGCAGGAGCTCGAGGATCTCTCCTTCACCCATCTCGAACCGGAAGCCTATCGCGAGCTGGCGGAGCGCATGGCCGAGCATTTGGATACGCTCTCGCACACGCGCGAACGGCTGGAACGGATTCTGCAGGAGGCGCTGGAGCGCCACGGCGTCAAGGCGCAGGTGCAGGGGCGAATGAAGCACCTCTACAGCCTGTATGAAAAGATGCAGCGCAAGCATCTCGACTTCGACGATATCTACGATCTGGTCGCCTTCCGCGTGATCGTCGACGATATCCCTACCTGCTACCAGACGCTCGGAATCATCCACAGCCTCTACCGGCCCGTGCCGGGGCGTTTCAAGGATTACGTGGCCCTGCCCAAGCCGAACGGCTATCAGTCGCTGCACACCTCGATCATCGGTCCGGAGAACTACCGCATCGAGGTGCAGCTCCGGACCGAGGCGATGCATCGCTATGCCGAGGATGGTGTGGCGGCGCACTGGCTCTACAAGAGCGGCCAAGTCAATACCAAGGACCAGCGGCAGTTCCAGTGGCTGAAACAACTCACCGACTTGTTGCAGGAGAGCGAGAATCCCGGCGAGTTTCTCGAGAACGTGCGTCTCGATCTCTTCGTCGAGGAGGTCTACGTCTTCAGTCGCGACGGCGATATCTTCGAGCTGCCCCGCGGGGCGCTACCGCTCGATTTCGCCTATGCCATCCATACCGATGTCGGCCATCACTGCATGGGCGTGCGCATCAACGGCGAGGCCGCCGATTTCCAGACAGTGCTGCAGAACGGTGATCAGGTGGAGGTGCTGACCAGCCCCGAACAGACGCCGAGCCGGCAGTGGTTGCAGTATGTGCGCACGCCAAGGGCCAGACAGGCGATCCGCCACTGGTTCCATCGCGCCGAACGCGAAACCAGCATCCGCATGGGTGCGGAGATTCTGCGCGAGGCGCTGGGCAGGGATGTGACGTTGAATGCCGACGAACTGAAGGCCCTGAAGTGCACCGGCATGGATGAGCTGAAGGAGAAGCTCGGCCACGGCGAGATCGCCGTGGAGCAGTTGCTGGAAGGGGTCGGCCCTGCCGTGACGCGTCCCCTGCGCCTGAAGGGGGTGGCCAGGAGCCTGGTGCTGGCGGCCGACTGCTGCCATCCGCTTCCCGGCGACCCGGTGCTGGGGCGTTTCCAGTCCGGGCGTGGCCTGGTGGTGCACCATCGCGACTGTCGCGAGGTCAGCCAAGGCAACGGCGAGACCTGGCTCGACGTCAACTGGAAGGCGGAGGAGGGCGTGCTCTATCCGACCGGTATCGATGTCAAAACCCATAATCGGCGCGGCATGCTGGCAGCCATCTCCGGCATTATTGCCGAGGCAGGAGCCGGTATCGAGGATATCAAGATTCGTCAGCTGGCTGGAGCGATGACGACGCTCTCCTTTCTGGTCGAGGTCTCCGACCGGAAGCACTTGGCCGATGTGTTGCGAATGCTCAAATCGCTGGATGGTGTGGTACGCGTCGGCCGAAACATGCAGGATGCCGGCGTGGTAAAACGTGCCTCCAAGGGGGTAGGAAGGGCGCTCAGGGACATGGTCTCCAGGCGCTTTCCGCGTCAGGTCTCCTCGAAGTAATCATCCCCGATTGATCAAGCAGGAAAGGACGACGATGAACGAGTTGAATACGGTACATACGGATGCGGCGCCGAAGGCGGTCGGCCCCTACAGTCAGGCGATGGTGCATGACGGTCTGGTCTATCTCTCAGGCCAGATCGGCCTGGACCCCGCGACTGGCAAGCTGGTGGGTGGTGAGATGGCAGTGCAGGCGCAGCAGGTGATGCGGAATTTGACCGCCGTACTGGAAGCGGTCGGTGCGACACGCTCCGACATCATCAAGGTGAATATCTATCTGACCGACATGGATGACTTTCAGGCACTGAACGGGCTCTATGCCGAGTGGCTCGACGGGCATCGTCCGGCGCGTGCCACCGTGGCCGTAGCGGCCCTTCCGCTGGGCGCGCGGGTGGAGATGGATGTGATCGCGAGGGTTCCGGAAGCGTAAAGGGTCAATAAAAAAGGCGCCCTCGGGCGCCTTTTCATGTTCGTGGTGTGCGATTCCTGTTCAGGCGGCCTTTTGGACCTTGCCCGAACGCAGGCAACGGGAGCATACGCGAACCTGGCGTACACCACCCTGCACGATCGCGCGCACCTTCTGCAGATTGGGCAGAAAGCGACGACGGGTAGTGTTGTGGGCGTGGCTGACGTTATTACCGCTCATCGGGCCCTTGCCGCAGATCTCGCAACGCTTCGCCATGTCATACCTCCTGTCAAAGGAGGCGCACTTTAGGTGAAGCGTTGCACGGATACAAGCAAAATATTGAGTAAATCGGCTGCCTCGGCCAATATCAGCCCGTGTACGATGCATTTTCCCAGCCAGTGAATATGCTGCCGGGTGTAGGGCCGTCAATCGAGAAGCGGCTCAACGCCCGCGGCATCCTTGGTATCGGCGATCTTCTGCTGCATCTTCCCAAACGCTATGCCGATGACCGTACCGTGACCCCTATCGCCGGACTGCAGGAGGGTGTGGAGGCACGGATCAGCGGGCATGTCATGCGGCGGAACGCCCGCGGATACGGCCGCAAGCGACAGGTCTCCCTGCTGCTTGCCGACGACAGTGGCCAGATCGGTCTCAGCTTTTTCCACTCCGGTTACATGATGAACGATGCCAGGCTTGCCGAAGGGCAGCAGATCAGCGTGCGAGGCACGCCTGAACGCTGGCAGGGGCGCTGGCAGATGGCGCATCCCGACTGGTGTCCGCTGGCGCGCTATCATCCGGGTCTGCAACCGGTTTATGGCACCCTTGCGGGGCTCTCCGGCAAGCGGATGCAGGGATTGATCGACCGGGCGCTGAACATGTTGCCGGCCGGTGGCGGCAGTCCGTTCGACGCCCTCTGTGCCGATTTTCCGCCTCTGCGCCAGGCACTGATCTATCTGCACCGGCCGCATGAGGTAGATGAGGCTGTGCTGCATCGCGCATTGATGCGGCTGAAGCTGGAGGAGCTGCTGGTCTACCTGCATCTGATGCAGGAGAAGCGTCGTGCCGCCGTCCGACCGGCTGCGGCCATGACGCGGGATGCGCTCGTCCGTGAGCTTGAGGCGGCTTTTCCGTTTCCGCTCACAGAAGCACAGACCGGCGTCTGGCACGATATCCGTACCGATCTGGCCTCCGGTATGCGCATGCACAGACTGTTGCAGGGGGATGTCGGTGCCGGCAAGACGTGGATCGCCGCGCTTGCCATGACGCAGGCTTTCGACAATGGGCTACAGGCCGCACTGCTTGCACCCACCGAGGTGCTGGCAGGACAGCACCATCAAACCCTGCGGGAACTACTGACGCCACTGGAGATGGAGGTCGGGCTTCTGACCGGTGGCATGCGTGCTCCGGCCCGACGCAAGGTGCTGCAGAGGCTTGTCGGTGGCCAGCTGCCGCTGGTGGTCGGTACGCATGCGTTGCTCTCCGAGGATGTACGTTACGAACGGCTGGGGCTGGCGCTGGTGGACGAGCAGCACCGTTTCGGCGTGCGCCAGCGCTGGGCGCTGGCCGAGAAAGGCGAGGGGGTGCATCTACTCGGCATGACGGCGACCCCCATCCCGCGCTCGCTGGCGCTAGCGCTCTATGGCGACATGGACCTCTCCCTGATGCGAGGCATGCCCCCGGGCCGCAAGCCGGTGGAGACACGCGTGATCTCCACGGAGAAGATGGGTGAACTGGCCAACGGCATCCGGCGCATCCTCGATGCTGGCGGGCGTGTCTACTGGATTGTCCCTCGCATCAACGAGGATGAGGATGGTATCTCGGTCGATCAGCGCGCCGAGGCGCTGGCCCGGCGCTTTCCGGATGCCAATGTGCAGGGTTTGCACGGGCGTATGAAATCGGGCGAGAAACGGACCGTGCTCGATGCCTTTGCCGAGGGAAGCTGCAGGATTCTGGTGTCGACGACGGTGGTCGAGGTTGGCGTCAACGTGCCGGAGGCGAGGCTGATCGTTATTGACAAGGCCGAGCAGTATGGCCTCGCGCAGCTCCATCAGTTGCGCGGGCGGGTGGGGCGTTCCGATACACAAGGCTACTGCATCCTGTTGCCTGATCGCAATGCCTCGGCGATCTCTCTGGAACGGCTTCAGCAGATGACACAGAGCCACGACGGCTTGGAACTGGCCGAGGCGGATATGAAGATGCGTGGTGCCGGCGATGTGATTGGCGTGCAGCAGAGTGGCGTGGCCGGTTTCAGGCTGCTCGATATTGTGCACGATGCCTCCCTGATCCGGCAGTGGCACCCGCCCGAGAAGCCCCCGAGCGATGCCATGATCCGCTTTTGGCGTCCTCAACTGGCCGAGGGGTAGTTTTGCTATACTCTCTCTTCGGAGTTGGGAATGAAGGGCGGAAAAGTGAGGTGTGCAGATGATGAGAATTCACCCGGGCATGTTTCCGGTCGCCGGTTTTTTATGGATACTGCTCATGCCGATCAATGGCTGGGCGATACCGGCCTTCTCGCGCCAGATCCATGCCGACTGTCGCACCTGCCATTTTCAGGGGATGTACGCTTTGAATAAATACGGGCGTGCCTTCAAGAAGAATGGATTCAGAGAGAGCGACAGGATGCGTGAACAGCGGTTACAGCAGCAGAAGCAGAAGCAGAAAAAACACCGGATTGGAAGGGACGGCGCATCATCCGACCACAAGGGCGGGTCGTAACTAGCCCCGTCGGCTGGAACCAAGCAGTGTGAGTGTCAGGAGTGACCCCAGTGGCGTGAAGCGGGTGTGGTCGAGATGGTCCCACATTCTGTGCAGTTTTACGTTCTTGTTGTCGACACCAGCAAAGGGTCAGCGGTCCTCTTCCCGATCATCGGATTCATCTTTCTCTATGGGTTCCTCATTCCCGGCAAGAATGATCTGCTTGAGCGTCTGGTCCTGTACCGCCTGCTCAATGGCTGACTCTTTTGCCGCGATGGTCTGTTCTATGGCCGGTTCCTGTGGTAAGTGCCAGAGGGCTGTGCCGTCACCCTCTTCACCGGAGCGTGCAGCATCAAGAATCTGTTTGACCTGCATTGTCCCCATATCCTGAGCAGGTACATAGGGCGGTGTTTCCTCGTCAGTATGAAGAATGAGTTGTCGGGCATGGAGCCTGTTCAGCACGAGTTCAGCCACGTTGAGCGGTACGCCAAGCCAGCGTGCCAGTCCATCGAGCTGCCAGTTCGTTTGCTGGTGATAGTAACGCTTTCCGATGAAGAGCATGATCAACAGAGCCATTTTTTCCGCCACGTGGGCGCTCAGCTCTGGCTGACCGCGCCGCATCCTCAGATGCTCGGGATGCTGGCAGTAGAAGGCGATGCTGGTACCCAGTAGCAGCACCAGCCAGCTCACGAACAGCCAGACCATGAACATGATCAGAATGGCGAAACCGGAATAGATGGCCGTGTAGTTGCCGGAATTGACGATGAAGGTACCGAATATCCAGCCGGTAGTTTCCCATGCAACGCCTGCTGCCGTACCCCCGATCAGCGCCGGTACGATCTTCACCCGTGTATTCGGAATGAAGACGTAAAGGAACGTGAAGGCGACAACCACTAGGGCATAGGGGATCAATTTACCGATGTACTCCACGATAAATCCGAGGACAGGAAGGCCGGAGAGCGTCTGTACCGCAGTGGAACTCATCAGCGATGCCGTGATGCCGAGGGCCGAGAAGATCAGCAGCGGACCGACGAGGATCACGCTCAGGTATTCGCTGAAGCGTTGTCCCAGTGGTCGAGCCCGGTCGATATGCCAGATGTAGTTGAAGGATTTCTCGATCTTGTGAAGCAGCGAGACTACCGTATAGACCAGCATGCCTAGCCCCAGCGAACCTAGGACGCCGACCTTGATGTTCTCGACAAAACCGACGATCTGTCTGGCAATCTCCGCGCCCTTGTCCCCAAGGGGTGCCAGGGTATTCAGAAGCAGTGGTTCAAGCTGATTGTGGACGCCGAACCCTTTGAGGACGGAGAAGGTGAGCGCCAGCAGTGGGACAAGGGAGAGAAGTGTGGTATAGACGAGGCTCATCGCGCGCAAGGTCAGCTGTCCGTCGAGGAAGTCGCGGATGACTACGAAGATCACCTGCATTGTGCGCGTCAGCAATGCTTTCCAGGCGGGGAGTGATTCGATCTGTTCCGGCCAGAGTACCCGGCATGTGGCGGCTTTCCATCTCAACAGTCGATTGTCCATTAGGTCCTCTTTTCCGGCATCATCCTTGCGGCGCCCCGCCTCTGAGCGGGCTTTGTGCAATTAGAGTGGAGAATGTCTCCATAAGTCGTGGGTCGAATTTCCCACCGGTTTCGTTTTGCATGATCGCATCGCGGTAACCCAAGGTCACCGCCAATGCCCGGGTGTCCCTGTTGAGCGTCTCGATAAGTGTATCCTTCGGAACGGTGTTGGTAGGCCCCATGCGACCTCCGGTATCTTCTTGAGGTGCATCCTATTATAGACAACAGCGGCCCATCCGCGCAGAAGCAGATGAGCCGCAGTCATGGTCTGCGATCAGGCCCGGTCCTGATGCAGTTCGTACCAGATGGCGGCCAGAACGCCCATGGAGCAGGCCAGCAACACACCGAGTATCCAGGCAAAGTACCACATCTTTTTTACCCCCTAGCGTCTCAATTGTCGTTCAATACGAGCCGTATTCGTCGCGGATATCCTCGATCCGAACCGGTCCGCGTAGCACCCGGTAGACCCAGGTGGTATAGACCAGAATGATCGGTACGAAGATGGCGGCGGCGCCCAGCATCAGGGCGAGCGTATGCTCGCTGGAGCTGCCATCCCAGATGGTCAGGCTGTGTGCCGGCACCGAGGAGGATGGAAGCAGAAAGGGAAAGAGGGCGAAGCCGGCGGTCAGGATGATGCCGACCAGCGACAGTCCGGAGGAGATCAGTGCGGTAACCGGCATCGCGGTGAGCATGATGGCGCCGGCTGCACCGACAATGCCGACCAACGGCGCAATCCACATTAGCGGATAGGTCTGATAGTTGTGCAGCCAGTTACCACCGGCGACTGTCACGTGCTTGTGAATCGGATTGAGTGCACCGTTGACGTTGCCGATGTCGGCTACCTGCATGCCCTGTACCCCCAGCGCTATCCAGGCACCCGCACCGACGAACAGGATGATGGTGGCAAGGGCGGCAAGGCGCTGTGACTTGCGAATACGCTCGCGCAGGATCGGATCGTCAATCTTGCAGTTCAGGAAGGCTGCACCGTGCATCATCAGCATGGCCAGCGAGACCAGTCCGGCCAGCACGCTGAAGGCGGAGATGGTATCGAGGATATTGCCGTCCATGACGATGCGCAGGTCCGAATCGAAGTGGTAGGGAATGCCGGTCAGCATCAGACCGAAAGCGACGCCGAAGACGACGGCCGGCAGGACACCGCCGACCGTCAGGCCCCAGTCCCAGAAACCGCGCCAGCGCGGATCCCCGATCTTGCTGCGGTACTCGAATCCGACGGGCCGGAAGAAGAGTGAGAAGAGCACGGCGATCATGGCCGGGTAGAGCACCGAGAAGGAGCCGGCATATACCATCGGAAAGGCGGCGAAGACGGCACCCGCGCCGAGGATCAGCCATACCTGATTGCCGTCCCATGTCGGTGCCACGCTGTTGACGACGACGCGTCGTTCGTCATCCGTTCGGGCCACCAGACGCAGCAGGGTGCCAACGCCGAGATCGAATCCGCCGGTCAGAGCGAAGCCGATCAGAAGAATGCCAATCAACAACCACCAGATCACTTTCAGGGTTTCATAATCGAACATGTTCACTCTCCTTCGCTTTTAATAGAGGTCCGGACCCTTGCGCGCGAATCGCACCATCAGATACATCTCCGCTGCCGTCAGTGCGACGTAGAAGACGATGAAACCGGTCAGGCTTGCAGCTACCGAATCGGTATTCAGGGTCGAGGCGGAGAGGAAGGTCGGCAGTACGCCGCTGATGGTCCATGGCTGGCGTCCGTATTCGGCCACGAACCAGCCCAAATCGGCCGCGATCCACGGCAATGGCAGGGCGAACAGTGCGGCACGGAGCAGCCAGCGATTCTGACCGATCCGCTCGCGCCATACGTTGTAGGCCGCTGCGGCGAAGAGTAGCAGAAGCAGGAAACCGGAGAGCACCATTAGCCGGAAGGTGAAGAACATCGGTGCCACGCCCGGCACCGAGCCGAGGGCGGCCTTGTGGATCTGTTCCGGCGTCGCCTGGCCGACATCCTTGGTATAGCGCAGCAGCAGCATGGCGTACCCCATATCTTTCTCATGCGCTTTGAGCTGCTGCATCAGGGCAGGGGAGTTGTCGCCCGTCTTGATCTTCTGCAACGCCTCCAGCGCCGGGATACCGTTTTTGATGCGTTGTTCATTCTTGGCGATGATCTCCTTGAGGCCGATCACCGGTTCGTCCAGCGAGCGCGTGGCGATGATGCCGAGCACATAGGGAACCTTGATTTCTGCCTTCGTCTCCATCTTCTTCTGGTCCGGAAGGCCGAACAGCGTGAATGCGGCCGGTGGTGTCTGTGTCTCCCATTCGGCCTCGATGGCGGCCAGCTTGGCCTTCTGCACGTCGCCGACCGTGTAGCCCGATTCGTCGCCCAGCACGATGGTGGAAAGGATGGCGGCCAGCCCGAAACCGGCGGCCACGGCGAAGGAGCGTTTGGCGAATTCGACATGCCGGTCGCGCAGCAGGTACCAGGCGCTAATGGCCAGGACGAAGACGCTGCCGGTCACATAGCCGGCGCTAACGGTGTGCACGAACTTCGACTGGGCGACCGGATTGAAGAGCAGGGCGGAGAAGCTGGTGAGCTCCATGCGCATCGTTTCGGGGTTGAAGGCCGAGCCCACCGGATGCTGCATCCAGCCATTGGCGATTAAGATCCACAGGGCGGAGAGGTTCGACCCCAGCGCGACCAGGAAGGTAACCAGCAGATGCTGGTACTTGGTCAGCCGTTTCCAGCCGACGAAGAAGAGCCCGACGAAGGTGGATTCGAGGAAGAAGGCCATTAGCCCCTCGATGGCAAGCGGGACGCCGAAGATGTCACCGACATAGTGCGAGTAGTAGGCCCAGTTGGTGCCGAACTGGAACTCCATCGTGAGCCCGGTCGCGACCCCCATGGCAAAGTTGATGCCGAAGAGCTTGCCCCAGAACTGGGTCATCTGCTTGTAGATCTCCTTCTTGGTGATGACATAGACGGTCTCCATGATCACCAACAGGAAGCTCAGACCGAGAGTGAGCGGTACGAAGATGAAGTGGAAGAAGGCGGTAAAGGCGAATTGCAGACGCGACAGGTCGATGAACAGCATATCATGCATGTGGGCTTCTCCTAACTATTGTGTGGTTTCATGGGCCGAACCCAGAAAGCGGGCCCCGGGCCATGGCTGGAGGTTGGGAGGGGAGGAGAACCAGAGCAGCCATATAAGGCCCAGGGCCAGCAACTTCACTGTCAGTATCCAGACGATTTCTCGCATATCGGGGGAGTGGATTCGCATATCGGATTAATATTATTATTTCATAATATTGTCAATAATTAATTTTTAATGTGATTGCAGATTGCATTCCCGCCACCTCACTGTCTCTCCTTATGATAGTAGCACAGCGGCAGAGGTGTGAAGACGGATGCAGTGCGGGATGGGCATTATTGACACACTGTGGAGGGATCGCGCGTTTTTGGCGTGGGGGGGGCGGATTGCTCCGGTTTATCGGCGGGTGAGGATGTAACCCAGTTCGAATAGGTGATCGCGATGGGGTGTGAGGATCGGAGTCTCCTCGGGCCACTGCCAGCGCGACGAATCGAAAAGCTGGCGCATGCGCAGCAGATCGCAGTGGAACGGCGGTCCGTCCTCCATGCCGGTCTGCATGAACAGGGCGAACAGCCTGCCGCCGCTCTTGAGCCAGCGGTGCAATTGCCGCTCGTAGGCCTCCCACTTTGAAGGGGGAAGGGCACAGAGGCAGGTCTGTTCGTAGATGGCCTCGAAAGGCGCTGATGGTTGCCAATGCAGTACATCCGCCTGTTCTACACATCCGTCGAGCTGTTTCTCGGCAAGTGATGTGCGCACGTGATCGACCGCCGAGGGGGCGACATCGAGCGCGGTCGTATCAAAGCCGTGCTGGGCCAGTTCGATGACCTCGTGCCCGCGGCCACAGCCCGGTATCAGTACGCGGCAGGGCGAGAGCTCATCGTCCTGAAGCCAGTATCCGAGTGAGGCGGATGTGCCGCCTCTGTCCCAGCCGGTTTGCCCGTTGCGGTAGCGCGTCTCCCATGCCTTGGACGTCTGTGGCCCGGATGTCACCGTTATCGTACCAGCCGGTCCAGCAGTTCGATGATTCGGTCCGAGATCGGTCCGATGGCCTCCACATCGGCGATGGCGGCGTCCCTGTCGCCACAGTTGAACTTCTCGACCGCCGAACGGGCCAGCGCGTGAACCTCGGCGTGCGGTGCCGCAATCTCGTCAAAGACCGGGTTGTTGCCGAATTCCTTCTGACCTTCGCTGTCGTACCATTTGCCCAGACGGCAGTTGTGATGGTCGGTCACCTCGGAGAGTTCGATGGTGCCGCGGCCGAGGATCATGTCGACCAGACGCTTCTTCCAGAGCATGTGATCGGACTTGGCCAGATGGATCACCATGTTGCTGACCTTTTTCTGGTTGTACTCGGTCAGGCTGTTCCAGAGGCTGCCGACCAACTGATCGATACGGGCCAGGCTGTCGCTGGAGCG
Organism: Mariprofundaceae bacterium; assembly: GCA_035267815.1. Lineage (GTDB taxonomy): Bacteria > Pseudomonadota > Zetaproteobacteria > Mariprofundales > Mariprofundaceae > DATFLK01. The sequence goes on along the minus strand of DATFLK010000094.1, from coordinate 2,113 downwards.
TTCGTGCATGGTGCGGGCCATGTCGGAGGCGGCCGACACATTTTCGGCGATTTCGTTGGAGGCCTCTGTCTGGTCCGATGTCGCCTGGGCCACCTGGGCGATCTCGTTACTGATGCTTTCCATGCGTGCGCCCACCGTCTGCATGCGTTCGTCCGCGCCGCGGATCGACTCGTTACCCTGTTCGACATACTTGACGATATTCTCCATGGCCTGCGTGGTCGATCCGATTGCTGCCTGAATGGAGGAGGTTTTCTGGATGATCTCTTCGGCGGTATTCTTGGTTTGCTGGGAGAGTTGTTTGACCTCTTCGGCGACCACGGTGAAACCGCGCCCCGCATCGCCTGCTCTGGCTGCCTCGATGGTGGCGTTGAGCGCCAGCAGATTGGTCTGGTCCGAGATCTTCTGGATATTGCTAATCAGCTGGTCGATGTCGGAAGAGACCTGGGCCAGGCGCCCGACCTCGCCAACCGCAGCGTTGGTCTGGGTGGTGATCTCCTGCATGCGCTCATCCGCTTCGGAAACGGCGCGGCGGCCGTCATTGGTGCTGTCTCTCGCCTCGGAGACGTCGCGATTCACCTGGGCGGAGTTCTCGGCCATTGTTTTGACCGTCGCGTCCATCTCCTCAGCGGCTGCTGCCATGGTCAGGGTGCGTTCGCTCAGGTTGTTCGCCAACTGATCCAGTTTGCCCATGGAGATGGTGTCCTCGAAGCTGTCGATCGTCAGTTGTACCTTCTGGCTGACGTCGCCGAGCATGATGGCGTCAAGTCTGGCCGCCAGTTCATTGGCCTTCTTGATCTCCGGACTGTTGCCTCTGGCGCGCCGGGTGTAGTCCCCGGCCAGAAGCGCATCGAACAGCGCCATCATTTCAGCGGTTTCGTTGTTATCGGGCATTCAACTCTCCCTCCCCTTCAATTTCTGCTTTTATATCAATAAAATAGTTGCGCCTAATGGTGCATGAAGCGATCGTTTCCGCAACACCTTGTGCGGCGGAGCGGGTGGGCTGGAAGCCTGTTCTACTGCAGTGATGCCAGCGCTTCGTTCAGCAATGCCTTGACTTCTGCGGCAATCGTCTCCATGTCATCGCGCCCGACGACGGAGAGCATCTCTCCGGGGTCGATCGCCGAAATCACGGTACGATCCGCCTTGTCATGATAGACGATAACGTTGCAGGGGAGCAGCAGTCCCAGTTCCGGTTCCATCTCCAGTGCCTGATGGGCGATCTTGGGATTGCAGGCGCCGAGGATGACATAGGGCGCTTTATCGATGTCCAGTTTGGCTTTCAGTGTGGCGGCCACGTCGATGCGCGTCAGGACACCGAAGCCGACCTTCTTGAGTGCCTCCGTGACAGCCGACTCGGCCTCCTCGGGCGAGCCGCTGAAGGTGATTCTCATGCCGTATTGGGTCTGTTCCATGTTCTCCTCCTTTTCCGTGGTTTCTCAATGCTCGACAGGGTGGCCGGCCTCGATCCAGGCCATGGTGCCGCCCTCGACGTTGACCAGACGGGTGTGGTCATGCTCCTGCGCGAGATATTGCGCCGCCTGGGCCGAGCGGGCGCCCGACCGGCAGATCAGGTAGACATCACGATCCTTGGGGATCTCGTGGGCTTTGGTTGGGATGGCATGCAGGGGCATCAGTTCGGCGCCCGGTACATGCCCGCCGGCATACTCTTCGGGGGTGCGCACATCGATGATGCAGCATGCCTCCCCCTGTTCGTGTTCGTCCCATACGGGGTGGAATTCGTTGATATGCATGCGTTTCATCATGATTCATTCTCCTTCGTCGAAATTAAATGATTGCCTTGCTCAGCATGAATACCCCGATCACCAGCAGGATCATGCTGAAAGCGGACTGCAGATGTTCGGGAGAGTAACGGGCAAGCAGGGTGCCGCCTGCCAGGCTGCCCAATGAGGCGAATCCGGCGATAAGTATGACGGGCATCAGCGACAGGTGCATGCCGGATGCATAGCTCAGGCCGGCCGTGACCGCGTTGATGATGATCAGTACCAGGGAGTGTGCCACGGCCGTTTTGTAGTTCGAGATGCCGAGCCATATCAGCGCCGGCACCATCAGGAAACCGCCGCCGACGCCGAGCACGCCGGTCGTGATGCCCAGT
>DATFLK010000093.1:0-32264 GCA_035267815.1 Mariprofundaceae bacterium | reverse complement strand
CAGACGCTTCCAGTCGTCGGCGCTGCGCAGCATATGCAACCCGAGGCTGGACCCTTCGCTGACCGGCTTCAACACCACGGGATAACGCAGCGGCCCATCCTCACGGATCGGGATATCGACCGGCACCTTGAGTCCGGCCTGCGCCAGCACCGCCTTGCAGAGCTGCTTATGCATGCACAACCCGGATGCAGCCACGCCGGAGCCGGTATAGGGGATCTGCAGAATCTCCAGCAGCCCCTGGATGCAGCCGTCCTCGCCCCAGCGGCCGTGCAGTGCGATCACCGCCACATCCAGTCCAGCCTCCATGACGTGTTTCGGCCAATCCTTCTTCAGGTCAATGCCGACGGCATCAATCCCCTCGTTCCTGAACGCCTTCAGCATGGCGTTGCCCGAACGCAGCGAAACCTCTCGCTCGCCGGAGACGCCGCCCATCAGTACGCCGACACGCCGTGCGCTCATGGCATCTCCTCCATCAGCATGCGCACCTCCGGCTCGAGACGGACACCGAAGCGGCTCTCCACCTCCTTCTGGGCACGGCGAATCAGTGCCAGCACATCGGCGCTGCTCGCACCCCCCTCGTTGACGATGAAGTTGGCATGCATTTCGGAGATGCGCGCATGGCCGACCTGCACCCCCTTCAGTCCCGCCGCCTCGATCAACCGGGCGGCATGGTCCCCCGTCGGGTTCTTGAAGACCGAACCACAGTTCTTCTGTGCCAGCGGCTGTGTGCTGCCGCGGCGGTAGCGCATCTCGCGCATGCGCTCGCGCACCGCCTCGGCCACATCCCGTTTCAGACGGAAACGGGCGGATAGCACGAGGCTCCCGCCGGGCAGCGCCGTGTGGCGGTAGGTCATGGCCAGATCGCGCGCATCCAAACGCGCCTCGCTGCCATCGCGCCGGACGATCTCGACCGTCTGCAGGGTGTCGGAGACCTGCTGCCCGAAGGCGCCGGCGTTCATCACCACCCCGCCGCCGATATCGCCCGGCACCGTGGCCATGAACTCAACCCCGGCCAGCCCCGCGTCGGCACAGCGCTGCGAGAATTTCCCCATCCGGACGCCGGCCTCGGCCGTGGCCTCGTCATCGTCGATACGCACCTGTTTCAGGCCACCGAGATCGAAGACGATGCCCGGGAAGCCCTGATCGGAAATCAGCAGATTGCTGCCGCGGCCGAGCGGCAGGATAGCGATATCGTCAGGAACCGCCTTCATAGCCGGTGCTACCGATGCCCGTCCCTTCGGCTGGAAATACCAGCGGGCTAGACCGCCCACACCCAGCGTGGTGTGGCGCGACATCGGCTCGTCGCGCCGTAGCTGCCCTAGGGGCGCCAAAGTCGATTCCCAGCCGCTCATGCCGCCTGCTCCATGGCCTGGCGCATCTCCGATGCCGTGGCACCGATCGAGCCTGCACCGATCATCAATACCACCTTACCCTCGGCCAAGCGCCGGCGCGCCAGCGCCATGGCCGTCTCCATATCCTCGCAGAGGCTGACACTGCGGTGGCCGCGCACCCGCATTCCCTCCATTATGCGCCCGGAGGTCACACCTTCGATCGCCGGTTCGCCGGCCGGATAGATCGGCAGCAGTACCACCTCGTTGGCCTCGTCGAAGGCGCCAAAGAACGCCTCCATCAGATCGCGGCTACGCGTATAGCGGTGCGGCTGGAAGATGACGCAGAGTTCGCGATCCGACCAGCATTCGCGCGCTGCCGCCAGCGTTGCCTCGATTTCGCAGGGATGATGGGCGTAATCGTCGACCAAGATGCCACCTTCCAGTGTCGTGCACTGGAAACGCCGCTGGATACCGGAGAAGGAGGCCAACGCTTGGCGGATATCATCCGCCGGAATATCGAGCGCGCGCAACACGGCCACCGCTGCCAGGGCATTCTCGGCGTTGTGCCGGCCCGGCATCGGCAACATGAACTCGCCCAGCAAAGCGCCGCCGTTCAGCCCTACCTTCAGATGCTGGATGCCGCTCTCCGCCCGGCTCTCGATCAGATGGATATCGGCCTGCGGGCTGCTGCCGTAGGTGGTGACTGGCCGGTGCAAACCTTCGCGCAGCGCTGCCACATGCGGATGCTCGTGGTGCATTACGACACGACCGTAGAAGGGGGTCTTGTTGACGAACAGCCGGAAGGCCTCCATCAGGTGGTCGAAGTCGCCGTAGTGCTCCAGGTGTTCCGGATCGATATTGCTGACGACCGCGATAATCGGCGAGAGCTGCAGGAAGGAGCCATCGCTCTCGTCCGCTTCGGCCACCAGCCACGGGCTTTCGCCCAGATGCACGTTGTCGCCGCTGGCGATAAGACGTCCGCCGATCACATAGGTCGGATCCAGCCCGGCCGCCTCCATACCGTGCGCGATCATCGAGGTGATGGTGGTCTTGCCGTGGCTGCCGGCGACCGCGATCCCCTCCTTCATACGCATCAGCTCAGCCAGCATCTCCGCCCTCGGGATAACCGGAATACCCCGCTCTCGGGCAGCCACCAGCTCGACGTTGTCCGGCAGTATGGCCGAAGAAGCAACCACGACCTGCGCAGCGCCCAGATGATCAGCTCTGTGGCCGGGGAAGACGCGAATGCCCAGCGACCGAAGACGCTGCACGTTGGCGTTCTCGGATTGATCGGAACCCTGCACGGCAAAGCCCTGGTTGTGCAGCAACTCGGCGATACCGCTCATGCCGATGCCGCCGATGCCGGTGAAATGAATGCACTGGACGTAACGCTTCATGGCTGCACCCCCAGCCACGGTGCCAGCAGCTCGGTGAAACGCTCTTCCGTGTCCGCCGGCACCGCCTCCCGCGCTGCCCGACTCATACCAGCCAGCCGTTCATTCTGGAACAGCACCTGCAAGGCTTCGGCCAGTCGTTCCCCGTCGCTCTGACCCTGCTCCAGGACGATGGCACCATTCCGGTCGGCCAGCACACCGGCATTACGATGCTGGTGATGATCGGCCGCATGCGGCAATGGGATGAAAAGCGCCGGCATGCCAACCGTGGCGGCTTCGCTGACCGTCATGGCACCAGCACGGGCCACCAGCAGGTCGCCGCTGGCGTAGAGCGCCGGCATCTCCGAACAGAATTCGATCACCTCGGCCTCGACGCCGGCCTCGCGGTAGGCCGCCGAGACCTGCTCGACACGACCCGCGCTGGCGCCGGCCACATGCGTCACCGTAAAGATGTGACCTGCCCGCCTAAGCCGGGCGCAGACCTCGGGCAGGGTCTCGTTGAAGAAGACGGCGCCCTGAGAACCGCCTAGCACTAGCAAGCGCGGCGGCGTATGCGCCTGCCAGACGACCTGCCGCAGGGCCGGATTGACTAGATTGCCGGTATGCACGCACTTCCCGTCCGGGAGCTCGGAAGCCGCCTCGGCAAACCCGAGCGCGACCTTCCCACAGAACGGGGCCAGACGGCGATTGACCATGCCGGGCACCGCATTCTGTTCGTAGAGCACCACCGGGATTCGGCGCAGTACGGCAGCGGCCACCCCCGCCACGCTGGCGTAGCCCCCCACACCGACCACCAGCCGTGGACGGCGCCGGCGCCAGTGACGCCAGATACGCAGAACCGCTCGCGGCAGCTCCCACATCAGCACACGCAGCTTCTGCGCCATTCCGGCGCCCTGAACACTGTGCATGGCCAGCAGCAGCACAGACTCGCCCCGTTCAGGCAATAGGCTTGCCTCCAAACCGCGCTCGGCACCGATAAACTCCACCTCGAGACCGGGCCAGTGCCGTCGTGCGGTATCGGCCAGCGCACAGGCTGGCATCACATGGCCACCGGTACCGCCACCGGCAATGCAGAGAAGCGGGGCGGCGCTCATGGCTCTCCCCTCCGGCTGTTGACCGGGCTGTGACGCTGCACCGAGAAGAGCAGGCCCAGCAGGATGAAGCTGCCAAGCAGGGCGCTGCCGCCGTAGCTCATCAGCGGCATCGGCATCCCCTTGGTCGGCAGGATGCCCATAGCCGCCCCCATGTTGATGAAGAAGGCCGCTGCCAACAACAGCACGCAACCCAGCGACAAGAGGCGCGGGAAGGTCTCCTTGACGCGGAAGGCGAGCAGCAGACCTCGCCACAATACGATGGAGAAAAGCAGGATCAGCCCCAGCGTCCCCGACAATCCGAGCTCCTCGGCCAGTACGGCGGTGATAAAGTCGGTAAAGGGCTCGGGCAGGTAGAAGAGTTTCTGGACCCCCTGGCCCAGCCCCACGCCATGGACGCCGCCAGCCCCGAAAGCGATCATCGACTGCACCAGCTGATACCCCTTGCCCAACGGATCGGCCCATGGATCAAGGAAACTGAGCAGCCGCTGCACCCGGTAGGGTTCGGCGATAAGGATCGCCGAACCGATCGGCACGACGCAAGCAAAGAGCGAAAGCAGATGCGGCAGCGGCACACCGCCGACAAACCACATCGCCATGCAGACGGAGACCAACAGCACGGCGCTGCCGAAATCGGGTTGAAGCAGCAGCAGCAACACGGCGATGCCAAGCACCACCAGCATGGGCGCAAGCCCGGTAGAGAAGGTTTTGAGGCGATCGGGAAAGGTCGCCATGTAGTATGCCATGTAGATCACCACCACCGGCTTGAGCAGCTCCACCGGCTGCAGCGTCAGGCCGAGCATCGAGAACCAGCGCCGGGCCCCGTTGATCTGAGCTCCCAGCCCGGGGATCAGCACCAAAATCATCAGTGTCATGACGCCCAGCAATAGCGGCATCACCGCCGCACGCCACCAGTCCACATCGACACGGGAGATATACCACATCAGCACTAGGCCGACCGGCATATAGACCGCCCAGTGACTGATGATACGCATGGAGTCTCCGTAGCGCACCTGTGCGATGCTCATGCTGGCACTGGCCACCATCACGACGCTCAGTGCGCAGAGGATGATCACTCCTGTCAGCATGATGTGGTCGAAACGGTTCAGGCGTTTCATGCTGCCTTCTCCAGCGACGCCACAGCATCGATGAACCTACCGCCACGTTCGGCATAATCGCGGAACTGATCCTGGCTGGCCGCGGCCGGCGCCAGCAGCACCGGCTCCGCCTCGGTATGCGACGCCGCAGCCACCACCGCACGAGTGATGTTGCCGACCACGCTGTAGGGCACGCCCGCCCGCTTCAGCAGGTCGACATACGGCTTCGGGTCCTTGCCAATCACAAAGGCGTGCGCCACATGCCTGCGCACCACCTCGACCAAGGGGGCCAGATCGACTCCCTTGGGCAGACCGCCGCAGATCCACAGAGCGCGATCGAAGGCGGCCAGCGCTGCGGCTGCCGACGAGGGGTTGGTCGCCTTGGAGTCGTCGAACCAGCGGTGCCCTGCCTTTTGACCGACCAGCTGCAACCGGTGCGGAAGGCCGCGGAACGAGGTCAGAGCTTCATGGATCACGCCTACGGAGACGCCGAAATCGGCTGCGGCCTGCGCCGCCACCGCCAGATTGAGGAATTGATGGGCACCGCAGACGAGCAGCTCGCCCACATCCACTGAATGGCGCCGCTCCCCCTGATGCCAGAAAAGATAGCTTGCACCATCCTGATGCAACAGCCCAGCATCGGCCTCCTCCACCGTACCGAAACGTCGTACCCGCACACCCCGTTTCTGCAGCGTGCCGGCCGTCTCGTCCCAACGCGATTCGACCGGCAGCACGGCCGTATCCCCCTCGCCCTGATCCTCGAATATGCGCAGCTTAGCCGCCTCGTACTGCGTGGGATCGACATGCATATCGACATGATCGGGCTGCACGTTCAGCAGCGCCGCCCAGTGCGGATGAAAGCGCTGCCGGCAACGCTCGAGTTGAAAGCTGGAGAGCTCTAGGGCAGCTCGTTCCGGCTTGTGCAGGCCATCCAGCAGATCAAGCATCGGCGTGCCGATGTTGCCGCCCGTTTCTACACCGCCGGGGAGCGTCTCCAGCATCGTGCCGATCAGACTCACTGTCGTGGTCTTGCCGTTCGTTCCGGTCACCGCCAGCAGCTCACCCCGGAAAGCCTCGATGAACAGATCGAGATCGCCGACCACCGGAACCCCGGTCTGACGAGCTTGCCGCAGGGCGGGGTGTTGCCAAGGCACGCCGGGGCTGACGACGATCCGCGCGTACTCGGCTAGCCCGGCCGACTCCAGCTTGCCGACATGGAGCGGCATATCGATATCCTCGGGAAGATTCACGGCCTGTTCGTCGAACCCCTCACAGGAAATATCCTGGCGCATCAGAAATCGCGCCACCGAACAGCCGGTGCGTCCCATGCCGACCACCGCGGTATCGAGTTTCACAGCCGGACTCATCGTATCTTCAGCGTGGACAGAGCGATTAGCGACAGGATCAGCGAGATGATCCAGAATCGGACGATGACCTTGGGCTCTGCCCAGCCCTTGAGTTCGAAATGATGATGGATCGGCGCCATCCGGAATACCCGTTTGCCGGTCATCTTGAACGACATCACCTGCACCATCACAGAGACCGCCTCCAGCACGAACAGACCGCCGGCGATCGCCAGCAACAGCTGCTGGTGCACGGCGCTAGCGACGAAACCGAGTGAACCGCCCAGCGACAACGCCCCGACATCCCCCATGAACACTTGGGCGGGATAGGTATTGAACCACAGGAAGCCGAGACAGGCACCGACCATGGCGCCGCACAGCACCGTCAGCTCACCGGCACCCGGCACGTGAGGGATCATCAGATAGTGGGCGAACTTCACATGGCCGGAGAGATAGACCACGACCGCCAGTGCGGTGGCCACCATGAAGGTGGGCGCCACAGCCAGCCCGTCGAGCCCGTCGGTCAGATTGACGGCATTAGAGCTGCCGACCAGCACCAATACCACAAACGGCGCATACCACCAGCCCATGTGCCACTGCTGCTTGAAGAACGGGATATCGATCACCGGATCGGTCAGATGCATCAGCCCCAGAGCGGTAATCCCGCCGAACAGCACCTGCATCGACAACTTCCAGCGCCCCGACAACCCCTTCGAGTCGTTCTTCGAGATCTTGAGATAGTCGTCATACCAGCCGATGACGCCGTAGGAAAGAGTGAGGAAGAGAGCCAGCCAGATGAAGGCATTCTTCAGATCGGCCCAGAGCAGTGTGGAAAGGAACATGGCGATCAGGATCAGCCCGCCGCCCATGGTCGGCGTGCCTGCCTTGACCAGATGCGTGGCCGGACCATCGTTGCGGATCGGCTGGCCAGCGCCCTGATAACGGCTTAGCCAGGCGATGAAACGGGGGCCCATAAACCAGCAGACCACCAGCGCCGTCAGCAGGGCGTAGACCGTCCGGAAGGTAATGTACTGGAACAGGTTGAAAAAACTGTACTGGTCGGAGAGCGGATAGAGGAGGTTATATAGCACGAGACGCCTCCGTCAGTGTCCGCACCACGGCATCCAGCCCCATACTGCGGGAGCCCTTCACCAACACCGTATCGTGACTGCCCAACGACCATGCATGCACGGCCCGGATCGCACCCTCCGCATCGGGCACCCAGACCGCCTGAGCATGGCGTTCCGCCAGCTCCTGCATCAGCGGCCCGACCAGTACGACCTCTTCGATCTCCGACAGATTCAGCCCCGCATGCTGCGAGACGGCATCGTCGCCGAGCTCGGCCATATCGCCCAGCACGGCGAAGCGGCGCCCCGGCAGTTGCCGCAGGGTATCAAGCGCTGCGGCCATCGATGCCGGATTGGCATTGTAGGCATCATCCAGAAGACGACAGCCGCCCGAGCCGGTCAGTGGCTGCATGCGGCCGGCCACCGGACGCCAGGACGCCAGGGCGGAGGCGACCTCACCTAGTCCAACCTGCAGAAGCCGACACACCACCGTCGCAGCCAGGGCCATATCGGCCGCCCAATGCTCAGCCGGCAGCGGCAATTGCAATTCGGCGTTATCCCAGCCCAGTTGCAACTGCAGCGTGCATCCCTGCATGCGCCAGCGCACAACCCCCGCCGTATCACTCTCCATCTCAAGGCAGTCGAGCGCATCCGGGTAGCAGCCCTCCTTGCGAAGTCGCTCCGCCACACCGGCACCCAATACACACCACCCACCGGGCCGCGTCGTCGTCAGCAGTCTCGCCTTCTCGCGTACCACACCGGAGATCCCGCCGAGTCCTTCGCCATGTGCCGCCGAAAAGCCGGTGATCACGCTGATGTCGGGCTGCACCATCGATGCCAGCCTCGCCATCTCGCCCGTGACACTGATGCCGCACTCGATCAGTGCAGCCGCCTCATCGCCCCGAATCGCCAGCAACGTCTGCGGCACCCCGACAAGGTTGTTGTCGTTTCGCCGGGTGGCGGCCGTACGCTTTCCGAACGCATGGAAGAGATGCTCCAGCATGCTCCGGACGGTGGTCTTGCCAAAGGAGCCAGTCATCGCCACCACCGGCATCTGCAGCTGCTGGCGCCAAGAAGCCGCGATATCGCCGAGTGCACAGAGTGTATCCTCCACCGCTAGGCGCGGCAGATCGATATCGGCCCAGGCAGGCATACCGGCATAATCGCCGATCAGTGCCGCAGCACCCCGTCCGGCTGCATCCCGGCCGAAACGGTGACCGTCGAAACGGGGTCCGCACAGGGCAAGGAAGGCCTGACCCGCATTCAGCTCGCGCGAATCGGTGCACAGCCCTTCGACGCAGCCGGGCGCCTCGCCCTGCCACTCTCCCCGCGTCGCCTGCTGCAGCTGCTGCCCAGTCATGCGCATGCCTTGAAACTCTTGAGGTGATCCCGGTCGCGCAGCGCCTCGGCGGCCACCTCGATATCACTCCACGGCAATCGCCGACCCTCCACCTCCATGTAGGTTTCGTGCCCCTTTCCGGCAATCACCAGCACATCCCCGCTTTCGATCTCGGCCACCGCATCGGCAATGGCCTGACGCCGATCCAGCTGCAGATGCACATCGGCCGGATAGGGTTGCGGCATGCCCTGCACGATCTCGGAGGCGATCACCTCGGGCACCTCGCTGCGGGGGTTGTCCGAGGTCACCCAGACCACATCGGCAAGCCGCACGGCGATACCCCCCATCTCCGGCCGCTTCTCGCGGTCACGCTCACCGCCGCAGCCGAACACCAACATCAGCCTGCGGCGGGTAATCGTGCGCGCAGTGGCGAGGCAACGCTCCAGCGCCTCCGGCGTATGGGCATAATCGATGAAAATCTGCTGACGACCGATCCCGAGCGGCTGCATTCGACCCGGAGGTGCGCTGATACCGTTCAGCAGAGCGGGAATCTTCTCCAGCGGAACCCTGAAGAGGCTCAACAGCACCAGTGCCACGCAGGCGAGATTCTCGGCATGAAAATCGCCAAGCGGGATATCCTCGACCAGCACCTCTTCATTCTCGGACAGTGCTGAGCGAAAGCGCACCATGCCCGGCAACTCCTGCTCCCATGCCAGAGAAAGCTCCTGCCGATACAATCCGTGTCCGAAACGCAGCGCTGTCTCCGGCGCGCGGGCATTGGCCTCGTCGGCATCGGCATTACAGATCACGATGCCACCCTGTTCGGCCACGTCGCGCACAAATCCCGTCTTGATATCGGCATAGGCAGCGAAACCACCGTGGTCCTGCAGATGATCGTGACCCAGATTGGTCCATATCGCAGCATCCATCCTGAGCCCGGCGATGCGCTGTTGCGCGATGCCGTGCGAAGAGACCTCGCAGACCAGCGCCGGCATTCCCGCCTCTGTCGCCACCGCCAGCAGTCGGTGCATGGTCAGGAGCGAGGGGGTCGTATTGCCAAGGTCGACCACATCCTCCGGTCCACGCATCCAGCCCAACGTGCCGATCGACCATGCCTGGCCATGCAGTCGCGATAGCGCGTCGCGCAACATCCACGCCACACTGGTCTTGCCATCCGTGCCGGTAATGCCGATCAGCCTGACCTCGCTCTTCTCAGTCCCAAACCAGCGCCGGAGCAATCGACCGACGACCTCCATGTCATCCAGCACCAGATGCGGCAACGCCACATCGTAGGTGTGCCCCACCGAAATGATCGCGCTGGCGCCGGCCTCGGCTGCCTGCTCGACGAAGGTCTGCGCCCGCTCTCCTGCACGGGGGAGACAGAGGAATGCGTCGCCGGGACGGATGCTCCGCGAGTCGTCACTGATGCCGCTCACCTCGACCTCGCCACTCGGCACGCCATCCTCGCCGGCAATCTGCGACAGGGGGCGTACGGGACGCCCGGTCAGTGTCATCAGTTCGTCCAGATCAGTCATCAAGCCACACCTCGACTGCACCGCCCTCCGGCATCTTGCTCAGCGGGGAGGGCGACTGTTTGGCAACCCAGCCACTGCCGTGCACATGCAACTGATAGCCGCGACTGGCCAGCATGTTGCGGACCTCGCGCAGCGACTTTCCGAACAGCGTGGGGACGGTCCCGGCCGGTGCTGCACTACCGTCCGAACCGGACACATGGTCTGCCACCTGCAGGGCGTGCCATGCCGGCGACGGCTGGGAATCTTCCGGCGGCAGCCCCAGATAGGGCAACACGGCCGATGCGACATTGCGGAAAATCGGCGCGGCCACCACGCCGCCATAGATGCTCTTCTGGGGGCGATCGACCGTGACGGCGATAACCAGACGCGGATGATCGGCCGGCACCATACCGGCAAACACGGCTGTGAACTGTCCCTTGGCATAGCCGCCGTGCCCATCCGGTTTCTGCGCCGTACCCGTCTTGCCGGCGACCGGATAACCGGCTGGCACGGCCAGTGCGCCGGTACCGTCCGGACTGGCCGCCTTCTCCAGCATACGCCGCACGGTATCGGCGATATACTCCGGCATCACCCGTTTGGGTGGGCGCACGGAAGCCCCCTTGACCAGTTTCGGATGCACACGCATTCCACCGTTGGCTAAAACGCAAAAGGCCGTTGCAAGCTGCAACGGCGTGACTGCGACACCCTGCCCGAAGGCGATGGTGGCCGTTTCGACCGGCCCCCATCGATTGCTGGGCAGCAGCATCCCGGGTGATTCGCCGCTTAATCCGATACCTGTTTTGCGCCCTAGTCCTACCGCCGAAAACATTCGGTACATCGCTTTCGGTCCGATATCCGTCGCCAGCTTCGCGGCTCCGATGTTGCTCGACTTGGCAAGAATGCCAGTCAGATTGAGCCACCCCTCGGGATGGTCGTCATGAATGACATAGTCCGCCACCCGGAAACGCCCCTTCTCGCAGAAGACACGGGAACTGGTTCGCCAGTGCCCCGATTCGAGAGCGGCGGCAATGGTGAAAGGCTTGAGCGCCGAACCGGGCTCCAGCATGTCCGTTACGGCGCGGTTGCGCCACTCGCTGGGCTTGAATTTACCGAAATTGTTGGGGTTGTAGCTGGGCCAGTTGGCCATCGCCAGCACCGCCCCGTCGCGGGGACGCATGACCACGATGGAGCCGCCCTTGGCCCCCTGCCGCTTGACCCCCTCGACCAGTGCGGCATAGGCAAGGCTCTGAATCGTAGCGTCCACATAAAGTTGGGCCGCCTTGCCGGGCCTCGGCTTCTGCAGCCATACGCCACCGGGCAGGGCATGACCCCGTGCATCCCTGATGACCAGTTCTCGACCCTGACGGCCGGAGAGCCGGTGGTCGAGGCTATACTCCAGCCCCTCGAGGCCGTGACCATCGACGCCGACGAAACCGAGAAGGTGGCCGGTCTCGGGCCCCAGCGGATGATAGCGCCGCCACTCCATCTCCTGCCGAACACCTGGGATCTGCAATGCCATGACGCGCTTGGCCTTGGCTGGATCGACCTGACGGGCGAGCCATGTAAAGCCGTGCTGGCCGACCAGCTTGCGCTTCAATCGGGCCGAATCCATGCCGATCGCCTTGGCCAGATCACCGACCCGGTCCGACGGCACCTCATCGGCAATCGCCGAAATCGACGGCACCTCGATGCTCTCGGCCAACATACGCCCCCTCGCATCCTTGATCGCACCGCGCGGCGCCGCCACGGCGAACTGACGCTGACGCTGCTTTTCCGCCCTCTGCTGTAGCTTGTCAGCCTGATACCACTGAAGATCGACCGCACGGATCACCAGAATCAGGAACCCGATGGAAATCAGGCCAACGATCACCTCGAGGCGGCGGCGGACGTAGATCTCTTTGGAACCGCTCATGGACGCCATACCTGCATGGGCAGGGGCGGTGCCATGTTCAACCGCTGTTTCGCCAGCTCACGCAACCGCTCCGGGCGGGTCAGGCTGGCCAGCTCCAGCCCCAGCCGGTTGATCTCGGCCTGTGTATTCTCCACATGATGCCGGGCCAGCGTCGTCTTGTGCGCAATGGCGTAACGGCCATGTGCCAGCCAGACCTGGGCGGTGGCTAGAGCGGCCATCATCAATCCGGACACAATCCACAGACGCATCATATCCGCTCCGCCACGCGCAGCCTGGCCGAACGGCTGCGCGGATTGCGGGCCACTTCTTCAGTATCGGAGCGCAACGGCTTCTTCTGCACCCAACGCATCGTAGCCGTCCTGCCGCAGGCACATACGGGAAAATCGGGAGGACAGACGCACGGATTGACCTGCGCCTCGATCAGATCACGTACCCGGCGATCCTCGCCGGAGTGAAAGGAGATGACGACCAGCCTGCCGCCGGCCGACAGGCGCTCGACTGCTGTCCGGATTCCCGTCTCCAGCTCCGCCATCTCGTCGTTGACCCACATACGCAACGCCTGAAAGGTGCGTGTCGCAGGGTGAGTAGTACCGTAACGGGCATGCTTGGGAACGGCATGAAAACAGACATTCTCCAGATCAGCCGTCGTCACCAACGCCCCCTCACGGCAGGCGCGCAGGATGGCGCGGGCGATACGCCCCGCATAGCGCTCACCGCCATATGTACGGATGATACCGACCAGTTCATGTTCCGAGACATCCCGGAGGCGTTCCCCGAGGCTGCGCCCCCGCGAAGGGTCCATACGCATATCGAGCGGACCGGCTCCCCGGAACGAAAAGCCCCTCGACAGATCATCCAGCTGCGGCGAAGAGACGCCGAGGTCGAAGCCGATCCCCTGAACCTTCTGCCACTCCATCTCGTCAAGGGCATCCGCCATCTCCGCAAAGGAGGCGTGCATGATGCGAAAGCGTTGGTCTTCGACGGCCAGCACTTCGCCTGCGGCAACCGCCTGCGGATCCCTGTCCAAACCGAGCAGGCGCCCATCGGCGGAGAGATGTGACAAAAGCGTTCGGGCATGGCCGCCGCGACCGAATGTCGCATCGACATAGCACCCATCCGGCCTGACGCACAGATAGTCGACAAAAGTCTCCAGCAGAATCGGAATATGCTCATGCGCAGCCACATCAGAAGTCCAGATCGCTCGCTTGAAGGATCTCGGTCGACTCCTTCAGCTCCTGTTTCCACCGTTGTTCGTCCCATATCTCGAAACAGTTGGTCATGCCGGCGAATACGACGCTCTTGACCAGGCCGGCATGTTCGCGCAGGGAGTGCGGCACCAGCACGCGTCCCTGCTTGTCCACGGCGTACTCGACGGCGGAGCTGACCACGCGACGCGAGAAGGAGCGCACGGCCCGGTTATTGACCGGCTGCCGACTCAACTTGTCCAGCAGGTGGCGCCACTCCTGGACGGGATAGGCGCGCAGGCAGTCATCAAAGGCGTCCCTGGCGATCACGAACCGCTCGTCGTCGTAACGCATCTTCAGGGCGTCACGGAACGCAACAGGGATGCTGACACGTCCCTTGTCGTCCATGTTGTTGATGTACTCGCCCTGGAACATGTCGCTGCGCTCACCTCCCTAGCTACATGAATGGGGGATTTACCCACAATTCCCCACTAAACGCCAATATTGACCCTAAAGGCAAGCTTGTCAATGTGATTCTGAGGGTATTGATGCAGAGATGCCACATTCGGCCATGCACGAACATCGATGAAAATACCATGAATATGGGATGCAGGATGCAGGATGCAGGAAGGAAGCGAAATGTGGGGACGGGTGGGGGAGCGCGGAAAGGGCCTGCCCGCGGGGGGCGGGCCTTCGACAGGGTCAGCGCGATGGGCGGCGGTTTAGCTGCGCCTCGGCCCGGTCAAGATCCTCCGGGGTATCGATGCCAACACACGCGAAATCACCCACCGTCACGGCAATGCGATGACCGTGATGCAGTGCACGTAACTGTTCGAGCTGTTCCGCCTGTTCGGTGGGAGCCGGTGCCAAATCAGGGTAACGCAGCAGGAAATCCCTGCGATAGGCATAGAGACCGACGTGCTGAAGCGGCGTAGCCGATTCAGTCCGCATATAGGGAATGGGAGCACGACTGAAGTACATGGCATGCCCCGCGGCATTGCATACCACCTTGACCACATCGGACCGGTTGAAGTCGAACTCGTCACGGAGGGGATGCGCCAATGTGGCCATCGGCAGGTCGGGTTCATTCCGGAACGGTGTCACCACCGCACGAATTGCCTCCGGGTCGATCAACGGCTCGTCGCCCTGCAGATTGATCACGATATCGCAGGCAATCTCCTGCACGGCGCAGGCTAGGCGTTCGGTACCGCTCCCACATGCCTCGGGCGTCATGCAAACCTCGGCACCTGCACCCTCCACCGCCGCGGCGATACGCGCGTCGTCGGTCGCCACGAACACACGGCCAACATCGGCCTGAAGAGCCCGCTCCACCACATGCAGAATCATCGGCCTGCCCGCCAAAGGCGCCAGCGGCTTGCCGGGCAGCCGAGTAGAAGCGTAACGGGCGGGAATACCGACTGCGATCTTCATGTGCGAATCAATAGGACTCAATCTCGTCCCAGTTGGCCGTCGCCGTACCGATCTTGCCGACCACCACGCCGGCAGCCCGATTGGCAAACTGTGCCGCCGTAAAAGGATCATCGCCCCGCGCGATGCAGGCGGTGAAGACAGCCACCACCGTGTCGCCCGCCCCCGTCACATCGAACACATCGCGGGCTGCGGTGGGGATATGATGGCACCGTGCGCCGTCATACAGCGTCATACCCTGCTCCGAACGGGTGATCAGCGCGCACATCAGACCGAGCCTTTCATGCAGCGCCTGGGCAATCGCCTCGGCATGCGCGTCATCATTCACGGGCTCCATCCCTGCCATGGCCGCAGCCTCATGGAGGTTCGGCGTAATGACACTGGCGCCCCGATAGGCCTCGGTATGCTGCGGTTTCGGATCGATCGCGATCGGCAAGGTGCCATCAAAACGGTCGATGATGCGCCGGATAAAATCGGGCGTCAGCACACCCTTTCCGTAATCGGAAAGAATCAGCGCCGAGGCCTTCGGCGCCAGCTCGGCCAGTTGGTCGAACAGACGCTGCTGTGACTCGGGGTCAACCGGATTGATCCATTCGTGATCATACCGCACCACCTGCTGATGCCGGGCAATGACCCGCGTCTTGAGGGCGGTCGGCCGTCCATTGCGCATGACCAGAACACCGTGATCATCAGAGTCAAGCTCCGCCAAGCGCTGATGCACCCACCGGCCAGGCTCATCATCGCCGACAACGCCGAGCATCGCCGTGGAGACGCTCAGGGCGTGCAGGTTGTACACTACGTTGGCGGAGCCTCCCAAACGGCGGTCGACATGATCCACTGAGACAACCGGCACCGGAGCCTCCGGCGAGATGCGGGACACGTCACCCCAAATAAACTCATCCACAATGATGTCGCCGATCACCAGAATCATCTTATGCTCGCTTACGAAAGAATTGCCGACCACTATAGAGATTTTATCGAAATGTGTGTAGCTACGATGCGATCCACTGACATCGTTTCCACGGATTGTTAGCATCAACCCTGTGCCATCAGGGTGAAAACAATGCGCCCACGGCGACGGAGGTCATGCATGGCAGCCCAGCTGGAACACTGTTCCTGTCCGTTATGTAACGCAGAGGAGACCGACGGGAAACCATACGATTTTCCACCGTATCAGGTCATTCACTGTCGCACATGCCATCTATGGTATTTGTCGCCCCGCCTTCGCGAGGAGGCGATGCTCGCCCAATATGCCGACGATACTTATTTCGAAGGCAGTGACGGTCTGCAAGAGGGGTATAGCGATTATGCTGAACAGGAGCGCTCCCTGCGCCCCACCTTCGCCCGGTTCCTGCACAAGCTGAAACAGCGAGGCATGACCGGCGGCAACCTGCTAGAGGTTGGATGCGGCTATGGTTATCTGATGGACGAGGCATGCGACTATTTCGATTACAGGATGGGCACGGATTTTTCCGCTGCAGCCGTCGAACGAGCCAAGGCACATGCTGACCATGTAGTGCTTGGCGGCATCGATGCCGTAGACCCTTCGGAGGGATTCGACTGCATCGCAGCCGTCGAGGTGATCGAGCATATCTATGACCCCAACCATTTCATTTCAGAACTGTACAGAAGACTTCGTCCTGGCGGGTGGCTAATCATGGCCACGCCGGATATGGGAAGCTACTGGCGCAAGGTCATGCAGAAACGGTGGCCCTCCTTCAAGCTGCCGGAACATGTCACCTATTACGATAGCAATACGCTGGGCCAATTATACCGACAGGCGGGATTCGAACGGACCGAGAAGCTCCCCTTCCCTCATGCCTTTCCACTCGCCGTGCTGCTCGAAAAGCTAGGGATGGGGCGCTTGCCAGCGCCAAAAATGAATATCTGGTTGCCGGGTGTGGTGCTAGCCATGGCTGCGAGGAAACCGATATGAGTTCGAAACAGCTGATCTCACTGGTCGTCCCCGCCTATAACGAGGCGGAGTGCATCGACTCCAGCATCGACAGGATTCACCAAGTGATGAAAACAAACCACGAATCCTTTGAACTTGTGATCGTCGATGATGGATCGAACGATGCAACCTGGAGCAAGATCGTTCGGGCATCGGCAACCTATCCAACCGTCAAAGGGTTACGCCTAAGCCGCAACTTCGGCAAGGAGAGCGCCATCTGTGCCGGCCTTGAGCAGACTTCCGGCGATGCCGTGATCCTACTGGATGCGGACATGCAACACCCTCCCGAGCTGATTCCGGATATGATCCAACGCTGGCGGAAAGGCGATGTCGATGTCGTGGAAGGCGTCAAATCCGATCGCGGCAGAGAGAACCTGTTCTCGCGCCTCTTGGCACAGGTGTTTTACTGGCTCATGGGGTCATTGTCAGGCCTCGATTTTGCCGGTGCCAGCGATTACAAGCTGCTTGACCGCAAGGTGGTCGAGGCGTGGAAGAGTATGGACGAGCGCAACCTCTTCTTCCGGGCCATGTCGGCCTGGGTCGGATTCAACAGGGTCCAAATCGAATTTGAAGTGGCTACACGAGAAGCTGGCACCAGCAAATGGACACAATGGAGCCTAGTCGGGCTCGCATTCAAGGCGATCGCCGCATTCTCTACCGTTCCACTGAGGATCGTCACGGTCTCAGGTGTTCTATTCTTCCTCTTCGCCATCATCATGGCGGCCAACACGCTTTACCAGTACTGGCATGGCGAGGCCGTCACCGGCTTCAGCACCGTTATTCTCCTGCTATTGATCACTTCCAGCCTGATCATGTTGGCGCTCGGCATCATCGGCGAATACATCGCCAGAATCTATGAAGAGGTCAAAGGACGTCCCCGATACATCATCGCCGAACATACAGGGAGATGATGGCCGAGACTATTCGAGATACAGCAGATAAAGGGGCGAGTTAAAAGGGGCATACTTTTTAATCAGGCTCGCATGCTTCATCGGAGTATAGGCCAATACATACACACCGTGTTCCCCCCGCCTCAAAAACCGAATACAGGGCTGCCCCTTCCGAATCTCATTGATATAGGCCACCACAGAAAATCCAACGAAGGTGACATTCTTCTGACGAATCGGCGCCATACCACGCGTATAATGTAGGACATCGGCCGCGATGGCACGAAAGGTCATCTCACCATGCCGCCTATCCCCCTTGAATACCGGCAAGGCCCAGAAGCTGAACGGAATCTTGAGAAACAGCACGATCACAATGGCCACCGACGCTGCTTTCCGGGCATTAAAATCGAGCTTCAGCAGCCAGTACGTCAGGACCAGAGAGGCCCAGCCATATAACGGCATGACATGCCTCATGCCCGAGAAGGGCGCGACCCAGTACGGGATAAAGTTGATCAACAGAATCCACAGGATAAGGTCGATATCCTTATCGGGAAAATAGCCCTTTCGCTTTGCAACGAACCATAGCACCACTAGGGAAACAGGCGCCATCCGTTCAACAAAGAGGGCGGGGATCGTAACGAGATGGCCAAGATACTTGAGAGGACTCACTTCCCTGAACCGCATGGCGATGTCGTGTACCAAACTCGCAAAGGATGCATCGGCACCAGAACCATGCATCTGCATCCAGAAAATCGGAGCCGAGAAAGCGGCCAATGACAACAGCACGTTGATCGGCCGAAAAAAGAAACGCCAGCTGTGGAAGCCATATGCCACGACAGCAAGCGTACTGAAGAAAAAAGCGTAGGCCGTAATCGCTTTTGTAAGAAAGGCGCCATTGATCAGAAGCACCGCAAGCCCATACCAAAAAACACTTCGAGATTGCGCTGCCAACCAGACGCTCACACCTGATGAAAATATGAAGAACAAGAACATGGCATCCGCATAGCCGAGCCATCCATACCAAAACTGAATCTCGCCCAGCGTCAGGAAGACTAGGGCCGCCAGAACAGCCGCATTTTTGTCCCGGAACACCTTATGAGCGAAGAGGGCTGCGACCCCGGCACTCCCTATCGAAAAAAGGATCGAGACGATGCGGAGCGGGAGTTCGATCGGCAAAAAATGCAGCCATCCGTAAAGCAGATCACCAGCCCATAAAAAGAGCGGCGGCCTGTAGAATATATTAATCAGATCCCCACTCTGCAGCATCTTCTGCAGATAGACTGCATACACACTCTCTTCACCGATAAACTGGATGTGAAGAGGAAGGAACATGAACAGCGCACTGAGAATGGTCAGCGCGATCCAGACATGTCTAATATTACCTTGAGAGGTCGACATACGCATCGTCAATCAGGTTCCCATTTTTATGCACCGATATACCGATCACAGGAAGTTCGGATGCCTCCATAAACAGCGCATTCATACAGCTTCCAGTCGATATAGCATCTCCCGCCATACCCGCTCTGCATCCATCATCTCCAGGCAGGCACTGGCACTCTGCTGGTGCCGTTCGCACCCCTCCAGCTGGCAGGGCACGCACCCCTGCTCTCCCTGCATCAACGAGATATGACTGGCACGCTGGATGCCGCCGAGCACCCACTGCCGGTAAGGGCTGCGACCGGCGAACCCGTTCGGCCATGGTCCCCAGATGCGCGGATCGGTCGGACCGTAGAGCGCCACGACGGGGGTATCCGTCGCGGCGGCAAGATGGGTGTTGGCCGTATCGAGTCCGACATAGAGACGGGCGTGGTGCGCCAGACAGGCCAACTGCCGCCAGTTCAACATCCCGGCCAGAACCCGGAGGTCACTGTCGGCATAGCCGGCGGCGAGATCCTCTGCAGCCTTCACCTCATTCGGGGAGCCGGTGATGGCGACCTTGAACCCCTTGTCGAGGAGGTGATCGATCAGCTGACGCCAGCGATCCCTCTGCCACCATTTATAGGGCCAGCGGGCGAAGGGATGAAGCTGCACATAATCGGAGGAGCGCTTCCACTGCAACGCAGCCTCCACCTTGCTGGCATCCTCCTCGGACCAATGGAACCGCACGTCGCGGCACTTGGGCAATCCCGCCAGCGCCGCCATATGGATACCGTAGCTGACCATATGACTCATCGGTTCGTAGGGAATCCAGCGGTAGGAGAACCGGCGCTTCCAGGCATCCTGCTTCCTATTCCCGGGAAGCAGTGCAAAAACGCGTTTTGAGGCGAGCTTCGCCACCGCCATCGGGCGATCGGAGGCCGGCAATACGAAGGCCTGCTCGTAACGGCGGAACACCTGCCTGCCAAGAGCGATATGCCCTGCCCACGACAGGCCCGGACCGGCGATCGAGACACGGTCGGCCCAGGGCTGGCCCTCCAGCAGCGATTCGGTACCGGACGCCACAATCCAGTCCACCGCATAGCCGGCCTCTTTCAATGACTGCGCCAGCGGCGTGACCAACAGCACATCGCCCAGATAACGGCAGACCACCATCAACGCCCGCATGTTCACCCTCTCCAGAGGTAGATGCCAACGAAGATGGCGATACCGGCGATAAAGGCAAGGGCGTTCTTGTGCTCCCTGTGCCGGATCATCAGCGCCCAGGAGAAGGCGCGCGGTTTCCCTTGATAGCCCGGAAAACGCGGAAAAAACATCGGCACATATTCGGCCCAGCGGCGATAATCTTCGCCGAACAGCTCCTGCATGTGCTTGGCCTCGTTGATCAATACCGGACGATAGATCATGGCAAAGGCGAGCAGGGCCAACAGCGCCACATAGGGGTTGGCGGCCATGATGCAAAACCCGATCAACAGCAGCAGGTTGGCCACGTAGAGAGGATTGCGCGTATAGCGATAGGGACCGGCCGTGGCCAGTTCCATGTTCTTGTCGATATAGCCGCTGGCCCACATACGCCCCGCCTCGCCCAGCAGCACGACACTGCCGCCGACGCAGAGCGACCAGACATTGGGCCGGGCGAGTGTCAGAAGCAACACCGCCACGGGAAGGGTGGCCACGATACGGTGCGTGGAAACCCATGCCTCGAATCTTGCATACCATTCAGGAATCACATTCCCTCCAAATGAAGGGGATGCAGGCTATACATGCACGCGGCCATGCTCCACACCCGCTGCATGGCTCCGCTCAGCGACCGGGAAGACGGGGCCACCGATTCCGACGCTCCATCAGCTTGGCATAGCGGTAAAAGGTTCCCTCGAAGTTCCCCAGTGCGATCACGAAGCCGGCCCGACCGTCCAGAAAGCCGAGCTTCAGCACATAAATACGGAAGAAAGCCGCCAGCCCGTGCAGCAGCGCCGAGGTGATACTGCCGCGGGCGCCTCGCTCCTCCAGCTTTTGTGCACCCAGTGTCGAGTAGCGATTCATCTTGGCGATGACCTGGGAGAGGCTGGTGAACGAAAGATGCAGGACATCGTGCTTCAGATAGCCGACCGAACCATGGATATCGAAGCCCTCGTGGACAGCATCATCATGGTAGCTCAGCGCACCGCGGCGGAAGAGCTTGGGCTGACAGTAGTCCGGATACCAGCCGCAGTGCCTGATCCAGCGCCCCATGAACCAGTTGCGGCGCGGGATATAGTAGGCATCGCTGGCATCGCCATCCCCAATCGTCGAAAGGATCTCCTCCTTCAGCTCCGGCGTGCAACGCTCGTCCGCATCGAGGCTGATGATCCACTCGTGCGTGCAGGCCTCCACGCCGAAATTGCGCAGGGCACCGAATCCCTCGAAGGAGTATTCGATGATGCGATCAGTATAGCGCCTGACGATACCAATCGTGCCGTCCGTGCAGCCGGTGTCGATGATGACAATCTCGTCGGCCCAGCTGACACTGGCCAGAGCATCCTCGATCTTCTCCTCCTCGTTGAGCACCGGTATGTAGACTGAAACCTTAGGCATGCGCATCCTCCGAAAGCTCGGCCATCCCGCGCATCGCCCGGATACGCTTCTCACGCAGGCAGGCCTCGAGCAGCGCATCGTTCCGATCCAACCGGCCACGGGAATACTCCTCATGCCACAGATGCAGCACGGGCATGCCGCGCAAATCCTGGCGCATCACACCGGCATGGAAGAGGCGGGCCACCAGATCGGAGTCCTCGCGCCCCCACCCTTCAAAACTCTCGTCGAAGCCATTCACATGTAGCAGGTCATCCCGCCAGCAGGAGAGATGGCAACCCCGGATGCCCGACAGCCGCTGGTGCGATCCTCCAAGGCGGTTAGGCAAAAGTATCGGAAACAGGCGGTTGATATCGCCATGCAGACGCCTGGCGAGCCAGTAGAGCAGCGATGCACCGGTATCGACATGCTCTCCGGCACAAAGCCGTTCGGTCCAGCCTTTGGAGAGCAGCACCCGACTGCCGCTGATGAGAGTCCCGCTCTCAGCCAGCCGCAGGTGTGTGGCGACCATCTGCGGTAGCGGAATGCAGTCGCCGTCCGTGAGCAGGATATAGGGCTCCTCCACCTGCACCAGCGCCATGTTGTGCACGCGCGCTTTGCGGAAGCCACGATCCTCGTGCCATATATGCACGATCGGCACCGGAAAATCATGCTTGAATTCATCGATCAGATCGGCCGTCTGCTGCGCGGAACCATCGTCGGCGATATAGAGCGTAAAACGGGTATCGTGCTGCGCCCGCCACCCCTCCAGCGCCAGACGAAGAAAGGCCGGCGCATTGTAGGTGGAGATCAGAACCGCGATTCTATCCGGGGAGCTCACGCCTCGTCCGTACGCTCGACGATCAGGATCATGATATTGCCGAACAACACATCCCACGAAAGCAGCTGGCGCAGAATCTCCCGGTTGCGCTCGCGCTGGTCCGGATGCCGCTCCTTGCGCAGTCGACGCCAGGTGGAGAGCGCCACGAACGGCCACAGCGGCAGAAACAGCAGATCGTTGAAACGACAGCGATTGGTTTCGATGGAGACGATCCGCATCCCCTGCGTATGCAGGGCGTAGCGCAGTTCGTGGAACGGCAGCATGTTGATGTGCGGAAAGGGCTCGCGCTCCTCCTCCGCCTCGGGATTGGGGCGGATCAGATAGTGCGGAAAACCGGTCCAGAAGGTGTTCCAGCGCGAGCCCAGCTTGTTCATATTCGGCGTGCTCAGAATCAGTCTGCCTCCGGGTTTAAGCACACGCCGCAACTCGCGGATCAGCGCGAAAAAATTCTCGATATGCTCGATTCCCTCGATGCAGGCGATGCCGTCAAACGAGGCATCGCCGAACGGCAGGGAAGTGTTCATGTCCAGCCGCACGATATTACGGTTGGCGAGGTCACCCGCCGGATTGAGCTCCCCTTCGACGACATAGAGGTCGGGATCGGCCAGCTGCCTGGCCAGCACGCCACCGCCGGAAGGCATGTCCAGCCAGCGCCCCTTGATTCCCAGCCCGTGGGCCAGATCGCAGATCTTCCCGATCAGCTTCTTATCCGAATAGATGATTTCCATATATCCCTTCCCCGCTTCGACCGTCCAAGTATCAGGGCACTTTACTGTAATCGATCAATCGGGCCACGATACGGCCGAAACGGATTTTCGCCGTCATCCTCAGGGGAACGTGGCGAGCGTCGTTCGTCAACCAGATCATCACCTTCCCCTTGCTGGAAAAGATCGTCTCCGTTTTCAGCTTCGGCTCGATAATGATCGACTCTACCGATTTCCCCCAGGGCGCGCTCATCCGGACCTTCTTCAGCACATGCACCTCGACAAGATACTTCTTGCGCGAATCGAACACGGGCACCCGCACGATATCCCCCACCTTGAGCGGCATGGATCGCACGGCCAGGAAGGCATCGATGGCGTTGAGATGCCCAGACTTCACCTCATATATATCGGTCTTGCCGCTCTGTGTATAGCTCACCCGGTTTTCGCGCCACAAAAAGCGGATGCTCTTCTTCGAATGGTAGGTATGCTCGTTCTGTTCGATCTCGAACAGCGTGCTCTGCATACGTTTACCTCGGCACACACCCTCCGACGTGATGGTGTCCCGCACCTTCTTGAACAGGTCGAAAAACGCATTGGTTCGGGCAAACGTATCGATGCGATAGCCATCAGCACCACTCGCCTTGACGTGCATGGTGGCCAAGCCCGCGTCGATAAACTCCCAGCCGACGCTGAACTGCATCCGTTCACCGACAAAGGGAAGACAGCCGGAAACGGCGGAAGCCGCCACAGCGGGCGCGCACTGCCCCGCCACGAGGAGAAGCCCCGCTACAAGCGCCGGAAACAGTCGCCTGGCACCTCTCTCGCCATTCGTCGCTCTACGCATCGATCGCTCCTAGGATATCCTCGGCCCGAATACGGTCCATGCAGATAAAATGATCACACTGGCGCTTGAAGCACGGCCCGCACTCCGGATTCGACTCGATCTGACGGTCCCCATCCCCCAGCGGGGCCGAACGCCAGGAGGCCGATGCCCCCCAGAAACTGACCGTTGGCGTCGATAGTGCAGCAGCAAGATGCACAACGCCCGTATCGGCTCCCACCACCGCCTTCGCCTGACTGAGAAGACCGCATAACGGCAACATATGCAGCCGACGGGGCAATACGCGCGCTGCGGACCGGTCCGCGCAAAGCGCCTGCGCCTGCTGAAGTTCCGCCTTTGTCCCCCAGCTGATCAATGGCGCCAACTCACGCACCGACAAGGCATCGATCAACGCGCGCCACGTATTCTGCGGCAGCTGCTTGGTCGCCCACCCGCCGCCGACGTGCAGAACCACATAAGGGCGACCGTCCAGCTCCAGTGATGCGGTCACGTCGGATGCAGCATCACGAATCGCCGCGGTCACCGGAATATGCGGCGCCTTGTAATCGATGGGCTGCTCCGGCGCTCGCGCAGGATGCTCTACGAACGGCGCGGTGGCCACGCGTCGATACTGCTGCACCACGTGCCGCTCTTCGGGATGGAAACGGACGGGATGTGTAAACCATGCATTCACGGACTCGCGCACGAAGCCGGCGTCAATACCGTAGACCGGCGAACCGACCGCACGGGCCAACACCCCGGATTTGACCAGCCCCTGCATATCTAGGATCGCATCGAACCCGACGGCACGCAGACGACGAATCGCCCGCCAGGCGGAGCGAAAGGGATGCGCCCCCTTGAGCGCCACCCTGTGAACCACCACTTGCGGCGGAAACGCCTCGGCCACAAAGGCGTAACGCTCGTCGATCAACCAATGCACCTCGTCGACCTCCGGACTGGCGAGCAGGTCGTCCAGCGCCGGCAATGCATGGATCAGATCACCGAAGGCCGACAGCTTGGCCACCAACACCTTCAAGATAGCACCTCCAGGCAGGCATCGCGCACATCCTCGGGAAGCACATTGCCCATACAGGGGTGTCCATGCACCGCACACTCCCGCTTCAAGCAGGGACTGCAATCGGCCGGACGATAGAGCAGGTGCACGCGCGCTCCGGATGGCGCGGTTCGTGCCGGATCGGTCGCGCCAAAAATAGCCACCACCGGCTTGCCCATTCCCGCCGCAACGTGCATCAGACCGGAGTCGTTGCAAAGCAGCATACGACTGGCACAGAGCAGCTGAAGCCCCTGCCCCAGGGAGGTCTCCCCGGCGGCATTCCATGCCTGGCCGGCCACCGGGGCAAGACACTGATCGCCGATATCGCGCTCCACCTGCGTCCCCAGCACCATGATCTGCCAATCCCGGTCAGCCAGCCACTTGAGAATCGCGGCATACGATTCGGCCGGATAGCGCTTGGCTCCGCCGAACTGGGCGCCGGGCGCTACCGCCACCGTCCGTTGCGGATCCAGCCCCTGCCGGCGAAGCATCTCCTCACCGGCTTTAACATCTCCGGCTGGCACGGTCAGCCGAACCTGCCGCTCCCTGACGTCGACTCCCAGCTTTTCGGCCAGATCGAGATAGAAATCGCGATGGTGCTGGTGCCGCAGGCTGATACGGGGAGCAGGCGCATCGGTCAGTAGCAAGCGCCGCCACTGGCCGCGAAAACCGATTCTCCGTTTCGCGCCGGCACGACAGGCCAGCCATGCGGCACGGAAGCTGTTGGGGAAGAGGACAGCGGCATCTGTCCCCGCCGGCATTGCATCGGCATAGACGGCACCGGGGATATCCAGAAAGGGTAGAAGATCGGCCAGCCATGGCCGCCCGAACAGCGCCACATGAGCCGGTTCAAATGCCTCAACAATCGATCGCATGGCAGGCTGCGCCATGACCACATCCCCCAGCCAGTTCGGGGATGACAGAACAAGATGCTCGATATCGCGTTTCATCGTGTCATTTGTCGGTTCGGCCGCTTGCCGGACACGATCTCAACCGCCCTGTCCCTTCAAAGCTTGGTGCCTGCAGACAAACGCCATCTCCCGGCCGAACATATCGATACCTTCCGGATCCGGAAGGCGGTACTCCTCCACAATGGAAAAATAGCGCTGCAATGTTTTCCGAATGCCGGTGTGGGCATAAAAATAGGGATGTCGTCTGTGACAAAACACTGGAATGAAACAATCGGCATAATAACAGGCCATCGCGACCGCGATGGGGTAGACTTTCATGCCGAAAATAAATGCGCCATCCGTCTTCAGGAGACGTCTGGCCTCGTTCAGGGTCAACTCTGGGTTCATCACACGATCCAGTGCATCAATAGAGACAATCATATCGAAAGAGGCATCCGGTTTGGGGATCGTGTCCGTAGGCACGGCCAGACGCTCCCCCTTTGGCAGCTTGCCCGGATAGGCGCGCCGAAATGTATCCAGAAGCGGGTCGACATATGTCTTGTTTCCCGATACCACGAAACGGGACGGGCAGACAGGACCGCATCCCAGATCGAGCACATGCGCCTCGTCCGGAAGCCCTTCGGCATAACGCACCATCATGGGGGCATAGTGCCTTTCGATATAGGCAAGCCGATTCTCCAACACGGTATTGCCGTGCCAGTATTCGGCCTCCTGTTTCTGGTATTTCAGCCAGCGCGCCTGACTGATGATTCTATGGTGTGCCATATACCGCTTCTCTTGCGCCGCGTTCCTCTTCAAGCACCCACCACCTCCGGTGCACCCACAACCATGCCGGGTCTTCGACGATGAGCGGGGCAAAGCTCCGGTTGATCCGCCACATCAAATGGTAGGCATCCGCATCCTTGTCGCCAGCTGGGCTGGCATCGGGCACCGGGATGGGCCACAGCTTCAGCCGAAAATGGAATCCTTTTCCCAGACGTTGCAGGGTAACGCCGAACACCGGCGTGCTGTATCGGTAAATCACGGTGGCAGGCAAGGGGGTAGTATTGGCCAAATGGCCGAGAAATGGAACCTGTATACCATCGGAGAGGTGCTGATCGATCATGAAGGAGACGCAGCCACCGCGCTTCAATACGCGCGGCATCCAGCGCATCCCCTCGTTGCGGGCGTGCATCACCGCCCCGAAGCGTTCCCTGCACTGTTTCAGATAGGCATTGAGAGGAGCCTGGCGCAGCGACCGGTAGAGGAAATTGGAATCAAGCCCGAGCTGCGAGAACATCAACGCACCCAGCTCCCAGTTGCCATGGTGGCAAGCCGTGATGAATACACCCTTCCCTTCCCGGACTGCGGCACGCAGCACATCCTCACCCTCGATCTGAACGCGGGAACGGAGAAAACGTTCCGAGCGCAGAAACACATGCGGCAGTTCGAAGATCGACCGTCCGAGCTCGGCAAACGACTCCCTGGCCATTCGTCTGCGCCACCGGCGTGGCCGGTCCGGATGGACACGCACCAGATTGCGCTGGGCAATCTCGCGGTGTTTGGCGTCCAGATAAAACACCGCCCGGCCCAGACCGGCCCCCAACGCACCGGCCAGCCGAACGGGAAGGCAACGGATCACCCAGAACAGGCTCCGCACCGTAACGGTCTGCAGCATCCCCATCAATTCGCCAGCGGTTTCGCCTCGTCGACCAGCATCACCGGGATATCGTCCCGGATCGGATACTCCAGCCGGCAGGCGACACATACCAGCCCGTTACCGGCCTCGTTGTATTCGACCTTACCCTTGCACTTCGGGCAGGCCAGAATCTCCATCAGTTCCTTATCCAGCATTCATCACCTCTTTCTTTGCCGACCATCCTACCGTTCGTGCAGGTGCAGGCACGCCATAATGGCCTCGAACAGGCCACTCTCGCCTTCGCCTTCGATATCCAGCACCCACAACGGCAGATGTTGCGGCCATATCGGCAACAGTTTGACGGCATCTTTCCCTGTCGTCACTACCGGCAGGCCATGCGCACTGACCGACCCGACATCCCCTGCAGTGAAGGCGTAATGATCGGGAAAAAGGGTCTGGCCGACGATCTCGATACGCTGCCGCTGCAGGGATTCGATAAAACGGCCGGGCCGGGCAATACCGCTTACCGCCCAGGCCCTGCCGGGCGGCGGGGATACCGGTCCGGAAGACTGTCGCAATCCGCCACCGACCACCCGCCAGTACCACTGTCGCCCCCCTCCCAGCGGCACGACAGGTCCTCCTCCCGTACGTACAACAAGATCGGCACGCGCCAACGCCGTGACCGGCTCGCGCAGCGGTCCGGCCGGAATCATATGGCCGTTGCCCACGCCCTCGGCCGGAACCAGCACAATATCGCACTGCCGCTGCAGTTGCCGGTACTGGAAGCCATCGTCGAGAATCAACACCTCGCCCAGATCCGCCGCCATGCGACTACCCGCCACACGATCGCGTCCGACGATGACCGGACAGTCACAAGACTCGAACAAGAGGCATGCCTCGTCGCCGACATCGGCGACGAGGCATGTATCGGTCAACAGCGTGGCATCATGCGTCCGTCCCCCGTCACCACGGCACAGCACAACCGGTTTGATACCATGTGCCTGCATCTGCCTGACAAGCCAGATAACGAACGGTGTCTTGCCACTTCCGCCCGCCGTAATGTTGCCAACCGAGACCAGCGGTATCGGTGGCATGACACGGTTTTGGCTGCGAGCACGAAGTTGGCGCGCACTGATCATGGCATAGAGTGGGCTGGCCCATCTCAACCAGGCTGGCGGCCGGTCGTGCGACCACCACATCCGCTCCACGAAGGCGTGCAGGCTCGCCTTCAAGTCAGACACCGGCATCCACTTTCGGAGCACCCAGGTAAGGCTCAACGGCTTCTAGGATACGTGGAAGTACCGCTGCCTTCCCCTGCATGAAGGCGGCAGCACTGCCGTGCAGGGTTCGCAGCTCGTCGGCATGCGTCAGGAAACGTCGGATCGCCCGGCCGAACGACTCTTCGTCCTCAGCCACCACGGCAGCTCCCGCCTGCTGCATATCCCTCATCATCTGGCGAAAGTTATGCACATACGGACCAGTGACGACGCCCCGTCCGCAGATGGCGGCCTCCAGTGGATTATGGCCTCCGACAGGCACGAGACTGCCGCCGACAAAAGCGATATCCGCCACCGTATAGAGCTGCCCCAACACACCCATCGCATCGACAAGCACCACATCCACCTCCGAGTCGATACCGCATGACCACGCGGCATACGAACAGCCGACCCGGCGAATCAATGTCCCCGTCTCATCAAACCGTTCGGGATGGCGCGGCACCAGAACCATCAACAGGTCGGGGCACTTCTGTTTCCAGGTCGGCCACATCCGCAACAACATCTCCTCCTCACCCTCATGCGTGCTTGCGGCAAGCAGAATCGGACGCTTCATGGTGGGATCGAGATATCGGCGAAGCGCCTCGACATCGACGGTCGGCGGGCTGACCGCATATTTCAGGTTGCCGGCGACCCGGACGCGGGCACGGTCCACCCCCATGCCAACAAGGCGTTCGGCATCCAGTTCGCTTTGGGCCAGGAAGAGGGCAACGCCCTTTAACCAGTGCCCCCATAACAGGCGCGTCGCCCGATATCGGGGGAAAGAACGGTCGGAGATTCGGGTATTGACCCCCATGACGGGAATTTGACGACGACGGCAGGCCGCCAGCATCCCCGGCCAGAACTCCGTTTCGGCAAGCAGCAGCAGCCTAGGATTCAGATGCGCCACTAGGCGTGTCATCAGACTCGGAAGATCCCATGGCAGATAGGAGATGGTCGCTCTCTCCCCAAAAAGCCGCATAGCATGGTGCATACCCGTTCGGGTCACCACCGTCAGATGGACAGGCAGATGACGCTCCAGCAACGCGTTGACAAGCGGCGCAACGGAACCGACCTCACCGACCGAACAGGCATGCACCCACACCGGCCGGGCCTCGGCCGGCTGCGGCATGTTCAGGGTAAGATGTTGACGCCATTTGACCGGCTCCGATGATGTATGCATCGCCGTATTGCAGCAGGAAACATCGCAGCTATCCAGCCGCCAAGACGAATACGCTTGTGAAGCGGTGATAAAAAGTCAGGGAGCCTTGTCCGGCTGCGGCATCCAGCGGTAGCGAAGTTCCAGATTCGGATCTGCCTGGATGCACTGCACACCACGCCGCCCGGCATCGTTCACGGCAACCGGTGCACGCAGGTTCGCCACAATCCACTCCGGATTCGCAAAAGGGTTCAGTACCAACATCCAGAAGGGCATTTCGCCATATTCCATCTGAAGGCAGAAGCGCTGTTCCGATGTCAGAGCCGGCGGCGGCCCAAGCCTGACCTCGTCCCAAGGCGTCATGAGAAAGGATGCGGCAATGTTATCGAGCGACTGCATGCATACAATATCGCCGCGCCCCTCGTAGAGAAAACCGTAGCGCGTATCCTCGGGAAACCCAGCCATACCATGGGGAAACAGAAAGGCCTCGGTCCCTGTATCGTTCTGATAATCAATCGTCCGGACAGCCTGTGCATTACTCATCTCTCTTCCCCTTCAGCCAAGCCAACGCATTGCCGGCACTAGCCGCCCTGTTCTCTGTCTGTATCAGTTCGAAAATCTCTAGGCGGTGGACAGGCACCTCCGCCGGTGCATCAATGCCGAAATTGACGACCTGCCCGCCACCTTGAACAGCCCGGATCGACACGCGAATATCGTCGCCGATACGAATCGACTGTCCCGCTTTGCAGCGCATGACCATCATTTGAGGTAATTGACCAGACTGATATTGCTGATATTGGAGGTCACCTTATACGCCGCCTGCAAGGCCGTCTGAGCCTGTGTCAGCTTGGTCACGGTGGCAGGAATATCGGTGGACTCCTGCTGACTGAGCAACTGGTCCGTCTGCGATTTCATGGCATTGTAAGTCTGATCCTGAAGACCGATCGAATGGAGACGACCGCCCACCTCAGCAGTCAGCTCGCTCATCGAGTTGCCAGCCGCGTTCAGTTGGGTAATCGCCGACTTGATGCCGGCAACATTATTAGCGTTCAACGCATCCTGTAGCGCCTTCATCGACGAGAACGCTTGGGTAAAGGCTGCACTGTCACCCCGCACGTTAGTCAAAACGGTCTGGGTCGGCGTGATGGACACCGTACGATTTTGGGCATCACCGTTATAATGATAACTGCCGCCTACATGCGCACCCGTAACGACAAAAGTACCCCCAGCCGTATTCGTCTGTGGCGAACCGCTATAGCTTACATCCAGAACCTCGCCGTTTGTCAGGCTAAGTTTGTTCGCACCCGCCCCCAAGGTCACTGGACCATTTTGCAACACATTGGTGCCCGCGCTGTTCGTCACACTGTCAATGGCGGTTCCAGCCGCATTCAATGCAATGGTGTAGCGATCGTTCACATAATTTGGGTTTGAAACCTGCGTCACACCGGTGATCGATGTGTTGCCACCGGTAGCCGCTACATAATGGGTGTTACCGGTACTGGCAGTGCTGCTGAAAGCAGCTCCCGAGACGGCCAATGTACCACCATCCGTGCTGGTCGTATCGGGTGTACCGCTATAATCCGCGCTCAACGTCACACCATTGATCAGACTAAGTGTGTTCGTACCTGCCACCAAGCTCACTGGTCCATTCTGCAACACATTGGTACCTGCGCTGTTCGTCACACTGGCAATGGCGGTTCCAGTCGCATTCAACGTCACCTTATAACTGTCGTTGATCGCATTGGGATTCGCCGTCTGAACCACGTTGGTAATGGAGGCATTTGCACCATTCGTATACTGAGTGTTACCAATACTGGCATTCCCGCTATACGCCGCTTGATCCGCAGCTGTGCCCGAAAAAAGGTATTCGCCGGAAAACTTCTGATTGGCCAGCGCCAGAAGCTGATCCCGCAGGGTGCTGACCTCGGCCACCGCCGCCTGACGCTCCGAAGGGCTCAAGGTGGCATTCGCCTGTTGCACCGCAATGGTCTGAGCCCGCTGTATCAGCGGCTGCATCTGCGACAGCGCGCTCTGGCTCGCGCTCAGACGCGACTTGGCGGTCGAGATCGCTCCCAGACTCGCACTGAGTCCGCTCTGGACATGGCGTATATCAAGCGACTGCTTGTACCCCATGCCATCCTGACTGGGGCGGGTGTAACGCTTGCCGGAGCTGAGCTGCGCGGTCGCCGTCGATTGCGTCTGCAACTGCTGGCTAATGCCGGCAAGAAGGGTGTCATACATCTGCTGAGAAGTTACTTTCATCGTATCAGCCCCATCAAAGAATCGAGCATGGTATTGCTGCTCTGGATCACCTTGGCGGCGCCCTGATAGGCACGCTGGAACTTCAGCATACTGATCAGCTCCTGATCCATGTTAACGCCGGATACCGACTGCCGCTGCGAGGAGAGCGAACTGGCCTCCGCCTGCCGATAGGAG
>DATFLK010000092.1:0-42891 GCA_035267815.1 Mariprofundaceae bacterium | reverse complement strand
GGATTCCCCTCCGATATCGATGATCGCCGCACCGGCACGAGACATCGCGTGTGCATGCGACAATGCATGGTCCATATTAAGGTATTTCCCGCCATCGGAAAAAGAGTCGGGGGTGCTGTTCAGCACCCCCATGACCCAGACGTTCTCAGCTGGCGCAAACCAGCGTGATCGGGGCATCAGTCAGGCCTGCTGGCCCGCCTCTTTGGATGGGACATGCCCGGTATCCGGAGCCGAAGCGCTCGGATGCTCGGGCGGCTTCGGTTTGCCCGGCTTCTCCGGTTCACGACGGTGGATCTTCTTGCCCGCCATGATCTGATCGATCTCGTCATCCTCGAGGGTCTCGAACTCGATCAGCGCCTTGGCCAGAAGATGCAGCTGATCCATGTGATCATTCAGAATCTTCTTCGCACGGGCGTAGTTCTCATCGATCAGATGCCGGACCTCGGTATCGATATGCTGAGAGGTCTTCTCGGAGATATTCTGCGTCTTGGTCACTTCCCGGCCCAGGAAGATCTCTTCCTGTCGTT
The DNA here is from genome assembly GCA_035267815.1 of Mariprofundaceae bacterium. Lineage (GTDB taxonomy): Bacteria > Pseudomonadota > Zetaproteobacteria > Mariprofundales > Mariprofundaceae > DATFLK01. Next base: position 42,364 of record DATFLK010000092.1, on the reverse strand, counting down.
CGCCGTAGACCATCGGGCCCAACTCGTCGGTCATGCCCCACATCGTGACCATGTTGCGGGCGATCTGCGTGGCACGCTCGAAGTCGTTGGAGGCACCCGTGGTCATCTGACCCAGCACCAGTTGTTCGGCCAGCCGGCCACCCATCAGGATGGCAATCTGGTCCTCAAGATAGCCGCGGTCGTGATTATACTTGTCCTCTTCCGGCAACTGCATGGTCACGCCCAGCGCCTGCCCGCGCGGGATGATACTGACCTTGTGGACCGGATCGGCATTCTTGAGATTCTTGGCCACCAGGGTGTGCCCGGCCTCATGGTAGGCCGTGGTCTTCTTCTGCTCGTCGGAGAGGAGCATAGAGCGGCGCTCCGTGCCCATCATCACCTTGTCCTTGGCGCCCTCGAAATCGGCACGGCCGACCTTATCCTTGTCGAAACGGGCCGCATTCAGCGCCGCCTCGTTGACGAGGTTGCCGAGATCCGCACCGGAGAACCCGGGCGTGCCGCGTGCCAGCATCGGCACATCGACATCGGAATCCAGCGGCAGGTTCTTCATGTGGACGCGCAGAATCGCCTCGCGACCTTTCAGATCGGGGCGAGGCACCACCACCTGCCGGTCGAACCGGCCGGGACGCAACAGCGCCGGATCGAGCACGTCGGGACGGTTCGTGGCCGCCACCAGGATCACCCCTTCGTTGGCCTCGAAACCATCCATCTCAACCAGCAACTGGTTGAGCGTCTGTTCGCGCTCATCGTTGCCACCGCCAATACCGGCACCGCGATGACGCCCCATCGCATCAATCTCGTCGACGAAGACAATACACGGCGCATGCTTCTTGGCCTGCTCGAACATGTCGCGCACACGGGAGGCGCCGACACCGACGAACATCTCGACGAAATCAGAGCCGGAGATCGAGAAGAAGGGCACCTCCGCCTCTCCGGCGATGGCGCGCGCCAGCAGCGTTTTACCGGTTCCCGGCGGGCCGACCAGCAGCACACCCTTCGGAATCTTGCCGCCCAGACGGGTGAATTTGGAGGGGTCCCGGAGAAAGTCGATGATCTCGGTGACCTCCTGCTTGGCCTCGTCGCAGCCAGCCACATCGTCGAAGGTCACGCGTTTGGTGTTTTCGGTCAGCATCTTGGCGCGGCTCTTCCCGAAGGAGAGCGCACCACCACGGCCACCGCCCTGCATCTGCCGCATGAAAAAGATCCAGACAGCGATCAGCAGCAGCATCGGGAACCACGAGATCAGCACGGAAAGGAAAAACGGCACCTCTTCCGGCTTCTTGACGTTTACCTCGACATGATGGTCGAGAAGCCGCTGAGAAAGATTGGAGTCAGCGGGGATCGTGACCTTGTAGGTGCGCAGATCACCCTGCAGGTTGCGGTACTGCCCCGTCACCTGATGATCGGAGATTCGGGCCGTCTCCACCAGCCCCTGATCCACCTTGTCGACAAAGGAGGAGTACGACATCGACTCGCCCTTGTTCATGGGCGGATTGAACATATTGAAAAGGCTGATCATGGTGATGGCAATGACGAGCCACAGAAGCAGATTCTTTCCCATATTGACCGTTTATCCTATCCTTTTATTCGCCAGCATCATGGCTGACTCAGTTATTCAGATCATGCGCAAGTCATGACCATTACAACACAATATGCAACAAATATGAAGCGACGATGAAACAGCGCGCTTCATGTTCGCAAGCGATCAAGGTTCGCCTTTGTTGCATCCAGACGCAAGTGCCCATCCCTGTGCGAAAGCCGACTGCGCGACAGATCGATCCCGCCGTGCCCCCCTTCTTCCCTCCAGCGCTCCACCAGCATAATATGCCGGCGACCGAGAGAGGCGCCGGAACCAAACAGCACCTTTGTCATACGTTGTAGCACATAAGCACGGATGGCCGCAGGCTGATCCACCCATCGCTCCCACGCAACCGTCACCGAACCGAACCGGTTCTCAATCGGCAGACCGGCCGCTCCACGCTCCAGCAACCCGGTAATACGTTCGGCCTGTCGCTGCCATCGTGACCACAACTCTACCGGGTCCACACCCGCCTGCCGTACAGCCGGAAAGAAGCGATGCCGAATGTGGTTGCGCAGCAGGCTTGTATCCCGGTTGCTATCATCCTCAAGCCATTCCACACCGGCCTGCTGTAGTGCCGCCATTAGCATCGATTTGGAGGTATGCAGCAGCGGCCGGAACACCTGCAGACCACTGTCCATGCGCCTTGCATCACGCATGCCGCGGCAACCGAGCACGCCACCGCCCTGCAGCATGCGCATGCAGACCGTTTCGGCCTGATCATCAAGATGGTGTGCCAGACACAACGCATCGACGCCCTGTTCCAACCGCCACTCGGAAAACTGGCGATACCGCGACTGCCTTGATGTCGCCTCGCGGTTGACAATCGGCGGTGTCCGAACGCGGGCCGAGTAGAACGGGATACCCCACTCCTCAGCCTTTTGGCGCAACACTGCGGCATGGTGGGCGGAATCCTCGTGCCAGCCATGGTCGACATGCCAGGCACGCACACGATGACCGGATGCCTGCAGGGCCAGCAACAATGCGGTCGAATCGATGCCTCCGGACCATCCGACAGCGACGGTTTCCGGCAGACGCGCACCAGCCAGCCACTGCTCGGCCCCAGGCAGCAGCGGCACCGCCTGCCTCAATGAAGCGTTCATCGTCAGCGTCCGGATGGCACCGTCCGTTTTGACAGCACTTTGGTGAGAATCAAACGGGCGACGGCGGAGTCGACATCCAGCAGTTCAAACAGCGCCGTCACCCTGCCTGCAAGGCGAGCCTGCCCCGCATGTACTGCCAAAACGGTCAGATCATCCCTGCTGTCGCCCTCTCGAATCAGCACGGCACGAAAATCACCATCGGGCAGCAAGAAGCCAGGCAGCAGTGATTCCGCTTCACCCCGCTTGAGGGTAGTTTCAAGCACCTCCGCACTACCACCGGTAGCCGACATCGCCGCCTGCAGCGCATCGCCGGTCACGACAAAACCGTGGTTATCCACGCCACTCTCTATCAGGTGGACGCGCCCCAGCGGCCGGCGCCCCCTTTCACCCGGCCAATCTGGACCGTCCCGGTGTGCCACGCCAACCACCGCCTCCCTGAGCGCGGGGGCATAGGCCATCCTGAACTGACCGAAACGGGGGTGTGTATGTGTCGCAACCGTCCAGTTTCCGCTCAGGGCGAGGCAGGTCGAGGGAGCCGGCCATCCATCCTCTTCCGCATCGCTTTTCTGCATCTCCGAATACCAGAGATGTAGCTGTCGACACAGGGACATGCCTGTCTGCAGCAGAATCAAAGGTTCACCGCGCAGGCTGCACCCCGAACCACCGAACTCATCCAGAAAGACCCCTTCCCGACACTCCAGAAGCTGCAACACCCCCGGCATAAACACCTGTTCCAGAAAGCGTTGCATGTTTCCCTCGTAGAGGTTGTGCATTCCATGCAGATAATCCGTCCAGTCCACACGCAGGGCAGCTTGCTGACCCGAAAAACCCTTGCCGACATGCAGCGGACGGGAGAAATCGGGTTGCAGCAACACCACCTTTCCGGCATGGAAGGCCGACTCCAGCGCACGTGATGCCTCGTCTCCCCGTCCCTTGCCGACAATGTCGGCATAACGGTCGTACCAGGCCCGCTCGGACCTTCGACGTGCCGTCTCCACATGAACATCGGCATCAAACACCCGGAAGGCCATCAGGGTCCGAAGATCCTGACGCCACGGCGTCAGCTGATCCGCCTTGCGATCCGCCTGCATCTGCGCCAAAAGCCAGTCGGCGAAAAGATGGCCGCGCATCGGTTCCAGCGAATCCTCCAGCACACCGGCCAGCTCCTTTGTGCGTGTCAGGAGCTGATCCAGGCGTTTGCTATCGAGCGCCCATGTCATCCAAGCACCCTGTCCGCTCGAGGCCGCAAGGTCCCACAGGCAGAGGCGTGCCCAGCTGCGTTTTAACAGATGATCGCCCATTCGGTCCCTGGCAAGCCGGGCCAGGATCTCCTTTCCCGTCAATCCCGAGGCTTCGCGCATCACACTGCGCATACGCGGGGCAAGGTCCGGTTCGAGTCCATACGACAACAGGAGATGAGGCGCATCGGAGAACAGGCCATCCTCCGTCTTCGGGAAGAAGGCGATCGGTGTTGCCGGAATGATCAGCACCTCATGCCGGGGAATCCGCTCCACTTCAACGGCATGCTCCGCATTTGTTTCCAGAAAACGCTGCATAGACCAGAGATAGGCGCCACCGATCACACTCATCACCACATGATTGGCTTGCCCGGCACTGGCTTCGGGCAACTGCGAGATGGTGGTCCGCAACAACCGCAACAGCAGGATATTGACCGCCACTGCCCAAGGGGCCCGTTCCTGCCGCTCCTGACGCCAGGCCTGTTTCCATAGCGCCTGCAGGGTACGGTGCAGAGCGATCCCACCATAGGGATCGGCGCACCAGTGGCGTAACAGATGCGAAGAGAGATGAGGATAGATGGCACGCAGGTGCTGCATCATACCCCGGGATGTCGCATCGGGCACCGGCAGTTGATGCGCGGAGACCTTCTCTCCCCGGATCACATACCGTTCCATATAGTCATGCAGGCGACGAATGGAGGCCGAAAGGGATTTGGAGAGCTCGGGGTGAACCGCATAGGGGATGTATTCCCGCGCATCTTCACCCACCATATGAAGGGGCAGTTCGCTGGCATCAATCCGGCACAGATCGGCCGGATTCTCACCGCGCTCCAGAATGGGCCGGTAGAAACTCCAGCGATAACGGAAATAACCCGAAGACAGCATCGGTCCGTCCTAGCGAAAAACCGGGGATTATACGGTTTCGGCAATGGCAAACGCCATTGCCACACCGTCATCATCGGTCAGGGAGACATGCACGCTGGCCACCCCGAGCCGACGAGCTACTGCAGCAGCACCATCATGCAATGTCACCTCCGGCTTGCCCGAAGCCAGATGAAGGGTCTCGATATGAGCGGGTGCCACCCCCTGCCGGAACCCGGTGCCCAGCGCCTTGGCCACAGCCTCTTTGGCGGCAAACAGCATGGCCAGTCTGCGCGCCGTATCGCTCTTCGCCGCGGCCTGTTCAAACTCCCTGGCAGTATAGACGCGCCGAACGAAGCGATCGCCGAAACGATCCAGCGAGCCGGCCACGCGTGCCACCAGAATCCGGTCCGTTCCTACACCGACGACACTCATCTGCGGGCCATGATATCCTTGAAATCTGCTACTGCCTGCTTCAGCCCCTTGGAAATGGCGTCCGCCACGATGGCATGGCCGATATTGAGTTCGACGATCTCATCGATTGCCACAATCGCCGGCGTATTTCCGAGCGTCAGCCCGTGCCCGGCATGGACGATCAACCCGAGATCGGCGGCAAGACCGGCTGCCTCCCTGACCCTGGACAACTCACGCGCCTGCTCTTCGCCTTCGAGGTCCGCATAGTGTCCGGTATGCAGCTCCACCACGGGCGCACCAATCGCACGCGATGCACGCACCTGTTCGGGATCGGCATCAATAAACATCGAAACCCGTACACCGGCATCGTTCAGACGACCGACCACATCCTCCAGACGATCACGGTGCGCCGCCACATCGAGGCCACCCTCGGTGGTCAACTCCTCGCGCTTTTCCGGCACCAGACAACACGCCGCCGGCGCCAGACGGCTGCAGATGCCGACCATCTCCTCCGTCGCCGCCATCTCCATATTGAGGTGAAGACCCGGCCAGACCGCCAGCCGCTGCATATCGTCATCCTGAATGTGCCTACGATCCTCCCGCAGGTGGGCAGTAATACCGTCCGCCCCGCCGGCCAGGCACAGTTCGACCACCTCCACGGGGTCGGGATAGGAGGTCCGCCTTGCTTGCCGGATCGTGGCAATATGGTCGATATTCACACCCAGATTCATGCATCCCTCCTATTGGCGGAGTTATTCTGACTGGCAAGACTGGAGAGGATTCTCAGTCCGTGCAGGCGCAACACATCCTGCACCATGGTCCGCCAAGTCCGCACATCATGCTCTGGCAAATATACCCTTGGACTCCGCATATGACCAAGAATGCCTCGACATGCCCCACGACTGACCTCCGCTCCCCGATCGCAATCGGCACAGTGCAGATAGCCTTTGGACCAGTAGAGAGGTTCGGCCTCACGTCCACAGTGCCAGCAGTGGCCCAGGCTTCCCACCCAGCCACCCTGGTCCAGCAAGTACCAGGCGGCGGCCAGTAGCCCCGTCGTACCGGCGCGTTCCGCCAGCAGACGGCAGGCCATACGCAACTCCTCAAAGCCCTGGGGTTCGCCCTCCTGGAAAATGCCGGATGCAAGCGCCGACAACTCAAGGCCATCGTACATCAGATGCTCCGGCAGAAGCGGCTCACCTCGCTCCGCACCGGTCAATGTGCCCATTCCGGTCCGTCCGGGACGCCATGCAACATCCAACTCATGAAGGGGTGCGAGCGTCGCGCGAAACGGACTTTTGGCGCGACGAGCACCCTTGGCCATCAGAGCAATACGCCCATGCCCGGCCGTCAGCATATGGACAACCAGAGAGCTCTCCCCATAGGCGATCCGCCTGAGAAGCATCGCCCGATCACGCACCTCACTCATGACTGCCTTACCAACAACAGCGGTGATTCAGGCGCCAAGCCCCAGATCGTTCAGGTGCCGGGGATCATCGAACCAGCCCGGTTGCACCTTAACCCAGAGATGCAACCGCACATGACAACCAAGCAATTCCTCCAGCCCCTGCCTCGCCTGCATGCCAATGCGCTTCAGCTTCTCCCCGCTTTTGCCGATCAGCATGGGCTTGTGTCGCTCGCTTCCAACCAGGATCACCGCATCGATCTCGAGACAATCCTCCAGTTCGCGGAAAGCTTCGATATCCACGGCCGTCTGAAACGGAATTTCCTGATGCATGGCCATGAAGACCTGTTCGCGCACATACTCGGAAGCGAGCGTGCGCTGACTCTGATCTGTAAACCAATCCGGATCATAGACAGGCTCGCCCACCGGCAACTGCTGTGTCAGCACATCAAGCAGCGCCTCCACCTGCACTCCCTTGGCAGCCGAGACAGGCACATAGGCAGCCGCGTCCGGGTCGAGTTTCTGCACCTCCTGAAGGCGCGGCAACAGCAGCTCTTTATTGATGCGGTCGACCTTGTTCAGGATATGAAGCCGAGGCTGGTCCAGCCCACTGTGGGCGAACCGTTCGATCAGGGTACGCGTACCCCGATCCAGTGGCCTAGACACATCCTGCATGATCGCCAGTACATCCGCCTCCTGCGCCGCCGCATAGGCTACCCTGACCATGTTGCGGTTGAGCTGTTTCTCCCCCTGATGGACACCGGGCGTGTCGACGAATACCACTTGGCGCGCCTCATCGGTGTAGATACCGAGGATGCGGTGACGGGTGGTTTGCGGCTTCGGTGTCACGATCGCCACCTTCGCGCCAATGATACGATTCATCAGCGTGGACTTGCCGACATTCGGTCGTCCTAGCAACGCGATGGTACCGCAGCGGTAACCCTGATCCGCCGGCGAGGCGGTTGTTGCCGCCGCGCCGGCGTTCGAATTTGGCGTCTGCTTCTCTATTTCGACACTTCCTTCAACTTGGCCAGAACCTCATCCTGCTGCTTCTTGTCGCAGACACGCTGGGCGGGCATCGCCGTTCTGGCATGCGGATTGTTCGTGAACTGCCGGATCGCTTTTGTGGAGTTGCACATAAACGCTCGCAGATGCGCTTCATCCCAGGTCCAGCCATCTCCCTTGATGTAGCGGACGAAGGTGTAATGGAAGTCGGACTTGCTGCCGGCTTTGCGTCCGACCACGCCAGCCAGGCCCGGCCCCATCTTGTTTTTCGAGGTGAAATTGTGGCACATCTTGCATTTATTCCAAGCTGCCGCATCGGCCTGCGGCACCCATGCCACACTGCCCACCAGCATCGCCGTACAGGTTAACATCATCAGTTTCTTCTTCATCCTTCTCCTCCTCATAAAATGTGAATGCTAATCATACCAACGCCCAAGCATAGCATCCGAATACCTGTGACACTTTTCGTCGCAATGCTCGCATGTCACTCGCCGTGAAACCGCGACCATGCCATCTCGGCCGCTCGCGTCTCGGCTATCTTCTTCCTGTCACCCCGCCCCTGTCCTGCCCGGCTTCCCTGAATCCAGCACTCTGCCGAGAAGCGCGGCGACATCCCGACACCGAGATCAATCGACCTGTATTGGGGCAACCCCCACCCTTGCGCCTGCGTATACTCCTGAAGGCGAGTTTTGGCATCGCGCAGTCCCGCCATATCGACATCCGCGATGAGTTCCTGCCATGCCGACAGCACGGCGCGACTTGCGGCCTCCCAGCCGCCATCCTCATAGATGGCACCGATCACCGCTTCAACGGCATTGGCCACAATCGAAGGGGATTTAACGCCGCCGACATTCCGTTCGCCCTCACCCACCTTCAGGTATGACGAAAGCTGCCATTGCCGCGCCACGACCTGCAAACCTTCGCGACGCACCAGAGATGCCCGCATGCGGGACAGATCCCCCTCCGTCGCCTCGGGGAACCGTTCATGAAGTCTCGCTGCAATCACCGCACCCAGCACGGCATCGCCGAGAAATTCCAACCGCTCCATATGAACCGCAGCCGCCGAGCGATGGGTCAAGGCACGCTGCAGCAGTTCGGGGTTCCGAAAACAATATCCGATACAGTTCTGAAGGGCGTTCGCCGAAGCGGTCTCAGGGTGTTTCGGCATGGGGATGGAAATCGAAATCAAGACGAGCCTTGTTACGCCACTTGTCCAGACCCTGCGGCTCGGACCCAGCCTGTTCATCCTGATCCGGAGCACGTTCCGGCTTGCCCAGCAACCATACGGATACATGATAACGGGAGGAGATCTCGACACGCCCTCCATCCGCCTTGATCTCGAGATTGTCGTAGAACGCCTTCGGAAGATCCGACCGATTGACATACTGGACATGCAGAAGATCGGGAAGTCGGATTCGGATCTCCGACTCGGAACGATCGGAGAGGTTGTGCGCCACCGAATCGAAGGTGTCCTGTACCTTCCAGTAGGTGTTGTACACCGGAATGATACGATAGGCAGCCGAAACGACCCCGGCCAGAATGGCCAGGACCAGGAACATCTTGATCAGTGAAAAACCTGCCTCGTTACGATTCATATGCATCACCGGAACCCTTAGTGTACCACTGATCCGATGCGGTTCCATCGAACCGTATCCTCATGATTGTTCCAAGACCACCATATCACCACCGCCTTGCCGACCAGATAGGACTGCGGCACAAAGCCCCAGAAACGCGAATCGCGCGAGTTATTACGATTATCGCCCATGGCGAAATAGTGCCCCGGCGGCACCTTCCAAGAGCCATCCTTGATGGAAAAATCCTTGCGCAATACCTCATGCGTCACATCGAACAGACGTTCCCGGTACAGGCCGGAGACATCCGCAGCGCCATCCGCCATGAAATAAACACGCTTGCCAATCTGTTTGAGCGGCATCTCCTTGCCGTTGATGTAGAGCTTATTGTCCTCATAGCGGATCTCGTCACCCGGCAGGCCGACAATACGCTTGATATAGTCCTTGCTTCGGTCGTCGGGGTAGTCGAATACCGCCACATCGCCCCTTTTCGGCGGTGAGGGGAAGAACTGCAGGTCGGTAAAGGGAAGACGTATGCCGTAAGGGTAGCGCAACACGAAGATGTAATCGCCGACATCCAGCGTCGGCACCATGCTGGACGAGGGAATCTTGAACGGCGCAATCACGAAGCTGCGGATCACAAAGGCGATAACCGCCACCACCAGAAGCGATTCGAGCCATTCCCGCCACGCAGGTTTCTTTCTCTTCTCCGGTATCACTTCCCCTCCCCCAGCTTCAGGACAGCCAGAAAGGCCTCCTGCGGTACTTCCACGTTACCGATCGCCTTCATGCGCTTCTTGCCGGCTTTCTGTTTCTCCAGCAACTTGCGCTTGCGCGTGATATCACCGCCATAACACTTGGCCGTGACATTCTTGCGCACGGCCTTCACCGTCTCCCGAGCCAAGATACGGCCGCCGATAGCGGCCTGCAAGGGAACATCAAACTGCTGGCGAGGAATCAGTTCGCGCAGTTTCTTGACCAGATCACGACCCCGCGATTCGGCGATCGAACGGTGCACGATCAGCGACAGGGCATCGACTGGATCGCCGTGCACCAACACATCGAGTTTGACGACATCGTCCTCCCGGAAGCCTGACAGCTCGTAATCCATTGAGGCATAGCCACGCGACACCGACTTCAGCTTGTCGTAGAAATCGATCACCATCTCGGCCAACGGCAGGTTGTAGGTCAGCATCACGCGGCCCTGACCGATAAACTTCATGTCCTCCTGGACACCTCTGCGCTCCTGGCAGAGCTTCATCATGGCACCGACGAACTCTTCCGGCACGAAGATATTGGCCGTCACAGTCGGCTCCTCGATATGACCGATCGCCTGGGGCTCGGGAAACTCACTGGGATTCGAAATCTCGCGCTCCGCCCCGTCGGTCATGGTCACCCGGTATACCACCGACGGCGCGGTCGAGATCAGGTCGAGGCCATACTCGCGCTCCAGTCGTTCCTGAACGATTTCCATGTGAAGCATGCCGAGAAACCCGCAACGGAAGCCCAGACCGAGCGCCGCGGAGTTGTCCGGCTCGAAGGTAAAGGCCGGATCGTTCAGGTGAAGTCGTTCTAGGGCGTCGCGCAGTTCGCTGTAGTCGGCGGAATCGACCGGATAGAGCCCGGAGAAAACCATCGGCTTGGGCTCACGATAGCCCGGAAGCGCCTGCTCGGCCGGCTGGCGATCCAGCGTCACCGTGTCACCCACCTTCAGGTCGGCCAGTTGCTTGATCCCACAGATCATGAAACCGACCTCTCCGGGGTTGAGCACCTCACGGGAAACCGGCAACGGCAGGAAGACGCCGACATCCTGCACCTCGTAAAAGGTGCCGGTGGACATCAGACGGACCCTGTCACCCTTCTTAATGGCACCGTTGAAGACGCGCACCAGCGCCACGGCACCGACATACGAATCGAACCACGAATCGACAATCAGCGCCTGAAGCCGTGCCTCGCCATCCCCGCTCGGTTGCGGCACGCGGTGCACGATCGCTTCCAGCACATCATCAACTCCTTCGCCTGTCTTGGCCGATACAGCGATCGCATCGGCGGCGTCGAGCCCAATCACCTCCTCGATCTGACGCCTCGCCTCGTCGACATCGGCGCTCGGCAGGTCGATCTTGTTGATGACCGGGATGATCTCCAGATCGTTCTCCAGTGCCAGATAGACATTGGCCAGTGTCTGCGCCTCGACCCCTTGCGTGGCATCAACGATCAGCAGCGCCCCCTCACAGGCCTGCAGCGAGCGCGACACCTCATAGGTAAAATCGACATGCCCCGGCGTGTCGATCAGATTCAGCATATAGGACACACCATCCTTGGCCGCATAACTGAGACTGGCCGTCTGAGCCTTGATGGTGATGCCGCGCTCCTGTTCCAGTGCCATTGAATCGAGCACCTGCTTTTTCATCTGGCGTTCGGAGAGCGCGCCCGTTTCCTCGATCAGGCGATCAGCCAGCGTCGACTTACCGTGATCGATATGGGCGATGATGGAGAAGTTGCGGATATAGCGTTGATCCATGAGCGCGGCAGTGTACCCATGCCGCATCTCCGGCGCTACATGTAAAACGACAAAAAATCGATTGTTCGGGCCACCACCGAATGGTCCCGTTATCTATGCTAGAGTAATGATGTATATCGGCTCCGGGGGTGTCGTGGCATGCGCAACACACCAACGTTCTACCTGTGGATCAACGGCAAGGCTCAAGAGAGCGATTCGAACATCGAGGTTCGCAACCCGTACAACGACACCGTCATCGCCTCGGTGGCCATGGCCGGCAAGAAACATATCCGGGAGGCCATCCGGGGATGTGCCGATGCCTTTGCCGAAATGCGATCCATGCCCCGCATCAAGCGGGCCCATATCCTAGCCAACATCGCCGACGGGTTGCGCGATTCCACCACCGAAATCGTCGACACCCTGATCCTTGAGGGCGGCAAACCGCGCCTGTTTGCCGAACAGGAGCTGAACCGAACCATGTCGGTCTTTTCGTGGGCAGCGGAAGAGGCCAAACGCTTCGGCGGCGAGATCATCCCGATGGACGGCAACGAACGCGGCGTCGGTTACGAAGGCTATACTATTCGCGAACCTATCGGCACGATCATGGGCATCTGCCCGTTCAATTTCCCGCTAAACCTAGTCGCACACAAGGTCGCTCCGGCACTCGCTGTTGGCAATCCGTGCATCATCAAACCCGCTTCCAGCACCCCGATCTCGGCCCTGATCATGGCTCGAATCGCCAGCGAGGCCGGTGCGCCGGCCGGCAGCCTGAACGTCCTCCCGATGCAACACCAGGACGCCCGGATGCTGTTCAAGGAGACGTCGGTCCGGATGATCAGTTTCACGGGCAGCCCCAAGGTTGGCTGGCAGCTGAAATCACAAGCCGGGAATAAGCGGGTCGCGCTCGAGCTGGGCGGCAACTCGGGCACCATCGTCGATATGTCGGCCGATCTCGAATGGGCGGCCGAACGGTGCGCGCTGGGGGGATTCGCCCAAGCTGGCCAGAGCTGCATCGCCGTTCAGCGCATCTACGTGCACCGGTGTGTCTACGAACCATTCCTGGACCTGCTCATCCGGCAGGCCACATCGCTGAAAACAGGCAATCCGAAAAACAAGGATATCGTGTTGGGACCGGTCATCGACACCGAGGCAGCGGACCGCATCATGTCGTGGATCCATGAGGCCAAAACGGACGGTGCCAAGGTCGCCCATGGCGGCCGCCGCCTCAAAAGTGGATGCGGCAACATCATCGAACCGACCATCATGACCAATACAAAAGAGAAGATGAAGATCTGCCGGGAGGAGCTCTTCGGTCCGGTCGTCACCGTAACACCTTTCGACCACATGGATGATGCGATTAATCGCGTCAATCACTCCCGTTTCGGCCTGCAGGCCGGCATCTTCAGCAACAGCCTTGAACATATCCAGAACGCCATAGACCGGCTCGAGGTAGGCGGCGTCGTCGTCAACGACTTTCCCACCTACCGGGTTGACCACATGCCGTATGGCGGCGCCAAGGATTCGGGCCTCGGTCGTGAGGGTATACGCTATGCCATGCAGGAGATGAGCGAGGAGAAGATGGTGGTGATTCGGAAGGGCAAGTAACCGGCCTCAGCGCTTCCGTATGAATTCAGGGCCCAGCTCCATGACAAAATCGACACGCCGGTTGCGGGCACGCCCCTCTTCGGTGTCGTTTGATGCCACCGGTTTCGTGTCGGCCAGTCCGACTGCGCGCATCCGGTCACGCGGCACCCCTTGGGACTCGAGTGCTTCGACCACGGTCACGGCACGGGCGGATGAGAGCTCCCAGTTGGAGTGGAATCGCCCGCCACTGATAGGAACACTATCGGTATTCCCCTCTACCGAGAGCTCTGATCCATAATCATGAAAGAGTTCGGCCACTTTCTTTAGCATCCGTTTGCCGGCTGGCTTCAACTCGGCGCTGCCGAGTGGAAAGAGCATCTTGGCATCCATCTGCAGGCGGATGCGGCCCGGATGCACCTTAACGTCCATCACGCCGCCCAGCGAGTTGCCGCCGATCACGCGGTTCAACGCCTTCTGCACCCCCTGCCGCGGCCCGGAATGCTTGATGGTGGCATCAAGGGAGTCTTTCTTCGTATGCTTCGCTTTAGCCTGTGCTGCCTCTTCAAGACCCTTCTTCACATTGACCCCGGCCTTGGCATGGCTCAATGCACCAAGGATCACAAACAACGTCAACAGCAGAGTGATCAGGTCGAGGTAGGCCACCATCCAGCTCTCGCTCTCCTTGGAGGAGAGGGACGCTTGTGGAGCCGGCGGCCCCCAGTTGCCCGGCCTGCTGTGCCCCAGCATCCGGCGCGCAGCCATCTCCGGGTCCATCTCATCCGGAGGCCTGTTCACCTATCCCCTCTTCCGCTTCCTTCTTTCTCAGCTTCGACCCGATCAGATTCGGCTCGCGCAACTCATCCTCGTACTTTCTCGCCCCCTTCAGCTCATCGTCATGCTGTGCGACAAACGACTTCAGAGTCTCGCTGATGAAACCAGGGCTCCGGTTCTCGACCAGCAATACCGTGCCCTCGACGATCATGTGCATCACCAGCACGCGGGTCTCCGTACGCCGCTCCAGCTTGATAGCCACCGGTTTGAAGATCAGATTGGAGAGAATCAGGCCATACAGGGTCGTCATCAGCGCCACGGCCATGTTGTGCCCGGTATTGAGCAGATCGGGACCGTTGATCGAGTAGAGCATATTGACCATGCCGACCAGCGTACCGAACATGCCGAATGCTGGCGCATAGGTGCTCATGGTGTGAAAGATCTGGGCCTCCGCCCGCTCGCGTTCGCGCAATCGTGCAATCCGCCAGTTCAGGATATTGACCACCTCTTCCTGCGGCGTCTCATCCACCACCAACTGGATAGCCGTGCGAAGAAAGGGATTGTGGATACGGTCCAGCTGGTCCTCGATACGCGCGAAGTCACCCCGCATGCGCAGCCTCGCAGCATGCGCGATCTCGGCCACATCCTTTCGGATCGAATACTCCTCGTGATGCAGTACGTACCCGAGCACACGCAGCACACGACGCACCTCCTGCATCGGATAACTGACCAACGTGGCTGCGATGGTGCCCCCAAGCACGATCAGCAGCCCGGGCCCATTCACATAGACACCGGGATCGACGGCCGAAAGAAAGATGGACCCGATGATGAGCATCAGGCCGAAGACGATTCCCAGAACAGTTGAACGGTTCATAAACCCCTAAATCCAGAAAAAATTAGTACTTGCCGCCCGGGAAGAGCGGGCGAAGTGGCTATTGCGCCGAGATTACCCGACGAATGGCCGCAGTAAGGTGACTGAGGTCACTAGGCTCGATCACATAGGGCGGCATGACGTAGACCAGTTTTCCGAACGGCCTGACCCATACGCCCTCTTCCACAAAACGCGGCTGGATGATACCCATTTCAGCCGGTGCATGCATCTCGACCACACCCACGGCCCCAATCACCCGCACATCGGCCACGCCGGAAAGCTCCAAACAGGCACCCAGCTCGCGCCTGAGTTGCGCCTCGATGCGGGCGACGCGTTCCTTCCATGGGCTATCTAGCAGCAGTTCGATACTGGCCGAGGCGACACTGCATGCCAGAGGATTGGCCATGAAAGTCGGTCCGTGCATCAACACACCGCCATGGTCCGCATGAATGCCCCGGCAGACCCGTTCGTTGACCATGGTCGCGGCCAGGGTCATGTAACCACCGGTCAACGCCTTGCCCAGACACATGATATCCGGAGCGATGCCAGCATGTTCGCAGGCAAACAGCCTGCCCGTACGCCCGAACCCGGTGGCAATCTCGTCAAGAATGAGCAGCACATCATACTCGTCACACAGGGCACGAACCTGCCTCAGAAACTCCGGCGCATGGATACGCATACCGCCAGCTCCCTGAACAACGGGCTCCAGAATCACGGCAGCAAGTTCATCATGGTGATCTTCAATCAGCTGCCTGAAGCTGTCGATATCACTGTCGTTCCAATCAGCATCACTGCGTGCCTTCGGCGCATCGGCAAAGAGATGCTGCGGTAACATGCCGGCAAAGAGATGGTGCATGCCGTTGACCGGATCACATACCGACATCGCACCGAAGGTATCGCCGTGGTAACCGTGACGAATGGTCAACAGCCGCTGCTTGCGCTCCTCCCCTTTCGCCCGCCAGTACTGTAGTGCCATCTTGATCGCCACCTCGACCGAGACCGATCCGGAATCGCACAGGAAAACGTATTGCAGCGATTCAGGCGTGATATCGACCAGCTGGGCGGCCAGCTTCGCCGCCGGCCGGTGCGTCAATCCGCCAAACATCACATGCGCCATGTCATCGAGCTGGGCACGGGCAGCCTCGTTCAATTCGGGCACATTGTAACCGTGGATGGCACACCACCACGAAGCCATCCCGTCGATCAGCTCGCGCCCATCCTCCAACACCAGCCTGACGCCCTCGGCCCGGACTACGGGATAGACGGGAGCGGGATCGAGCATCGGGGCATAAGGGTGCCACACATGGCGGCGCTCAAACTCCTGCCAGTCGCGTTCGAAAAAGGCCCTTGCCCCTTCCTTCATGTGTGATCCCCCTGAAGAAGTCGCAGGGTCAAACGCTCCATCACTACCGCCTTGTCCTCAATAGAAGCGCCTTTCAACAAAGCCTCCGTCTCGGTGACCCACTGCAGGGCACGAATCAACTCTCCTGCCCGCCACTGCTTTACCTCCTGCGGTACCAGCTTACGGGCATCACCGAAAAGCCGGGCCTTCGAGGCGGCGGTACGCGGGTTATCGGCCGCGTACCAGAGATAGAGAAGAAGCTGCTGCAACCGGTTGGAGAGCCAACCCAGCACCTGAAGCTCGGCAACCTGTTCGTCACGCAGCAGGTGCCGGAGGACCGACAACGCTTTGGGGGAACGTGCCGCAACCGCCGTACAGTAGGCTCCGAGATCCTCCGGGCTGCGCTCGCCCAGAAGGTCGCCCACCACCTCCATCTCCAAGGTCTCGCCGCATCCGTCATCGTAAAGGCGCATTCTCTCGATCGCTTGCCTTGCAGCCTGGCGCATCCCGTCCAGGCGATCGGCGAGCAGTTCGACCGCATCCGCGCTGAGCTGCAGGCCAGCCTTTTCGACCTCGCTCTCAAGCCAGCTGCGGAACTGCTCGGAACTGGGGCGAGGAAAATGACAGCAGGCCACGCCATCGCTCGCCAGCATCCGTTTGTGTAGCGCCTTGCGCGACTCGATGCCGGCGGCGCATACGATCAGTCGCAACTGTGCCGGAGGATTGGCGATCAGCGAGAATAGCTGTTCGATCTGTTTGG
Source organism: Mariprofundaceae bacterium (assembly GCA_035267815.1). Taxonomy (GTDB): domain Bacteria; phylum Pseudomonadota; class Zetaproteobacteria; order Mariprofundales; family Mariprofundaceae; genus DATFLK01. The sequence continues at coordinate 25,360 of DATFLK010000092.1, read as the reverse complement.
ATCTGGCACTTTCGGCATTGCGTACCATGGCGTGACATGCGGTGGCACCGAAAAGGCTGCCGTTGCGCCCCTCGACCTCGATCCGGGCGATCTCATCGGCATCCACCCGAATAAGCTGGGCCTCGTCCGACTCCCAATGAAGCAACCCCTCGGCCGCTTCGAAGAGCGCATCATGGTCCTCGCCGAAGAGATAGTAGGCTTGATGCCTAGGTGGAAAAAGCTGGGCGACACCGACCTTCACCGGGCCAGCATCCCCGGTCCGTTCATCGACCATCCACGGACGAACCACACCACAACAGACACGACGCTAGAATCCGGATGCAAGCCTGACCCAGGCCTCCTGCACCCATTGACGCTGCAGGTCTTCGCGCATGCGTGCGCGGTTGGACTCGATGCCGGCCGGTCCGCCCACCGCATAGACGGTGCCTGTCTGCCGGATACTTCCGCTCGACCAGATGGATTCCCCCCCCTTGAGCAGACTCAATGAACCGGAAAGCGTCAAGGTATAGGTCGTGACCACACCCTGTGTGTCGAAAGCGGACGGGGTGAAACTCTCCGTCATGTCGCCGATATGAAGTTCGGCATCTGCCAGATCCTGCTCCTTGGTCACCGTGTAACCATCCGCATGATCGCGTACATAATTGCGCATCAGCGGCACCGTCTGCTTGGCGGCATCGCCACTGCCCGATACGAAAATGGTCTTGACGTCGGCAGGCATCATGCCACGACCCTGGCCCGCCAGATGATAGCCGCAGCCGCTCAACACCAGCAGCGTGCAGAACCACACGGCAAACGGAAACAGCCGAAGCGATCCACTCAGCGTATTCATTGCGGCCTCACCACCAGATTCAGCAGACGCCCCGGTACCAGAATCACCTTGACCACCTCCACATCCTCCAGCCAGCGGGCGATTGACCCGCTGTTTCGGGCCTGTGCCAGCGCGGCATCCTGATCGGCATCGGCCGGTACGGAGATACTGCCACGCTTCTTACCGTTCACCTGCACCACCAGTTCCACCTCGTCCGATACCAGCGCCGACTCATCCACCTGCGGCCATGCGGCGGTCACCGCAAGCCCCTTGAGCACCATTTTCTCGTGGCACTCGCTGGCAAAATGCGGCACGAACGGCACCAGCATGGCGATCAGCGCCTGCATCCCCTCTCGGAGCGCCTCGACACCCTTTGGACTTGCCGGGGCGAACGCCTGAAGGGCATTGCTCAGCTCCATCAACGCGGCGATCGCCACATTGAAGGCGAAGCCGTGATCAAAGGCGTGCGTCACCCGCTGGATCGTCGTATGGATGGTACGCCGAAGATCGATCACGGCAGCGTCATCGCCCCCGCCTTCCGGAACAGCTGCCACGACCTTGCCGAGCAATCGCCAGACGCGATGCAGAAAACGGTGCGCGCCCTCGACACCGGCCTCGTGCCACTCCAGATCCTTGTCGGGCGGTGCGGCAAAGAGCGTAAACAGGCGTGCCGTATCGGCGCCGTAGGTGGCGATAATCTCATTCGGATCGACCGTGTTGCCCTTGGACTTGCTCATCTTGGCACCGTCCTTGAGCACCATGCCCTGCGTCAGCAGGTTGGTGAACGGTTCGCTGCCCCCCTCTTCATCCGTGAAGAGGCCTTCATCGCGCATCAGCTTGTGGTAGAAGCGGGCATAGAGCAGATGCAGCACGGCGTGCTCCACACCGCCGATATACTGGTCCACCGGCATCCAGCGCTTTACCGGCTCCCGGTGGAGCATCGTCTCATCGTTACGCGGACTGGTATAGCGCGCCATATACCACGAGGATTCCATGAAGGTATCGAAGGTGTCGGTCTCGCGCCTGGCCTGCTTGCCACACTTAGGGCAATCGGCATGGACGAACGATTCGTGCGTCGCCAGTGGGCTGGCGCCCCCGGTCGGCTGCAGATCCTCGGGCAACACCACCGGTAGCTGATCCTCCGGTACCGGCACGGCGCCGCAATCGTCGCAGTGGATCACCGGTATTGGTGCACCCCAGTAGCGCTGGCGGGAGACCAGCCAGTCACGCAAGCGGTACTGTATCCGCTTCTCACCTTTCCCGGCACCCGAAAGCGCTCTGGTGACTGCCTGCTTGGCGTCCTCGGAGGCCAAGCCATCGAAATCGCCCGAGTTGACCAATACCCCAGGCTCGGTGAAAGCCGCCGTGTCGACATCGGCCTCACCCTCTTTCGGAGCAATCACCTGTTTGATCGGAAGACCATATTTCCTGGCGAACTCGTGGTCACGCTCATCGTGTGCCGGCACGCTCATGACCGCCCCAGTGCCGTAGCCCATCAGCACGAAGTTGGCGACCCAGACCGGCACCTTCTCGCCGGTAATCGGATGGATGGCGTTGATGCCGAGCGGCATGCCCTTCTTCTCCATGGTCGCCATGTCCGCCTCCTTGGTGGAGACGTGCGCGCACTCCTCGATGAAAGCAGCCAGCTCGGGGTGATTTTCGGCAGCCTTTTGTGCCAGCGGATGGCCTGCGGCCACCGCCATATAGGTTACGCCCATCAGCGTATCGGGGCGGGTGGTGAAGATATCGAGCGTCGGATTGTTCCCCTCAGTGTCGCCCTCGATTGGAAAAAAGACCTCGGCACCGGTGGAGCGGCCAATCCAGTTGCGCTGCATGCCGACCACCTTCTCCGGCCAACCCTTGAGTGCATCGAGATCGTTGAGCAGCTCCTCGGCATAATCGGTGATGCGGATAAACCACTGTTTCAGACTCTTGCGCTCGACCGGCGTATCGCAGCGCCAGCATACGCCGTCGACCACCTGTTCGTTGGCCAGCACGGTGTGGCACGGCCCGCACCAGTTGACCTCCGCCTCGGCCTGATAAGCGAGTCCCTTCTCCATCAGTTTGGTGAAGAGCCACTGCTCCCAGCGATAGTATTCGGGACGGCAGGTGGCGATCTCGCGCGACCAGTCGTAGGAGAGGCCGAGCCGTTTCAGCTGCACGCGCATCTGATCAATGTTGCCGTAGGTCCACTCGGCCGGCGGCAACTGATTCTTGATTGCCGCGTTCTCAGCCGGCAGCCCGAAGGCATCCCATCCCATGGGATGTAACACGTTGAAACCCTGCATGCGCTTGTAACGCGCCACCGCATCGCCTAGGCAGTAGTTGCGTACATGGCCCATATGCAGATTGCCGGAGGGATAGGGAAACATCGCTAGGCAGTAGTAGCGCGGCCTGCCATCGGCTGGATCGTCAGATGCCCGGTCAATCTGCTCCCGCTCCCAGACCTCCTGCCATTTTTTCTCGATTTCCTGCGCGTCGAACCGCGGCGGCAGTTCCTGTGTCACCCGATACACCTCTCCTCGTCGAACTGATCCAGCTTGGAAGGCGGATGATGCGGGTTATGGGCCATAATGAAAAGAGGGAGCCGATTCGTCTCCCTCTCCAAACAATCCGAAGAGATGCGTTAAACCATGGCCTCGCGCAATCGTTTCATCGCCCGGGACTCCAGCTGGCGCACCCGTTCGATGGAAATGCCCAGCTGTACGGCAAGCTCCTTGAGTGTAGACGGTGTATCGGTCAGATGGCGCTGCTCGACTATGTGGCGATCGCGTTCCGGCAACGAGGCCATCGCCTGCTGCAGTGCACGGCTGCGATGATCCTGCCAGTTGGACTCCACCACGATCTCTTCCGGCGAAGCCTCCGGAGACGGCAGTGTCTCCACCAGTGCCCGGGCATCCTCGCCCGCATCTAGCGATACGTCGCGCTGCAGAAATGCCGTGGCCGCCTGCTGGTATTCGATTCCGGTCAATCCGTACTCGGCACCCACCTCATCGGCCTGCCTGCCCTCTAGGGCGGCAATGCTGTTCTTGGCCTGCTTGAGGCCGGCGAACACCTTGCGCTGCAACTTATTGGTACCAAGCTTGACGATGCTCCAGGAACGCAGGATGAAATCCTGAATCGAGGCCCGGATCCACCAGGATGCATAGGTCGCAAGCCGAAAGCCGCGCTCCGGATCGAAGCGTTTGACCGCGTGCATCAGCCCGATGGTTCCCTCCTGAATCAGATCCATCTCCGGCAGACCGTAATGCCTGTACTGACGTGCAATCCCGGCAACCACACGGAGGTTGCTGCAGACCAGCCGCTTCGCCGCCTCACGATCGCCATGGTCGTGCCACTGCCTGGCAAGACGATACTCCTCTTCCCGTTTCAAGCGGGGAAAGGCGCGCATCTCCTGATAAAACAGCGACAGGCTGGACATTTCCAAAGCGGCAATCGACAACGTACGACCTCCTTATCAGCTCATTAGCACTCTTAAATATAGAGTGCCAAACTTAGACAAGCAAGCGATCGTGTCAAGCGCCCTTGACATCGGGCACCGCCAGGCGAGCGGTGGCAATCCACGCCCCCAGACACCCGACCACTGCACCGCAGAACACTAGGGGAGGCAGTAGATAGAAGACATGCAGATCGACATGCAGTGCTGAAAGCCAGTCCGATGCACCGAAGACCAGCGGCCACAGCAGAATCCACGAGAACAATCCTGCCCCCGCCCCCAGCAGCATCCCTTCCAGCAGGAACGGCATCCGCACGAACCATTCACGCGCGCCCAGCAACCGCATCAGCTGCACCTCATCCGCCCGTGCCAGAAGGGTCATGCGCAGGGTATTGGAGATGATAATCGCCATAGCCAGGGCCAGCACAGCCGTGGCAAACCAGGCCAGTTTGCGTATACCGCTGAGCCAGCGATGTGCCCGCACCAGAAACAGCTCCTGCTTATTCACATTGGCACCGTAGCGACGAGCCATGTCACGCATGTCGCGAAACAGAAAGTGGCCGGCATTCGATCGCGGCATCACCTCGACACTATAGGGAAGGCTGTTCATCAGTTCGCTTTCGTCGACGCCCGTACTGCCCAGCCAGCCATGGAGCCACTGCCGGGTTTCGCTGCGGGGCACGATACGCACATCCCGGACATCCGGCAGGGTTTTCAGATCCTTGGCGAGGGCCTTGAGGCGATCCTTTTTTGTCGACGAGAGGTAGACATGCAGGCGAATATCCTGCTGCCAGCTTCCGGTCCACTGCGAGGCGGCCTGCATCCCCAGCCACAACAGGCCGACCGCCCACAAGGAGACACAGACGATTACCAGTGCCAGAACCTGATGGATCCCGAAGGGCGGCAACGAGAAGCCGCCCGGAAGCCTCGGCTTGAGCTGCTCCGGCGGCGTATTCACATCAGAACTCACAGCAGCGCCCCCGTATCGATACCGGACCCTTCCGGCGTATCACCGACAATCGCCTCGTCGAAAGAGACGTTCTCCGACATCAGGCTGCCCGCATGCAGGCGAATCAGCTGTCCCGGAAAGGCCTCCATCAGCTGCAGATCATGGGTCGCCATGATCACCGTTGTACCATGACGATTCAGTTCCACCAGATAATCCATGATGCGATGCGCCGTCTCGATATCGAGATTCCCGGTCGGTTCGTCGGCAAGCAGCAGGGGCGGTCTCGAGCTCATGGCCCGCGCGATCGCCACACGCTGCTGTTCACCACCGGAGAGCGCCTCCGGATAGGACCAGAGCCGGTCCTCCAGTCCGACGAACTCGAGCACCTTGCGGACACGCGGCACCAGCCGGTCCGGCTTCCACCCCTGCACCCTCAATGGCAGCGCCACGTTCTCGAACACGGTACGCGCAAACAGCAGCTTGTGATCCTGAAAAATGACACCGATATTCTGGCGCAGTGTCCGCACCTGTCCCTCACGCGCCTCGCGCATATCGAGGCTTTGCACATTCAACTGGCCGGATGTCGGCCGCAAGGCACCGTACAGCGTTTTGAGGAGCGAGGACTTACCGGCACCACTCTCCCCGGTCAGATAGACAAAACTCCCCTTCTCGATCTGGAGCGTGATTCCGGAGAGGGCCGTTTTCCCGGAGGGGTAACGGAGCATCAGCTGACGCGCTTCAATCATGCATCGAACAGTAGCCAGATAGAGCGGAAATGTCAGCTTTACTGGCACCGAACAAATATGTGTCGTAAACGGCATGACAAACCAGCAAAGAGCGGTCACCATACTGCCCATGCGTATTGTATGTCCCCACTGTCAGGCTGCATATCAGATCGACGGTGCCGAACCGGATACCATCTTTGTCTGCCACCGCTGCAACACCGAATTCGGTTTCGGAGAGCCGCCCGAAGGCGCCGAAGCGGTGACAACACCATCTACGGAAACCACTGCCCCGGACCAAGGCCATACATCCGAATCCCGGCAACCTGAAGCGATCGACGAACGACCTTACGAAGAGGATATGACCGCTGCTACCCCATCGGGACCCGAGGAGGAGATCACACCCGAGGAGGAGATCACACCCGAGGAGGAGATCACACCCGAGGAGGAGATCACACCCGAGGAGGAGATCACACCCGAGGAGGAGATCACGCCTGAGACAGACTCTGAACCGGAAGTCGCTCCGTCCGAAGCACCTTCTGGAAAACAGAAACGCATCGCGCCGCCGCGGCGAATCTCGGTCAACATCTGGCCCTGGCTGTTTGGCATCCTGCTGATACTCGCCAGCGCAGGACTATGGTTCACGCACGATGCTTGGATGAACAGCATATGGTTGCGCAGCACCCTGATCAGTGTCGGCCTGCCCATTCCGGTACGGGACACGGACTGGAGCGTCGAACAGGGAAGTGTGCACGCCAAATGGGTCACCCGGCCCGACAACTCGCATATTCTGGTGATCAAGGGCAAGGTCAAAAACACGCTGCAGTGTGCACTACCCGCGCCTTCTATCCGCATCCGGCTCTATGCGAAGGATGCACCATCCGTGGTCCTCGATACGCGCGTCATGCCGATCACGCAGTTGCCGATGCCGATCACCATTCACCGCTCGCCCTATATTTCGCCACCGGTGAACCAGACCCCCGTACAGGCAAAAGGCGAACGTGTATTCGAACTGGTGCTGGAGACGCTGCCCGACGGCGTGGGTGACTTTTCACTGACCCCGGTCGCCACGAACTAGCGAAAGAACGGGCAGGCTAACGCTCAGGGGGTCAGCACGCCCGGAAGGTGTGCGGCCAGGCGACGTACCACCGAGATCAGGGCATGTTTACTGGAACCCGATGCATTGGCGGGCTCAAAAATCGTGCAGGTATCGGACGAAAAACGGCAATCCAGCCCCCGAACCTCCTGCATCCGTTTTAGTACCCTGTCGGCCTCGGCATCGCCGAGTCTGACCCGCACCGGCGCAAGGTCGCATGTCAGAGAGGCAAGCGTCGAACCGCCACCTCCATCCAGAAAGAAGAGATCAAGATCGCGGCCTGAAGAACGCAGGTACAACATAACCTTTCCATCCCGGCAGGACCACGGAAGACCGGCCTCCCGCCATTCGTGCAGGACGGCGGAAAAGAACTCCCGATGCTGCCCGTCGCAAGCAGTGTAGAAGTCGCCGAGCCGGTATTCGATATCCGACATCGTCGGCCTATTCATCCCCGACCAGAAGTGCCACGGCCATGGCCGCGATACCTTCCTGGCGACCGACGAAGCTCAGCTTCTCGGTCGTCGTGGCCTTGATGTTCACCTGATCCGCCTCGATCTCGAGTGCCTCCGAAAGCCTGAGACACATGGCTTCAATATGAGCGGCCAGTTTCGGCGCTTCGGCCATCACGGTCACATCCACATTGCCGACACGCCACCCCTGCCCGGAACAGAGCGCTCCCACCTCCCGCAGTAGCGCCAGGCTATCCGCATCCTTGTAGCGCATGTCGGTGTCGGGAAAATGTCTGCCGATATCGCCGAGCCCCGCTCCGCCCAGCAGGGCATCGCACACCGCATGGATCAGCACATCCGCATCCGAATGGCCTGCAAGACCGTAGGCATGGGGCACATGCACCCCGCCAAGCATCAGTTTCCGCCCCTGTTCGAAGGCATGCACGTCAAATCCCTGACCGACCCGCATTCTCATGCCCTGCCCTCCCTGATCTGCTGACGCAACCACGCCATGTCCTCGGGCGTGGTGATCTTCCGATTGGACCACTCCCCCCGGCTGACGAATACCGGAAACCCGGCCGCCTCGAGCAATGAGGCGTCATCCGTATAGGCCTGCAGATCATCCTGCAACCTATCGATCGCCTGAACAAACCAGCTCCTGCGCGCCACCTGAGGCGTTTGGATCGCACGCAACACATCACGCTGCAACGTCCTGATCACTCTTCCGTGCGCATCGATCTCCTTGATGGTGTCGTTGACCGGCACGCCGGGAACGGCGGCACCATACTCCAGCGCATCATCCAGCACCTGCCGGAGAAGCTGATCGGACGGCATGGGCCTCGCCGCATCCTGAACCGCCACCCATTCGACATCATCCGACAGGGCCCGAAGACCGCGGGACATGGAGTCCGCCCGGGTCTCACCACCGGGCACGGGCGGCAATATGCGGAAGGGAAAGCTCGCCCCCTGCACACAACGCTGGAACATCGAATCATCCGCTGCGGTGACCGGCTGGACCGTGCTGATTCTCGGCTCCTTCGCCAGACTTCTAAGCCCGTAGAACAGCAGAGGATGCCCCTCAACCGTCGTATACTGTTTGGGGATGGCCGAGCCGAATCGGCGGCCGCTTCCGGCAGCGAGAAGGAGTACGGTCACCTGCATGTCCTGATTGTTGATGCATGTCCAGCCGAGGTCAAACACTTGATGCCGACCGACTGCAGTGTTGCGGGCAGGAGGGCCATCCGATATAAGGCGCCTATGAAATGTATTTCTGCCAAAGGTTCGAACTGAGGCCATGTCGTCGATCTATCTCTTCCCCGTCTCCGGCGTCATTACTGCCGTCTGTGCATATTTCGTCTGGGAGACCGTATGGCGAACACCGCGTGTCAGCGCCAAAACGGTCGCCATCATCCTGACCGTATCCATGGCGCTGACGCTCTATGCACTGCTGCGCCTGGAGCCCGTCACCGAGTGGGGCATCGATTTCAAGCTGCCGGCCGCCGTGGCCATCAGTGTCCTGATCGTCCAGTACATCTATGCACTCGGACTGATGCACCACGGTATCCAGGGGCTCGGCCTATTCCTGCTGCCGGCCACGGCAATCCCATTGCTCGTCGTCCCCCTGATGCCCCAGACCCCATACGTATGGGTGCATACCACCACCTTTCTGGAAACGAGCCACCTGCTGATCTCCCTGCTGGCCTATGCGATCCTGACGCTGGCCGCCCTGCATGCCCTCATGCACCTATTGCTCGATCATGCGCTCAAACGCAAACAGATCGGCCGTATTACGCAGTCGCTCCCATCGCTGATCGAAATCGAAACCCATATGTACGCCCAGATACGCTCAGCCACATGGCTTCTCGCACTCGGCATCATCTCCGGCCTGACATGGCAATGGGAGGGCATGGGCCACTTTGCGCTCGTGTCGCACAAGGTCATTCTGGCCCTATTCTCCTGGTTCGTGCTGCTCGCCCTGCTGGTCATGCGGAAACGGGCCGGATGGCAGGGGCGCCGGGCAAGCATCATGGTACTGACCGCCTACGTCCTGCTGTTACTGGCCTATTTCGGCGTCCGGCTTATCGAATCCTGGCTAAGTTGAACAGGGGCCAGATGCCTCAGGGTCACCCCTTCCTGCCGATCATGCCCATGTCGTATACTTTTCGATAAATGGAGATCGAACACCTTTCCATCACCCTGCCGGCTGCCATCGGCATCCTCTTTTTCCTGTTGCTGGCATCGGCCTTCTTTTCAGGCTCGGAAACCGCCCTGACCCGGGCCCGGCGTATCCGGCTCCGGTTGCTCAGCGAAGAGGGGAATCACGGTGCCGGTCGCGCATACCGGCTGATGGAGCATCCGGAACAGATGCTGGCGGCCATTTTGCTTGGCAACAACTTCGTCAACATTGCCGCCTCCTCGCTGGCCACGGCCGTCTTCGTCGCCTATTTTGGCGATGCCGGCATCATCTATGCCACCATTGCGATGACAGTCACTGTGCTCATTCTTGCCGAGATCCTTCCCAAAACCTTGGCCGTTGCCCATGCCGAGGCGATTGCCTGCAAAGTCGCTACGCCATTGCAATGGATCATGCGCCTGCTCCGGCCGATCATTTCACTGCTCATGGGCGTCATCGGGATCATGCAGCGCCTGATGAAACTGGAAAAGGGCACCGATGTTCAGCTGACCCATCGCGAACTGGCCACCATCATTGACATGGGCGCCGAGGCCGGCGTGCTTGATACGGCCCGAGAACAGATGTTGTTGAGCAGCCTGCACTTGCACAAGGTGCCGGTAAAATCATTGATGATACCGCGCAAGAATATCGTCCTGCTGGACGCCAACGATACCATCGAGGCCTGCTTGAACCGTGTGATGAGCAAGCCCTTTTCCAGATATCCCGTCTTTCTTCAGGACGGCGACAACCTGATCGGCATCGTGCACTTGCGCGATCTGATCAAACAGGAGCCGCAGACCAGGCTGGTCGATGCCATGATTTGGCGGGACCCTCCGTACATCCCTGCTGGCAAGAACGCACTGGCCCAGCTGTTCGATTTCCAGACGCGACATGAGCATATGGCCATCGTGGTGGATGAATACGGCGATATCGACGGCCTGATCACACTGGAGGATATCGTCGAAGAGATCGTCGGCGAAATCGTGGATGAATCGGATCTTCCTAGCCTGCCCGAAATGTGGCCGCAACCGGATGGGGCACTGGTTGTCGCCGGTACCGTAGGACTGCATGACATCAATCAGGAGCTGGACAGCAACCTGCCAGAGGAGGGTGCCACCACCATTGGCGGGCTAATCGTGGAGATGATCGGCAGTCAGCCGGAAGCCAAGTTATGCCTAGCGATTCAGAACGTACGGATCGAGGTATTGAGCCTGAGTGGGCACTGGATTCGCCGCGTGCGACTGGAGAAAGCTCTACCCGACGACGACCAGAATGAAACGGGCAGAGGTTTCTGACTCAATCGCCGCTGGCCATACAGCGCTTCTGAAGACTGCGAAGATCCTCCCACGCCCGCGCCTTCTGATGCGGCGAACGAAGCAGGTAGGCCGGATGGTAGGTTACCCACACCGGCACATCATGATACTCATGCCAACGTCCACGCAGACTGCCGAGCGGTGCATCCGTCTCCAGTAGACTCTGGGCCGCCACACGCCCCAGCACGCAGATCACCTTCGGCGATAGTAACCGAAGCTGGGCATCGAACCAGCGCGAACAGGCCTCGATCTCCTCGGGTCTGGGATCCCGGTTGTTGGATGGATGGCACTTGACCACATTCATGATATAGACCGAGGTACGATCCAGTCCCAGTCCCACCAGCATACGGTCGAGCAATCGGCCGGCCCGCCCCACAAAGGGCTCGCCCTTTAGATCCTCGTCACGTCCCGGCGCCTCACCGATGAACACCAGATCGGCATTCGGATTACCGACACCAAATACCACCTGCGTCCGCTCCTCAGAGAGCGGGCAGACAACACAGCCGGCGGCGTCCCGGGCCAAGTCCTGTAGCGTTGCAGGCTCGTGGGAAACCTCGGGGGAAGGGGCAACGGTCTGTTCGTTGCGTGCTGGCGATGGAGGAAGCGGCGTATGGACGCCGATCTGCTTCAGATAATAGGCCTGTGCATCATCGGCCGCCATCGGTTCATTCCACCAAAGGCTGCACGGCTCCGGATGCACCGAGATAGACAGGAACACGCTGATGGAGCGCGGTCGGCTCCACATCCAGCACCAGAGCCTTGCCGGTATGGGCCATCCCGCCGGCCTGTTCGATCAGGAAGCCCATCGGAATGGCCTCGTACAGCAGCCTTAGCTTACCGTTATTGTTCTTTTCGTCAGCCGGGTATAGGAACACCCCGCCTTTCAAAAGGGTACGGTGGATATCGGCCACCATCGAGCCGACATAGCGCATACCCAGACCGGTCTTTTGTTTCATATCATCCAGTCGTTGCGCCGCATCAAACAGCCACTGGTCGCTGTTGGCCTCATTGACCGAGTAATAGCCACCCTGTGCCGGAATGCGCATATCGGGATGACTCAACTCAAAACGTGCGGAGGTAGGATTGTAGGTATAGCCGTTGACCCCGTTCCCGGTGGAGCAGACAAGCATGGTGGCAGGCCCGTAGAGCACGTAACCGGCGGCCACGACGTTGCGACCACATTGCTGTGCATCCGACAACTCGGGCTGGCGATCGCTTGCGGACTGTCGTTTCACCACCGAGAAGATGGTACCCACAGGACCGTCCACATCGAGATTCGAAGAGCCGTCGAGTGGATCGACCAGAACCAGCCAAGGAGCCGAAGCGTACTCCTCGATGATGCACAGTGATTCCTGCTCTTCGGAACCGACAGCACATACCTGACCAGTCGAACGCATCTCCTCCAGAAAGATCTCGTCGGAGATCACGTCCAGTTTCTGCTGTTGTTCGCCCTGCACATTCTCACCGCCAGCGTTCCCCAACGCTCCGCGGAAGACAGCCCCGCGCAACAGTGCCGCAATCTCGGTGGCCGCCCGGCCGACACCCTGAATCACTGGCATCATGGCTGCGCCGTTGGCACCCTCCTTGGCAATTCCGTTCAGGCCTGTGCTCATACACTCCCTCCTCGATATGAAACCCTATCCATATTCCTGCTTCGGGCCACATTTGTCTGCCATAGAAACAAAATAAGGGCCGCATGCGGCCCTTATTAAACATGGCGGAGCGGACGGGACTCGAACCCGCGACCTCCGGCGTGACAGGCCGGCATTCTAACCAGCTGAACTACCGCTCCATGAGCATCCTTCGCTATGTCCGAGGATGTATACATCTATTTAATACAACAACATGGTGGGCGAAACAGGGATCGAACCTGTGACCTACGGCTTGTAAGGCCGTTGCTCTCCCAGCTGAGCTATTCGCCCGTCGCCTCTGATGGCGACATGCAGGAATTGCGCACCACCTGCATCAAGGTGGCGGGATCATACCAGAAGCAATCCATGTTCACCATCATTTAACTTAACGGAGTGAGAAAATCCATCCAGGACAATTCGTGCAACTGCCCTGGATGGATTTGGTATCTCCTGCAACAAACGGACAGCATCAGCTGTCCAAAAGGGCTCTTACTTAACGGCGTCCTTGAGACCCTTGCCGGCCTTGAACTTCGGAGCCTTGGAGGCTGCCACGTTAATAGTTTCGCCCGTGCGTGGATTGCGCGCCGTACGTGCCGCACGCTCCGCCACAGAAAATGTACCAAAGCCTACCAGACTCACAGAGTCGCCCTTCTTCAGCGATCCCGTAATCCCCCCGATCACAGCTTCAACGGCATCCGAAGCCGAGACTTTACTCAGGCCAGCCGAAGCAGCCACATGATTAACCAAATCTGCCTTATTCAATGTTTCCTCCCGAAGCAAGAATTAGATGATGGTAACTCTACGTGCGCTACCCCATCCACTGTCAACTGATTTTTTAATGTGTCGTCGGTACCCCGTCAACATGGATGCCTTCAACCACAGGTGGAACATAACCGGGCGACACTCGCATCTCAGCCGGAAGCCGGACCAGTGCATGCTCCACAACCTCATCCATATGCGACACTGTATGGACTGTAAGGCCCTTTAGTACATTGTCAGGTATTTCCTTGAGGTCCTTGGCATTCTCCTCAGGAATGACTGCTTCCGTCAAGCCCCCACGTCGTGCTGCCAGCAACTTCTCTTTTAGCCCGCCGATCGGCAGCGCCTTGCCGCGAAGAGTAATCTCACCGGTCATACATACGGTCCGCTTCACCGGAATGCCGGTCAGCGCGCTGACCATCGAAGTCGCCATGGCCAAGCCGGCCGAAGGACCATCCTTGGGAATGGCGCCCTCGGGCACGTGGACATGGATATCGACCTTCTGGTGGAAATCGGGTTTCAGGCCGAGCTGGTCGGCACGGGAGCGCACATAGGTCAAGGCGGCCCGGACCGACTCCTGCATCACATCGCCCAGCTGCCCGGTCACCGTCAGCTTGCCCTTGCCCGGCATCAACGCCGTCTCGATCTGCAGCAGATCGCCACCGGTCTCGGTCCAGGCCAACCCGGTCACGACACCAATTTGGTCCTCCTGCTCCGCCATGCCGTAACGGTACTGCTCCACACCCAGATACTGTTCGACATCCTCGCTGCGTACCCGAATCTTCCTGCGGGATTTGGAGGAGAGCCACTTTTTGGCTGCCTTGCGGCAAAGCTTGGCCAGTACACGCTCCAGACTCCGCACACCCGCCTCGCGGGTATAGTGGCGGATCATGTAAAGAATCGCCTCATCATCGACCGAAAGCTGGTTCGGCTTCAGCCCATGATCCTTCAGCTGTTTGGGCAGCAGATAACGGGTGGCGATCGCTCTCTTCTCGTCCTCGGTATAGCCCGGAATACGGATAATCTCCATACGATCGAGCAGTGGCGCCGGGATATTCAGGCTATTCGCCGTGGTAATGAACATAACCTCGGAGAGGTCGTAGTCCAGCTCAAGGTAGTGGTCGTTAAAGGTATGATTCTGCTCCGGATCCAGCACCTCAAGCAGGGCGGACGAGGGATCGCCACGGAAATCGGCCCCGAGCTTGTCGATCTCATCCAGCAGAATCAGCGGATTTCGGGTGCCGGCCTTTTTCATCGACTGAACGATCTTACCCGGCAGGGAACCGATATAGGTACGGCGGTGCCCCCGGATCTCGGCCTCATCCCGCACACCGCCCAGGCTCATACGCACGAACTTCCGCCGCGTGGCACGGGCGATGGATCTTCCCAGTGAGGTCTTACCGACCCCCGGCGGCCCGGCAAAACAGAGCACAGGCCCCTTCATCTTGCGAACCAGTTGCAGCACAGCCAGATACTCGAGAATACGTTCCTTCACCTTCTCCAGGCCATAATGGTCTTCGTTGAGCACGCGCTCGGCGGTCGGAAGGTCACGACGCACACGACTCCGTTTACTCCAGGGGATGGAGACTAGCCAATCGAGGTAGTTGCGTACCACCGTCGCTTCGGCGCTCATGGCCGGCATCATCTTCAGCTTCTTCAATTCGGCCCGAGCCTTCGCCTCAGCCTCCTTGCTCATGCCGACCGAACCGATCTTGGCCTCCAGCTCCTCCAGCTCACCCTGCTCTTCGCCGCCTTCGCCGAGCTCCTTCTGGATCGCTTTCATCTGTTCGGTCAGATAATACTCGCGCTGGGACTTTTCCATCTGCCGCTTAACGCGCGTGCGAATGCGCTTCTCGACCTGCAGCATCTCCATCTCGTCCTGCATATAGGCATACAGGCGCTCCAGACGCGCGGCCACGCCCTGGATTTCGAGCAACTTCTGCTTGTCCTCCAGCTTGAGATTCAGATGCGCGGCAATCGTGTCCGAAAGCTTACTGACGTCATCGATCCCCGAAAGCGACACCATCACTTCCGGCGGCATCTTGCGATTCAGTTTCACGTAATTCTCGAACTGCTGCATCACACTCTTGGCAATAGCATCCAGTTCGCGTTCATCCTCCACAACCTCGTCGATCACCTGATAGTCGGCGCGCAGCGACGACTCCCCGACCTCAAGGTGGCTCGCCTCAACACGTGCGCCCCCCTCAACCAGCACCTTGATGGTGCCGTCGGGAAGCTTCAGAAGCTGCAGAATATTGCCTACGGTTCCGACCCGGTAAAGGCCATCTTCCGCCGGGTCATCCTGTGTGGGATCCTTCTGGGCCAGCAGCAGGATCTGCTTGTCGCTGTGCATCACCTCTTCCAGGGCATGGACGGACTTGTCGCGACCGACAAAGAGCGGCACGATCATGTGAGGAAATACGACGATATCGCGCAGCGGCAATACAGGCAGGCAACCCGAGCTCGCTGTCGACTTATCCGAATCGTTCGTCCATTCAGCCATGAATATCTCCTTTATCGCGCATCTACGGCCGGGTCTCTGCCCGCAGCCATGCAGCGCTGGGCCACATCCCGATGCAGCAACAATACTGTTTTGAGCTTATCGCAGAACACGCCCCGCGTACAGATGGAAGCACTCCGGTTCCGGAGTACCGGACAGAGAGGCGCCGTTTACTGACCGCCCTCGGCGACGGAATCTTCCCTGTCGAACACCAGCATCGGCTTGCCCTTACCTTGGACTACATCGCCATTGATCAGGCACTTCTCGACATTGCCCAGCGACGGAATGTCATACATGACGTCAAGCATCACCGATTCCATGATGGCACGCAGACCGCGCGCACCGGTTTTGCGAGCGATCGCCTTGTCGGCAATCGCCTCAAGCGCATCATCGCTGAACGTCAGATCAACACCATCGTACGCCAGCAGTGCTTTGTACTGTTTAACCAAGGCGTTCTTGGGCTCGACCAGAATCTTGAGCAGTGCCTCTTTGTCGAGCTGGTGCAATGTCGCCACCACGGGCAGACGGCCGACCAGCTCCGGAATCAGGCCATACTGGATCAGATCCTCCGGTTCCACCTGACTCAGGACATCGCCGATATCGCGCTCAGAGACGCTACTGACCTTGGCGCCGAACCCGATGGAACGCTTTTCGCTTCGACTCTCGATCAGTTTCTCCAGACCGGCAAACGCCCCACCGAGCACGAACAGGATATTGGTAGTATCCACCTGCAGAAACTCCTGCTGTGGGTGCTTACGCCCCCCCTGAGGCGGCACGGCAGCCACCGTGCCCTCGATCAGCTTCAGAAGCGCCTGCTGCACCCCCTCACCGGAGACATCACGGGTAATCGACGGCGAATCCGCCTTGCGCGACAGCTTGTCAACCTCGTCGATATAGACAATACCGCGCTGGGCCTTGTCCACATCATAATCCGCGGCCTGCAACAATTTCAGGATGATATTCTCGACATCCTCGCCGACGTAGCCCGCCTCGGTCAGCGTGGTGGCATCGGCCATCGTAAAAGGAACATCAAACAGACGCGCCAGAGTCTGCGCAAGCAGTGTCTTACCGCAACCGGTCGGCCCCAGCAGAAGCACATTACTCTTGGCGATTTCGACATCGCCCTGCTTATTGTGTTCGACGCGTTTGTAATGGTTATAGACAGCCACCGACAGCATCCGCTTGGACTGCTCCTGACCGATCACATAATCATCGAGAAAGGCCTTGATCTCCTGCGGCATGGGAATGCTGCCTTCGCGCTTTCCCGAAGCATCCTCATCGGACGGAAGTTCCTCCTGGATGATTTCGTTGCACAGCTCGATACACTCATCGCAGATAAAGACGGTCGGCCCGGCAATCAGCTTCTTCACATCATGCTGGCTTTTACCGCAAAAGGAACAATAAAGGGTTGAGTCCCCGCTACTGTTTTCCGTTCCCATCCTTACCTCCAGCTCCAGAGACCTGCAGGGCCTCGGGGCGCTTGGTCAGCACTTCGTCGATTAAACCGTAATCGCGCGCCTCCTCGGCGGTCAAGAAGAAATCACGCTCCACATCCTCGCTAATCTTCTCAATGCTCTGCCCCGTGTGTTGGGCCATCATCTCGTTCATCCGCTCTTTCAGTTTCAGGATTTCGCGGGCGTGGATCTCGATATCGGTCGCCTGCCCCTGAAAACCACCCAGCGGCTGATGGATCATGATGCGTGCATTGGGGAGTGCGAAACGTTTGCCGGCCGTGCCCGCGGCCAGAAGGTGCGCTCCCATACTGGCGGCCTGCCCGATACAGAGCGTGGCCACATCACAGCGGATGTACTGCATGGTATCGTAAATCGCCAGACCGGCGGTAACCATGCCGCCGGGACTGTTGATATAGAGATAGATATCCTTGTCCGGCGCCTCGGATTCGAGAAACAGCAACTGTGCCGTCACTAGATTGGCCATATTGTCGTCCACGGCACCCGTCATGAAGATGATCCGTTCCTTCAGCAGCCGCGAGTAGATATCGAAAGAGCGTTCCCCTCTGGACGTCTGTTCGATAACCATTGGCACCAAATTCATGCGGCCTCCTTCATCTCATCCTGTTTGGCCTGCCATTCGGACAGGTTCATGCTTTCCGTCTTGGCCTTCGCCTTGGACATCATGAACTCTACACATTTTTTCTCAAGCAATCCGTTGCGCAGTCCCTCGACCTGCTCGCGCTGGGAATGCATCCACTGCTTGAACTGCTCGCGCTGCTCCTCGGGGTACTGCTCGGCCTGCTTGTCGAGCTCCGCCTCCAGCTCGCTGTCGGAGACCTCTAGCTTCCCCTGCTCGCGCACCGACTGCAGCAGCAGAGAAACCTTCAGGCTGTATTCGGAGTTCTCACGCAGGGCATTCTGAAACTCCTGCTGCTCGAACTGTTCATTCGTCGGATCCTGCCCCTGCTCGCGCATTGACTTGGCAACGCGCGTCATCGTCTGACGCATGTCCTGACGCACCAGCGGCTCCGGCAATTCGAGACTATTGGCTTCGATCAATGCATCGAACATCGCTTTGCGGTTCGATTCGTACGCAGCCTGCTCTGCCTGCCCTTCCAACTTCTCTCGGATATCACTCTTCAATGCATCAAGGCTGTCGAACCCGAGCATCTTCGCCAGCGCCTCTTCATCCTCCGCCTGCGATGGCACGGCCACCTGCCGGACCTGAGCATCGAAGCGGGCCTTCTGGCCGGCCAGCGGCGCATGGCCGTAATCGTCGGGGAACTGCACATGGAAGGAGCGCTCCTCTCCGACCTTAGCACCCTTCAGCCCCTCTTCGAAATCGGGTAGGAAACGTCCCTCGCCCAAGACCATGCGCATATTCTCGCCCTGACCACCCTCGAAAGGCTCGTCGCCAACGTAGCCGGTGAAATCGATATGCAACTCGTCACCATGCTCCGCCTCACGATCCTCCTGCGGCTCGTAACTCACCTCGCCCTTCATCAGGCGATCCACCACGCCCTGCACATCGGCATCGGTCACCTCGACCTCGGTACGGGTGAATGAGAGCTTGTCGAGCGCTTTCGGTTCCACGTCCGGCCATGTCACCACCTTGAGGGTAAAATCGAAACCGGATGCCGGCTGAATCTCCGGCACATCAAGCTCGGGCTGTACGGCCGGCGTAAGGCCGCTGGACTCGATCGCCTCGGCATAGTTCGCCTGCACCAGCTCGGAGACGGTCTCTTCGCGAAGCTTGGCGCCGAACTGCTGTTCCACGACATTGCGGGGCAGTTTGCCGGGGCGGAATCCCGGCAGGCTGGCCTGTGCCGCCACTCTCTGGACCTGACGCTCGTACACCTCTGCGTAATCGGTATCGGCTACATGGACACGCACGTCATACTCATTCGGTCCCAGCTCTTTTACTTCCGTCTGAATCATGTTTTTCCTCCGAACCGGGGCGGACGCCCCACTTTCTAGTTTTCCTCAGTTGTTCCGGCGCCATCGCGCCAAACTGGTACGAGAGGGGGGAGTCGAACCCCCACACCAAAAGGTACAGGAACCTAAATCCTGCGCGTCTACCAGTTCCGCCACTCTCGCATTGTGATCATGCCAGGCTTCCCTATCCCCCTCGCGCAAAAAAAGAAGGGAGCAAGGCAACCTTGCTCCCTCGCACATATGGTGGGCCGTGAAGGGCTCGAACCTTCGACCCGCTGATTAAGAGTCAGCTGCTCTACCAACTGAGCTAACGGCCCGCCGAAGCGAATCATATGCATACTCATGCGACTTGCAACTTCACTTCCAAAACTGGGGTGGATGATGGGACTCGAACCCACAACCACCGGCACCACAAGCCGGGGCTCTACCATTGAGCTACATCCACCGTAGCCATGACCGATCATATGGCGCGCCTGGCAGGGCTCGAACCTGCAACCTACGGCTTAGAAGGCCGTTGCTCTATCCTGTTGAGCTACAGGCGCTCGCCAGACGCGTCCCGGTTGCGACCCACTGGCGGAAAAATGGTCGGGGCGGAGAGATTCGAACTCCCGACCCTCTGGTCCCAAACCAGATGCGCTACCAGGCTGCGCTACGCCCCGGCTCTTCCGTCCGTATGATCGTGCCATTTAAAAGGCGGCGCAACTTAAGCCCACATCGCCGTTTCGTCAATCCCCGAAATGGCGACATCCACCCCGAACATCGCGATTCGGAGGGCTGCCGGCACATCAAATGGGTGGTTGCGCCAAAGGGTCAGGCGGCACATCCTTCGGTCGACGACCTCCCGTCCAGCATTGAGAGGGTAGAAGCCTATGAGTGAACCACAACGAAAACCCGGCATGCGCGGCACCACCATCTGCTGTGTTCACAAAAACGGCCGGACCGCTATTGCCGGCGACGGCCAGGTGACATTGGGCGACACGGTGATCAAGCACGGCGCGCGCAAGGTCCGCTCTATCCGGGATGGTGCCATTCTTGCCGGTTTCGCCGGCTCCACCGCCGATGCCATGAACCTCTTCGAGCGTTTCGAGGCCAAGCTGGACGAACATGGTGGCAACCTAACCCGCGCCGCCGTGGCGCTGGCCAAGGAGTGGCGTACCGACCGCTACCTGCGCAAGCTCGAAGCGATGATGATCGTAGCCGACAGGGAGCGCATCCTGCTCATCTCCGGCACAGGTGATGTCCTGGAGCCGGATGAGGCAGTGGCCGCCATCGGCTCGGGCGGCGCCTATGCCAAGGCCGCTGCCACCGCGCTGCAGCGGCATACCGAAATGGATGCCGAGAAGATCGTGCGCGAAGCGATGCGGATCGCCGCCGACATCTGTATCTACACCAATTCGGAGATCCGCGTTGAAACCATCGACGGAGGCAGCAAGGCGTGAGTGAAACCATGACCCCGCGTGAGATCGAATCCGAGCTAGATCGCTACATCATCGGCCAGAATGATGCCAAGCGCGCCGTGGCCATCGCCCTGCGCAACCGCTGGCGGCGCCAACAGGTCCCCTCCCCTATGCGCGAGGAAATTACACCCAAGAACATCCTGATGATCGGCCCCACTGGCGTGGGAAAAACCGAGATTGCCCGGCGGCTGGCTCGCCTAGCAAGGGCTCCCTTCATCAAGGTGGAGGCGACCAAATACACCGAGGTGGGCTACGTCGGACGCGATGTGGAATCGATCGTACGCGACCTCGTCGACATGGCCATCAAGATTGTCCAAGAGGAGCACCTGTCGCAGGTTCAGAACCGCGCCGAAGAGGCTGCTGAGGATCGTCTTCTGGACATCCTGATCCCCCATCCGGTGCCGCCATCGGGCCCGGTCTCCGCCGATGCCCCTCCAGCCAATGTCAGCCGCGATTCGCGTGAAAAGATGCGCCACAAATTGCGTCTCGGGGAACTGAATGATCGCCAGGTGGAGATCGAGGTCGCCACCTCGCCGCAGGCGCCAATGCTGCAGGTCTTCTCCAACCAAGGAAGTGAGGAGTTGGACCTGAGCATGAAAGACATGTTTGGCAACCTACTGGGCGACAAACGCAAACGACGCAAAATGCCAGTGCGCGATGCCCTGAAGTATCTGCAGCAGGAAGAGGCCAATCGCATGCTCGACATGGAACGGATCAAGGAGGAGGCCATCGCCCGCGCCGAGAACAGTGGTATCGTCTTCCTCGACGAGATGGACAAGATCACCCACCGCGAGGGCAAGGACGGCGACATCTCGCGGGAGGGTGTCCAGCGCGATCTGCTGCCGCTGGTCGAAGGCACCACCGTCAACACCCGCAACGGTACAGTCAACACGGACCATATCCTCTTCATCGCCTCTGGCGCCTTTCATCTGGCCAAGCCGTCCGACCTGATCCCGGAACTGCAGGGACGATTCCCCATCCGTGTCTCAATGACAGCACTGAACGAAGAGGACTTCCGACGCATCCTGACGGAACCGGAGAACGCACTGACACGCCAGTATGTTGCCCTAATGGCGACGGAAGGGCTGAAGGTAGAATTCACGGAAAATGGCATCGCCGAGATCGCCCGCTTGGCCGTCCATGTCAACGAGCAGACCGAGAACATCGGAGCACGCCGACTACATACCCTGCTGGAGCGGGTTCTCGAGGATGTCAGTTACCGCGCACCGGATCTCTCCAGCAAAACACTGGTCGTGGACGAGGCATTCGTCCGCGAACAGCTGAAGGACATCAGCGACGACGAAGACCTGTCGCGCTACATTCTCTAGATTCGGCAAAAGAAAAGGGGCTGTAGTAGCTAAGGACCGTAGGAGGTTCTATTGTGGCTACGATGCAGACTCGGAAAAGCAGACTTAGTCCACGCCAGCAAAGCAGGCTGATTGAGCACTTTGTTGCCGGTAGTACAGCGAGAGCAGCAGCCGAGATCGTAGGCGTTCAATCCAACACATCGGCCCGCTTTTTCATGCGTCTTCGCCATCTCATTGCGAGCAAGCTTCCGAGTTACCAGCTCAGTGGCGAAGTCGAAGCTGACGAGAGCTATTTCGGTGGCGTCCGCAAGGGTAAACGCGGACGCGGTGCGGCAGGGAAAGTGGCTGTATTTGGCCTGCTGAAGCGAGGTGGCAAGGTCTATACGGCGATCATTCCCAACGCCAGAACAGAGACCCTGCTGCCAATCATCGAGGAGAAGGTTGAGCCGGACAGTGTCGTCTATACGGACGCATTAGGCTCATACAATGCACTGGATATATCGGACTTCCACCACCGTCGGATCAACCATTCAAAGCTCTTCGCACACAAGCAAAATCATATCAACGGGATCGAGAATTTCTGGAACTAGGCAAAGCGTCACATGCGACGATACAACGGTATCAAGCAGGACAATTTCTACTGGTTTCTGAAGGAGTGTGAATGGCGCTTCAATGGAGGCAACCATGCAGACCTTCTAAAGCAGCTAAAATATTGGTATAAACAGACAAACAGCTAGGCCTTAGCTACTACAGCCCCAAAGAAAAAGAGGGGCAAAGCCCCTCTTGACGAACTGGTGAGCCGGACTGGTCTCGAACCAGTGACCCGCAGATTAAAAGTCTGCTGCTCTACCAACTGAGCTACCGGCCCAAAAGAGTGCCATGACAGCCACCCGCGAGCATGCCGCATGCACGGGGCGGCAATATAATGATCCGTGCCCGATGTGTCCATCAGGGGTTGAAACAACCACCCGCAGTCCCTATTGCATAACACATAAGAGAATCGTCAAGATGCACTTATCCCACCGGACGCCATACAAAGCCACGCAAAGGACACGCTTGGCTGCACACGGAAAGATGAATGAAGATTAACTTGCAGGTGTCCGGTTTGGTGATATAAGGCACTTGTATATCTTGGCAATGGGGTATTGTGGAGGAGGATATATTTGATTCCATTAGGAGAGCAGCATCATGATGCGCAACCAGCTCGAACATATCCGTCCGAACCATATCGCAATGGCCCTGTCCCTCGCCCTTTTCTCACTGGCATTCGGCGAGCACTCGGCCTTTGCCCGTTCAAACCACTGTAACAATCAGTATCTCGACAACCAGGCCCCGGAGATCAAACAGGTCGACCGGGCCCAAAAGGTCACCGAGCTCTGCTTCGATGGATATGCAGCCGCCTACTCCGGGATCACACGCACTCCCCTCTGGACCGCCGAGCATCTGACGGCAGACCGGATCCGAAAGGCGCACTCCGTCGACGACAAGGGCGATTTCCATGCCGAAACGCGCCTACCGGTCGCAGTACGCAGCAGTGCGGCCACATATGAAAAGTCGGCATACGATCCCGGCACACTGGCACCAGCCGAGGACTTCACCTCACAGCAAGCGGTTGCTCAGTCCTTCTCAATGGCCAATGTGATACCGCAGAACTGCTGGAACAACCGTGATATCTGGCGGTGGATCGAGGGAACCACCCGGCACCTGGCGCTGACCAAGGGCGATATCTATGTGATCACCGGACCGGTCTTCACCAACGAGGTGAAGGATGCCCTGAAAGATGGCACACGCGTCCCGACCAAGCTGTTCAAGATCATCTATGATCCCCACAGCCATCAGGCGGCAGCATATGTCGTCTTCAACAAAAGGACCGACCATTTCAACGTGGTCTCTGTAGCGAAGATCGAGGCCATGACCGGCATCGACTTCTTCCCGGACATGCCGCGGTCGGTCAAGAACACAGCCATGCACCTGCCGGTTCCCAGCTCAAAATGGAAGTAAACACCGGATTGTCACTGGAACAGGCACAAAAAACCCGGAAGCATTAGCTTCCGGGTTCCGGTCAGCCCCTGACGGGCCTCTGCCTGGTCCCAAGGGGACTCGAATTACCATGCTATCAAGCCAATATATATGCATTTACCTTATTCGATATTGAAAAATACCAACATAAATACCAACAGATGGTCGTTTACCCACCTTGTCCTAGCTCATTTTATCTCAACCGGCAGCAACATGCCTATGGAACAACAGAACGCTACACCTAATAAAAGCCGAACACACAGGCCCTACTTTTTATTGCTAAGTTCGCCCTTCACCTTGCGGATAAAAGCGGCTTCAAACGCTCCGGTGCTTTTGCAATCAAGCGTCTTGCTCCGAGTCCCTCGCTTATCTGACATGAAATTTGAGATGCTATTTCGGCTTTCATCATAATACCCATCGATGCTCGTCGTCACGTCAATCTCGGAGTCTCCCTTGGTTGCCGCTTTAACTATGACCTTATAGGAAACATTGGCCATTGTGCGGCTGTCTTTAACATATGGGATTCCAAACATACTACCGCAATCGCATTGCTTGGCCGTAGGTTTAAGGGTGACTGGATCGGTTTTGAAATACATGAGTGTATCGTTGGTAACTGATGGCATTGCCCCAAGATCCAGCGCCACTTTTTCAGCGGCCTGGTAGACCTTCACCGGCGCTGCATTGATGACAGTCCCGGCTTGAGCAACCGATGTACTAGCGAGCAACCCCATTACGACCACTATCAATCTTTTCATGATCCCTCCCTTTCACATACGTCATGTGGCCGGACTAACCTCGAAAGCATACCGCCCAGAAAAGGACATACAGATGCGCGCTTACCATTTCGAGGATAGCCCACTACCTGAAAATCAAAATCCTAGATCCTTCTTCGAAGTATTTGACGGTGTAGGTTTTTTCTCAATCATCAGCGTTACGTTTCTAGACAATATTCCCGAAGTTTCCATTAAGTCGATAACAAGCCCAAACCGTCAGCCCACCGAGTAACAGGGAACCCATGAATATCCTTTGTTGAAACTGGCGTGATACCTACTGAGGATGTAATTGCATTTTGAGTCTTTTCGACATCCCCAGTGCCTGATGGCATTCCAATTGAGACGCTACTCAGCTTGCCGGCAGAATTAAAAATAAATCCAATGTAGTCATTCTTGCTACGCGCAATACCAAATAATGTTCTACCGTCATGTATAAAATAACGCACCGTTCCCATGGCTTCTTGCTTCTTTCCAGACGGATACTTTGCCTTTACTTCAGCAAAAGACATTCCCCACGATGTATTTAAAATCCCATCTCCAAATATTTCATTCAGAGTCTTTGCGTTCGACAAAGATGGG
>DATFLK010000091.1:0-3279 GCA_035267815.1 Mariprofundaceae bacterium | reverse complement strand
TTTCCCTTTCCGTCTCCCACCAAAATAGCTCTCATCAACCTCAATCTCTCCGCCGAGAAACTCGGCACTCTCCTGCTCAAGCCTCTCACTGATGAGAACCCGCAGACGATGGTAGTAATAAGCCGATGTTTTACGGTTCACTCCAATCAAATCCGCAGCGCACCTAGCCGTCGTGCCAGCCACAAAATGCTCAATCAATCTGCTCTGCTTATGCCAACTTAATCGACTCTTCCTCATCACTGCCCCGACAATACAAATTATGCATTATCTGGGACAGCCCCTAATATATATTCTGGTAGCTCCTGATTGCATCGGCTATGTCCGGTTTGTCGCATACATCTCGGTCACAGATGCATCCAATGGTGTGCTCCGAACATCTGCCATCCTTCCGATATTGACTGATCGGGCAACGGGATGTGATGCCATCAGCTCAAGAGGTAGGGTAAGCAGGGTGCTTGAACCGGTAAACGGGATTCAGGGCCCTGTGAGCTCGCCTGTTCCGGATGAAAGAAGGAGGGGCTTTACAGAGCCCTTCTGGAGGAGCCTTTGAGGATCACCAACTTCCTATCTACGGTCTCGGCGTGAGCAGGGGTACTTCCACAGTAGGCTGGTGCCTACCCTACCAGTCGTGATGTTTGGTTTGAGACAATTACTGGACAGATGAAGGGGCCCAACGGCCCCTTTTTTTGATTATGGATGGTGGTGAGAAGTCGGTTTTGCGTCCGGGTTCTTCGGTGAAGGCATCTTGACGATAACCCCGCCCGGCTTCACCACGACTGTCTTGATACGGTCGCTGAGTCGGGCAACCTGGCGTACCAATGCTGCGTTATCCTTGTCGTGATGGTCGAAAAGCATGTATGAGATGCCGTGGGTCCGTTGCAGGAATGTTTCGCGGTCCTCATCCCCGCCTTTCTTGACCGGAGGCAGGGGCAGGGTGCCCCGGCGTGTGGCCAGCATGGTCCGGCCGGGCCATTGGCTTGCGATCAGCGTCGAGGGCGATTCGTCCGGAAGAATTTTCACCATGGCCTCGATCAGTTCATCGCTGCCGTTGAGTCGGTGTTCGTGAATGAAGTAGTAGCGCTGTTTGTCCATGAGCATGAAGATGCTCGACAACAGGACGACGGCCAAAGCCACCAGACCACGCCGGGCGGCCAGGTTGGTGCTGCTAAGACGTGAGTTCAGTGCGATCAGGGCGGCGATGCCTTCGAAAAGGATCATGGTGAGCACAAGCTCTCCCCATGAGTCGTCGGGGGCCAGCAGGCCGAAGATGATTCCCAGCACCAGCATGAATGAGAGAAGGTCCATCTTCCGGCTGATGGCTGCGACGATGGATAGAATCAGTAAACCGGTTGCAAGCAGGCCAAAGCCGACCAGCGGCTTCTCGAAGATGGGGCCTGTAACGGCGTTGGAGAGGGCTGGCAGGGGGTTGGTGATCACCTCCACACCCGGCCAGCCCATGCGGCTGACGAGCACGAAAAAGATCATGGCGGTCATACCGGCAAACAGTATGTTGCGCTTGCGTGGGCTGCCTCCGTTGTCGCGCACCCAGGACCATGCCACAGCTGCCGCAATGCCGAGTCCGGCAGGGTGCATGCTGACCGCGAATGCGATCAACAGCAGCAGTATGAAATAGTATCCGGATATGACCTGTGACGTCGCCCGGAAATGCTTCTCGATCCAGTAGATCGTCACGGCCGACAGCACGAGAAAGTTGCCGGCGCCGAGACTGTCGACCTGAGAGATCGTCAGCGGCGCGATCAACCAAAGACCGGTGGCAAAGAGGGCTGTTTCGTCATCGATGTTTTGCTCGGCCCAGCGATAGATCATTAGTGCCGTGGCGAAGGTCAGGTACATGGTGAGCACCTTGACCGCCGTCAGGCTGCCGATCCAGTGAACATTCAGAGGGGCAAACAGCAGAGCGCGCATATCGGGGAAACCAAGCACGGCAACGGGGCTGAGCGTTTTCGATCCGACCGACCAGTCGAGCAGCAGGCCGCGTGCAGCTTCCTCGTCGATACCGTAGAGATCGTAGCGGAACAGTACAAGATAGACGAGTGTCAGCAGGCAGAGAGTGGCAAGACCAACATATCTTGGTGGGATGTTCATGAGCTTTTGCATGTTCCGTAACCCCCTCTGTGGATCGGAGGCGGCATGATAACAGTGAATGCGGGATGTAACTAGCAGCCGCTAGTACTTGTCGTTACTCCTTGTGTCCCAGGTGAAAGAGGAGCGAGATCGACATGCCAAACAGGCCGCCCAGCAGCATTAGGCCGCCAACCGATGCGCCTGCGATGAGCCATGAAGGGATCGCCTCGCCGGCGTGAAGGTAGTAGAGGCGATTGAAAAAGAAGATGCACATCAGCAGGCCGATTGCGCTGGCAATGCCGTAGCGCCATATCATGGTTTTCCAGATGGCTTTGGTGATTGGCTGGCGTGACATCTCTCCTCCTGTATGGAACCATACTATATCATCCGGGCGATACGCCCAAGCGCCGCCCATGGGCGCTTGATTTGCACAAAGTTGCGGCCCCTTCTAGGATCGGCCAATGCAGGATTTACAGGAGCCCGAAACCGTCGGGACACCGGATAACAGTCTGAATCTGTCAGTGCTGGCAGATCTGCGACAGAGTATCGCTCAACGTGTTGTTGGGCAGGTCGATGTGATCGACCGCATGCTGATCGGTCTGCTGGTCGGTGGTCACCTCCTTCTCGAGGGCCCGCCGGGTTTGGCTAAGACGACGGCGGTCAGGGCGATCGCCGACTGCATCGACGCCGATTTCCATCGTATCCAGTTTACGCCTGATCTTCTGCCAGGTGACTTGATTGGTACCGAGGTGTTCCGGGCCGAGACCGCCACATTCGAGTTTGTCCGCGGACCGCTCTTTCACTCCATTGTCCTGACCGATGAGATCAATCGGGCACCGGCCAAGGTGCAATCGGCGCTTCTGGAGGCCATGCAGGAGCGACAGGTGACGGTGGGCAATACGACCTATGCCCTGCCGGAACTGTTCTGGGTCATTGCTACACAGAATCCGGTGGAGAATGAGGGTACCTTTCCTCTTCCCGAGGCTCAGATGGATCGCTTTGTCATGATGATCCGGCTGGATTATCCGAACAGGGATGACGAACTGGAGATTTTGGAGATGCATGAAGAGGGTGTCGAAGAGGCACCGCTCAAGCCTGTGATCCATCCGAACGATGTGTTTGCCCTGCGTCGGGGGATTCGGAAGGTCTATATGTCGCCGGAACTGAAGGGGTATGTCGTCGATCTGGTGGCGG